>JBCBCG010000136.1:0-11916 GCA_038530925.1 Pseudomonadota bacterium
GCCGTTCTGGTCGGTGCTGTCGCGGCGGCTCTCCAAGCATCGGCTGTGGGGCGTGGCGATGCTCTACTCCATGGTGTTCTTCGCGCTCGTGCCGCTGCTCGGCGAGGGCGACATCGCCTGGTTCTACGCGATCAGCGTGCTGACGGGCCTCGCCTACGGCGCCGATCTGGTGTTGCCGCCGGCGATCCAGGCGGATGTCGTCGATGTCGACGCGGCCGAGAGCGGGACTGAGCGGACCGGCGTTTACTTCGCGCTTTGGTCCGTGATCCTGAAAGGCGCGAGCGGGCTCGCCGGCGGCGCCGGCGCCATCGCGCTCGGCCTTGTGGGCTTTGAGAGCGGCGCTGAAAACAGCGGCTTCGCCCTGAGCGCGCTCGTCTTTCTCTACGCCGGCGCGCCGATCATCCTTAAAGGCCTCGCGGTGGCGGTGATCTGGCGCTTTCCGATCGACGCGGCCGCGCAAGACGCTCTGCGCGAGACGATCGAGGCCCGCGCGGCCGCCCGCGGCGAGGGCTAACGCCCGCGCTGCGGCGCAACAAAATCAGCCCTGCGGCGAACAGCGCTGTTTGCGGCGCAACGCCCGCTTTCCCTTGATGGCGCAAGCGCGCTATAGCCCGGCGGACGCGGAGGCCGCTCTGTATTCATCCAGGGCCGGGAAAAACAGAATTTTACGCCTCGATCAGGGGTTGAGTTGCGCTGGGCGCGCGCCTTGCTGGAGAGATGAGGGCGATGCTGCGGCGCAGTGAGAGGAACGGCGAGACATGAAAGAGATTATGGAGGCGCTTGAGGCCAAACGAGCCGAAGCGCGGCTTGGCGGCGGCCTGCGGCGGATCGAGAAGCAGCATAAGAACGGCAAGCTGGTGGCGCGCGAGCGCATCGAGCTGCTGCTCGATCCAGGCACCTTCGAAGAATACGACATGTACGTCACCCATCGCTGCCAGGAATTCGGCATGGCCGACACCAAGATCGCCGGCGACGGCGTGGTGACCGGCTGGGGCCTCGTGAACGGGCGCCTCGTCTACGTCTTCTGTCAGGATTTCACCGTGTTCGGCGGATCGCTGTCCGAGACGCATGCGCAGAAAATCTGCAAGATCATGGACATGGCGGTGCAGAACGGCGCGCCGGTGATCGGACTTAACGACAGCGGCGGCGCGCGGATCCAAGAAGGCGTCGACAGCCTCGCCGGCTACGCTGAAGTGTTCAAACGCAATGTGCGCGCCTCCGGCGTCGTGCCGCAGATCTCGCTGATCATGGGCCCCTGCGCCGGCGGCGCGGTCTATTCGCCAGCGATGACCGACTTCATCTTCATGGTGCGCGACAGCAGCTATATGTTCGTGACCGGCCCGGACGTGGTGAAGACCGTCACGAATGAAGTCGTCACCGCCGAAGAGCTGGGCGGCGCGAAGACCCACACCTCGAAATCCTCCGTCGCGGACGGCTCGTTTGAGAACGATGTCGAGGTGCTGCACCAAACGCGGCGCCTGCTTGACTTCCTGCCGCTGTCGAGCCGCGAAGAAGCGCCGATCCTGCCGCCCACGGACGATCCCGACCGCGTCGAGCCGAGCCTCGACACGCTGATCCCTGATAATCCGAACAAGCCCTACGACATGAAAGAGCTCATCGGCAAAGTGGCCGATGACGGCGATTTCTTCGAGACCCAAGCGGATTTCGCGAAGAACATCCTCACCGGCTTTATCCGCGTCGATGGGCGCACCGTCGGCGTCGTGGCGAACCAGCCGCTGGTGCTGGCCGGCGTGCTCGACATCGACAGCGCCCGCAAAGCCTCGCGCTTCGTGCGGTTTTTGAACGCGTTCAACATTCCCATCCTGACTTTCGTCGACGTGCCGGGCTTTCTGCCCGGCGTGAAGCAGGAATACGCCGGCGTCATCAAACATGGCGCGAAGCTGCTCTTCGCCTATAGCCAAGCGACCGTGCCGATGGTGACGGTGATCACGCGCAAGGCCTATGGCGGCGCTTATGTCGTCATGGCGTCCAAGCATGTCGGCGCGGACATCAACTACGCCTGGCCGACGGCGGAGATCGCGGTGATGGGCGCCAAGGGCGCGGCCGAGATACTCTACCGCTCCGATCTTGAAGATCCGGAGGCGCTGGCGGCGCGCACCAAGGAGTATGAGGACCGCTTCGCCAATCCGTTCGTGGCGGCGGAGCGCGGCTTCATCGACGAGGTGATCCGGCCGCAAGACACGCGCAAGCGGATCGCTCGCGCCTTCGCCGCGCTGCGCAAGAAGCAAGTGGAAGAGCCGTTCCGCAAGCATGACAACATCCCGCTCTAAGCCGCGCCGTGGGCGACGCGCGCGCGCCGCCGCGATCGGGCTCGCCGCGCTGGCGGGCTTGCTCCTCCCTTCGCCGCCGACCGCCGCCGCTGAAGGCGCGCCGACGCCGCGGGACCTTGAACGCATCGAGACGGAGACGCGCGCGATCGTCGCCGCGGCCGCTGGGGGCGGAACGGCGGGGCTGCGCGACGCGCTGGAGAGCTGCTGGCGCGCCAGCGCCGGCTATGCGGTCGAGGCGCTGGCGCCATGCGCGTTGAAAGAACGCGCGGCGCAGGTGCTGATCGACCTGCTGGGCGAGGTGATCGGCCCGATCGCCGCGCCCGATTTGACCGCGGCGGAAAGCGCGGCGCGGATCAAAGCGGCGTACGCCGCACGCGACACCGAGCCGCCCGCGGCGCCGGAATGGCGCCCGCTGATCCGCTACGCCTTGGCGCGGCGCGTCAAGCCTGGCTGGGCCGATACGCCGTCGCTCTCCGAAATCGGCGAGGCGGCGCGGCGACGCATCAGCGAGACGGAGGGCGACACGCAGGGCGCCGCCAGCGATTGCTGGGTGCGAATGGCGCTGGAAGAGCCGCGCGCCGTGCCGCCGGCGCTTCTGGAAGCCGGCTGGGACTGTCGGTTAATCGAGTTGATGGCCGGCGGCCCGCCCGAACGCGCCGTGGAGGAGCGCCGGCGTTTTTTCGAGCGAGCGACCGGCGCCGATCCTGAGGCCGATGCGGCGATGGCCGCGGTCGCCGCGGTGATCTGGCCAGACGGGCCGTGGCGCTGACATCCTTTCGCGCGAGAACGGCGCCGAGGTCGGCCCGAGCTGCATGCGAGATGAAACGAGAGCAACACCCCGTCTCAAATAATGACGATTGTATAGGCGGTCCGCTCGGCTTTCGACTTAATCAACCGAACGCCCGCTGTGACAAAATGATCAAAATCAGAATAAAAATACGCCATGCGCGCAATCAGCTTTAAAGGTCGCCACACTCAAGCTTGCCTAAGCTTTAATCTAATCCTTTCATAGCAGCGCCCTACATCCGCCCAGTCACTCTCAATCTGACTTTCATACTCACTTATACGACCCTCAAGATCAACAATCCGATTATCAAATTCAATCCCGATCGTTGAATTCCCAGCCTCCACGATAATGTCTTTCAATAGCATGCAAAGCGTCTTAATCTCATGCTTATACCCAACAGCTTCAGATTCATAGTATTCTTTTATGCTGACAAAATACCCCTGAATATCCTTCAGCTCATCAGATGAGAAGGCCAAAATCTTATCGTTCGAGAGACCGACCGCACCCTTCTTGTAGAGTATCGCCATCTCATAAAGCTGCCGCCTCTCCGCGCGTCCAATATTTCGCTTTCGGAGCGCAGCCTCGATTGCCGTTTCGGAAAGGTCGGCGAACTCGTCAATATCATTCTGGCCCGCCTGCCCCAGCCGCTTGACTCTGGCGGCCATCAAACTGATTTCGTGTAGTATTTCCAAAAACACCCCATGATTTCTCTCGGCGACCTGGAAGGCGTATTTAATTTCGTCTTTAAAGACGCGCCGCCTTTCAATCGACCGCTTGTCCATAATCCGCTTGATGTAACCAACGATTTGGCCCCAGCCTGGGCCCGAACTGTCGCTCTCCGACATGAGCTTTCCCTGTTCTGAGAGACTGCGACCTGGCGCCGGACAATATTCGCCGCGCTCAGCGAAAACGTTGGATGAACAACGCTTACCGTGCGAAAGTCGCGCATGCCGCGAACCGATCATTCCCATCCGGCGGCGGCGCAGCGCGCAGAAGAAGAGACGGCTCAGATATCGACGTCGACGCCGAGCGCTTTTGCGCCTTCGATCACATAATCGGGCAAAAGAGGCATCCCGAGGAGATAAGCCGACGTTTTATTGGTTCGCTCGCTGCTCGCCAAGGCGACTAAAGTTTCGAAGTCTTCAGGATCGCTCCCCTCTTCGACGCCGCGTCCGGTCCAGACCAGGGCCACGAACTCCGCCTGCTGTCGGTCGTTCAAATCATCGATCGCCTGGGTTAGTTCATACTCCACCGGATCGTCGCCGCGGTCCTCAAGGACCGAACCGGTCGGATCGTCGTCATCGGCGGCGCCAGTCGCCGCGTCTTTCACTTCGAACTCCCGCGCCTTAACGATGAACCATTCGAGGAAATCGGCGCTGAGGGAAATCTCTGTCATCGTCGGCTCCTTCGGGACCAGATAGCGACATTGGACGACCGTATCACGGCGCGCCACGAGAGCTGAGGGATCGCGTGGTCTCAGGGGCCGGGCGAACGCCCCGGCCCCGCGGCTGCGCCTGGGCGTTCGCCGCGGAAATCCTTCAAGACGAAAACAATGACGAGGAGACCCCAGCGATGACCGACGCGAAGCGCGCCGCGCCGATCTTTCATCTGCTATCGCGCGGCCCAGCGCCGGTCGCGCCTTTCAGCCATGCGGTGGAGGCCGATGGCTGGGTGATCCTGACCGGTCAGATGCCCACAGATCCCGCCTCCTCCCTGCCGCCCGAGCAGCAGACGCTGCCGTTGGGCGTCGAAGCGCAAACGCGGCGGGTGATGGACAATCTCGGCCTCGTCCTCGGCGAGATCGGCCTCGGCCATGAGCATATCGTTCAAGCGCGCGTGTTCCTGACGGAATTCGAGCGCGATTACGCGGCGATGAACGCGGTTTACGCCAGCTATTTCCCGGCCGATCGCCGCCCCGCCCGCACCTGCGTCGGCGTCACCGGAATGGCGCTCGGCGCTCTGGTGGAGATCGACTGCGTCGCACGGCGACCGTAGCGACGTCGGGACGCCGCACGACGCTGTAGGGCTGAAGCTGATCTACCACTTGCGCCAGCCACAGTATTGGGCCGAAGACCGCAGCGGCGGTATATTCAGAGTAGCGCTTTCACCATTGATACTCCTAGCTAGAAATAGATGAAAGTTTAAACCTGAGAACTACAACCGAATGTAACAGAATTTTAAGCGCAACTAATAAACGGCAAGACTAGCGCTTCCGCTTTCATCGCCTGCATTTTCGGACTACCCACTTTCATATAGTCTCTTGCAATTCTCCCCAGAGAAACTCCGATCGCCAGAAACTAAGTCAATATTACGAATTTGCGACGAGGGCACAACATGTCGGTGTATCACCCGTCCAAAATGATCCAGTAGTGTGATTCTGCGCGGCAGATCGACTGCGTGCTCGACCGGCGCCCCAAATGCGCAGGAAGCAAAGTCCACAAGACCTATGCTTACAAAAATGTCGCGAGGGTGTGCGTTCAAAATCTGAAGATAGAGGTTTGAATTACCCTTCGCAAAATATCCAGCAAGAGCATTTGATTGAATTTGACCATCAAGCTTTACAATATAATCATTCCCCATTTTTATTTTATTTGACGAGTCTACCACTCTATCAATCAGAAGAAACAACTCTACAAAATTATGCCCCTGCTCAATCCAGTAAATTATTTTAGTTGGAAGATCATTTGAATAAACTGAGTCTGCGTCAAACGTCTCACTCTGGGTGCTTATAGCCACCATTGCGTCACGGGGGGGGATGAAGTTCAAAAAAGAAAAACCAGGTGGAAGAGGATCATTTGCATTTTCTCTAGCAGAATAGAATATTGACCGATTTCCCACGCTATAAAAATCGTAAATAAAAAAGACAGATGAGCCGATCGCAATAATAGCAGCAGCGATAGTCGCAAGAAAACTCCTACTGAGCCTCTTTGAAAACAAAAGTCCCCCAGAAAGGATGGCGACAAGCAACACAGCAAAATCAAGAATGATCGCCATGGAAAATCCAATAAACCCTATAAATAACCAACCCTATAAATAGGCGAGAGCCACCTTGCCGGAGGCTTTGGCGGCCAACGCACCATTAATGCAACCCGCTTGGGGAATTCTTCATTCGTACACGCTCTATTTGTTTCAAAAATTCGCGGCTCCGAGCCTGACCAGTTTGCACTCGCACTTTCGAAACCTGCATTTAATTAGCTAGTAAGAGTTGGAGAGTGGCGCCAATGATTCGTTTTGGCTCAGTTTAACCGAGTTGAATGATAATGCCGCCATTACCCGAGCATACGCAACCCGCTCGTCACCATCGCCTCGGGCAAAGACGCCCAGAGCTTCAGCGGTGTTCCTGCAAGATCCGCTCATAGGCGGTGTTGAGGACGCGGAGGCGTTCGGTGGCGAGTTTCACCGCTTCCTCCGGCACGCCGCGGGCCATCATGCGGTCTGGATGCGTCTCGCGCACAAGGCTCCGCCAGGCGTGCTTCACCGCCTCAATGTCCGCTCCGGGCTCAAGACCGAGGAGTTTATAGGGATCGCCGCCGGCTGCAGGATCATGCCGCGCGAAAAGGCGCTCGAAACAGCGATCGGAGATCTCGAAAATCGCTGAGACCTCGCGCAGGAAGGCGAGCTCTTCATCCGCGTATTCGCCATCAGCGCCCGCGATGTGGAAGAGGCCGTCGAGGATATCCTCAAGCGTCGCGCGCTGATCCTCATCATCGAACATCGCGCGGATGCGGCGGGCGTAACCGTCGAAGCCGGCGACATCCTCTCGCGCGAGATTAAACACATGCGCCGCGTTGCGCTCTTGCCCGGGCGGGATGAAGAACACCTCTTTGAAGGCGTCCACCTCGTCGCGCGTGACGAGTCCGTCGGCCTTGGCGATCTTCGCGCCGAGCGCGACGACGGCGATGGTGAAGGCGACGGATTTATCCGGCGGCGTCGGCGCGCCGAAGATGTCCGACAGCGAGCCGCCTCCAGCGATCCGCTTCACGGCCTCGACGATTTTATCCCAAACAGACATGCGCAGCGTCCCGGCTCCCGCGCGGCGGCACGAGGCCGACGCCGCGCGGAGTTTACGCCGGCCCGCGGCGCGCGCAATGCGCCGCGTTTCCGCTGCGTCAGTCCTGTTCGGCCCGTTGGCGCGCGAGCCCGCTCTCCACATCGGAGACGTAAAGCAGCCCGGCGAGTTTGCGCATGAGCGCGTTCTCATCGGCGTCGCGCCGTCCATCGGCCAGCACGACGCGCCAGATCTCGGTCATGAAGGCGGCGCGCTCCTCGAACGGCACGCCCTCCTTCACCGCATGGGTGAAGCCGAACAAATCGAGCGCGTCCGCCGCGGCGGCCTCGCCCTTCTCGCGAAGAGCGCGCGCGTCCTCCGCCGACAGCGCGAACATGCGCGACAGCGCGGCGTCGATGGTCGCCTGCTCGGACGCGTCGTAGTCATC
This sequence comes from Pseudomonadota bacterium, assembly GCA_038530925.1. Classification (GTDB taxonomy): domain Bacteria; phylum Pseudomonadota; class Alphaproteobacteria; order Rhodobacterales; family Rhodobacteraceae; genus JALEGB01. Next base: position 7,515 of record JBCBCG010000136.1, read on the forward strand.
GTCGCTTTGCGCCGCCTTCACCAGAAGCGCCGCCGCGGCGAGACGCGTCTCCGCTTCCGGATCAGGCGCGGCGGGTTTCTCCTTCCCGCCGAAAAGGGATCTCAATGTCTCCAACATCGCCCGAATATAGGGCGCGCGCCGAGACATCGCCATGATTGAGCGCGAAGCAGCAAGCGAGCCGGTCGGCGATGAGGCCGACGCATCATCGAGTAAGGAGGCGCTGATGTTCACGTCCATCCCGCGCGCGCGCCGCGCGACCACCGCCATGCTTCTGGGGCTGGGCCTTTGCCTTGGTTTGGCGATCCTGGCGGCACCGAGCGACGCGGCGGCGCATGGCGATCATTATGACTGCCGGGTCCATGACTTCCGGCCCTATCCGCATCGCCATGTCGGCCCGAACGCCGAAGTGCTGAGCTGCAATCGCGAGGCGAACCGCGGCGCCATCCCGGTCACCGCGCAATGCGAGGCGCTCGCCCGCCATCGCGGCGGAACCGGGCCGGCGGTGCGCGGCGCGACGACCACGGCGACGATCCCGCTCAATTTCGGCGACAACGCCGCCATTCGCGCGGACGCGCTGAACGCGGCCTGCGTCGAGGCCCTCGCCGCATGTGAGCAAGCCGCCCTCTCTCGCGGCGCGCGCGGCGCCGCCTGTCAGGTGATCGACCGGCGCTTCTCTTACTGAGCGGCTCTTACTGAGCGGCGCGATCGAGCGCGGGCGCGCGCGACGCGTTGAAATCGAGCGGCGAAACGCCGATCTTGCGCAGATGAGAAATGCGGCGCGCTGGGCGTCCGCGGTCTCGCGGCATGGAGCGGCTCGATGTCTCACAACGCGGCGCCGGCGAGCAGCGCCGAGATCATGCTTCTCGCCGCGCCTGAGCGGTCGATCCTGTCGGTCGCCGGCGCGGATGCGGAGAGCTTTCTGCAAGGATTGCTGACCAATGATGTCGCCGCGGCCTCGGCGGAGCGCGCGGTCTACGCCGCGCTCCTGACGCCGCAGGGCAAATTTCTCGCGGACGCGCTGCTCTGGCGCCCGGAGCCGGAGCGCTTCGTGCTCGATATGGCGGCCGCCTTCGCGCCCGATCTGAAAAAACGTTTCGCGCTCTATAAGCTGCGCTCCGCAGTGACGATTGAGGACGCGGCGGATCTCGGCGCGTTGGCGCTGTGGGCGGAGGCGGCGCCCAGCGAGGCGCTTGCGCGCGCCGCGCAAGAAACGGCGCGAGAAATCAGCGCCGTTGCGTCCGGGCCGGATCCGCGCGTCGCGGCGCTCGGCTGGCGCCTGATCGCGCCGCGAGACAGCATCTCTCGCCTCGCGCCGGCGGCGACCACGGACGAGTTCCAAGCTTATGAGCGCAAGCGCATCGCGGAAGGCGTGCCCGCGGCGGGGCTCGATCTGCGGCCCAATGACGGTTTCGTCCTCGAATACGGATTTGAACGCCTGCAGGGCGTCGACTTTCAGAAGGGCTGCTTCGTCGGTCAGGAGATCGTCGCGCGCATGAAGCACAAATCTACGCTGAAGAAAGGTCTTTATCGGCTTCGCTATGAAGGGCCGGACCCCGCGCCGGGCGATGAGATCCTCTCGGACGGCAAGCCGGCGGGCAGCGTGGGCTCAGCGCTCGGCGGCGCGGCGCTCGGCCTTTTGCGGATCGACCGGGCGGCGGGCGCGCTCAGCGCCGGAGCGGCCACGATCACCGCCGCCGAACCAATCGAATAAAGGCTGTGGCCGGAAGCCTCAGCCTGGCAAATCGCTCGGCGCGCCGGTCTCGCGCGGGCCGCCGGGCTTGCGAATGCGGCTGGCCACCCAGTTCGGGCCCGTCATCAGCAGCTTGCCGAGCGGGTTCTTATTCACCGCGGCCTTGACCTTCTCGAATTGCATCACGCTGTCGATCCGCCGATCGAGGAACGCCCAGCTCGCCTCCCGCCCTTCGCTCTCATCGCCGAGCCAGTACAAGGTGGTGGCGCTGATAACGCTCGAAAGGATGGCGCGCTTGGTGTACCAATTGAGATCGTCGGACGGATCGCCGATCGCCTCCCAAATCACATCGGCCGTGCCCCAGACCGCCCGCGCGCCGTCGGCGGCGTAAACCGGCAAGGCGAAGAGCGAGGCCGCTTTGCGCACCGCCTCGCGCCGTTCCTCGGCGATCTCGAGCCGCGCCCGGACGCCGAGCGCGACGCGGTCACGCACCCGCATGGCGGCGAGCGGCGCGGCGCGCAGCCGATCCGTCAGCAGCCGGTCGCCCTCTTGGTGATGGAAGACCGCGAGATCGACGCCGCCCCGCGGGAAGGCGATCTTTGCGAGATTGGCGTCGACGCCCGCCTCGCGCGCCGCCGCGTCGATCGTGGCGCTGGTCCAACCGTCGAACGCGACATGCGGCAGCGCCGCCGCCAAGAGAAGCCGCTTCGCCTCCAGCACCGGATCGCCGGCCTCGTCGCCCAAATCATCGGTCTGCGACATTCCAGCCTCCTTTTCTCGCGCCGGCCACTCGACGCGCCGGCGCTTAACTCTTCTTAACGGATTGCGCGCACAGGTGGACACCCTGTCCGCCTGCGTCTATACGGGCGGTCTGTTTCCAAACCCTGAGGCCAACGACAGGAGGCGCCGCCCGTGCAAGTTTTGGTTCGTGAGAACAATGTGGATCAAGCGCTCAAAGCGCTAAAGAAAAAGATGCAGCGTGAAGGCGTGTTTCGCGAGATGAAGCTGCGTCAGCATTACGAGAAGCCCTCTGTGAAGCGGGCGCGCGAGAAAGCCGAGGCGATCCGCCGGGCGCGCAAATTGGCGCGTAAGAAGGCTCAACGCGAAGGTCTCTGACGCTGAGACCCCTTTTTTGTTTCGGACTTGCAGCCGTAGGCGAATGACGCGCCTGCGGCTTTATCGTTTTCGCAGACCGACGACGATGCGGCCTCCAGACAAAGCAGCCTCTGAACAAAGCGCTTTCCAAAGGTAAAGACGCGCCCGAAACGGCCGCGTCTTCCGGTCCATCAGGGAGATGGGGTGAGCGCCCTCACCCCAAGAAGATATACATCAGCACCAAGATGACCGCGACGCCGATACTGGTGCGGATCGTCAGCCGCCAAAACGAGTCGTACGTATCTCGCTGCTCGTTGATGTTCATATGTCCTGGTTCGTAATCCGCCATGGTTCCCATCCTCCGCAGGCTCTGCGCGTAGCTGCATTCTGCAGCATGGTTCTAAAGCGAATCGCACCGCGAGGGAATTGTCTCAAAGCGATTGAAAGCGTGTCGCGGCGCCCTTGGGCTCAGGCGGCGCGCCGGGCCCGCGCCTCGTAATCCACGATCGCCGGCCACACGGCGGCGTTGCTGGCGACGAAGGGCCCGATATGGCCCAGCCGCGGCAGGCCGAACGCCTCCGCGCGCAAAAGCCGATGTTCAATCGGATGGCTGTCATAGCGGCGTTCGAGACGCCGCACGCCATAAGGCGTGATCAGCGGATCATCCTCGATGCCGATCAAGCGGATCGGAAAGGGCGGCGCCGCGGTGAAGCTGATCGGCGGCGGCGTCGCCATGCGGCTGTAATAGGGCTCGACGCACCAGCGCCGCCACTCCCAGTAAACGCCGGCGGGCAGATCCGATCCGAAGCCGCTGAGCCGCCCCGGCAGATAGCCGAACATCGCGGTCAGCGCCGGCCCGTGCCCGAACCAAAAGGCGATGCTGGCAGGCATAAGATAGGGCGGCAAAGTCAGAAAGTTGCCCTCGCCCGAACCAACGGCTGCGGCGTGATCGACCTGTTCAGAGGCGGCGTGGCGGTTGAGGAAAAAGCCGCCGAGCGAATGGCCGAGCACGCGCACCCGCCCGCGCCGCGCCGACGCGACGCCATGCGCCAGCGCCGCCGCCTGATCCTTCAGCCCCCAATCGAGGAATGTCGCGTCGGAAAAACGGATGTCGCGCTCGAGCGACTCGCCGAAATCGCGGTAATCATAAGTAAGGCAGGCGATGTCGCGCTCGCGCGCCAGCCATTCGGCGAAGGGTCGATAGAAGCTCTGGCGCAGACCCGTGGCGCCATGCAGCACCAGCGTCTCCGCCGCCGCGCCGCGCGGACGATACCACCGCCCCACGAGCCGACGACCATCGGCCGTTCGGATTGAGGTCGCCTCCCCACGCATGCGCGCCGCCCCGTCCTTCTAAGCGGCCGCGCCGCAGGTCGTTTCATCGTCCGCTTCGCCGAGAGTGTCGACCTTATCACTTGTCGTTAGCTTAACAGATTCAAGGCGTCGATGGGCCGCATTAGCCAGACCGCGGCGCAGCGCTCTTGCGCTGAGAGGCTTGGCGAAGGATTGTGCCGCCGGATCGCCGGGGCTCTGCGTCCCGCAGCGCAGCGACAGGATGTGCGATGAAGGCTTTTGTCAGCCCTTGGAATGATGGCGCGGCGCGCGCGCGGGATGGACGTG
>JBCBCG010000137.1:0-11792 GCA_038530925.1 Pseudomonadota bacterium
GGGACGAATCTTAGACACCATATGTCGTAGGAGAGAGCAGGGCGGCAAGCAGAAATCAAAAATCAGGTGGCAGCCCCGCAGTCCTTTCAAAAACGCCTCTTTGAGCAGGGAGGTCGGTATGGACAGTGCGACACGCGACGCTTTGGAGTTCGACCCAAGTCCCATCGACTTGGTCGAGTCGCTTGCGGAGCTGAGATCCTGGGACGTTGATCGTCTCGGTGAAGACCAGATCGCGATGGCGGTCGAAGGCGTCTGGAAGACTTACAGTTTGTCCCTCGCCTGGTGCGAGCCGGATGAGACGCTGCGCATGGTCTGCACCTTTGATCTCGATGCTGAGCAGGCGCGGCTGCCAATGCTCTATGAGGCGATTGAAACGGCCAATGACCGGATCTGGATCGGCGGTTTTAATCTTTGGAGAGAACAGAATCTGATGGCCTACCGCTACGGCTTGACGTTGAGCGGAGCGGCGTCGTCGACGTCTGAACAAGTCGATGCGATGCTGCGGGCCGCAGTAAAGAATTGCGAGCGCTTTTACCCAGCCTTCCACTTAATCGCCCATGGAGAGGACGATGTGACGGTGGAATCGGCGATGGCGACAGCGCTGCTAGAGGCTGCGGGGCGCGCCTAGCGCGTCACGCATCGTCGGCGGCGGGGCTCCCCTTCCCCCCCTTCCCCCCTGCCCCGCCGTCGATAGATACCCCGCCCTGCTCTCCCCGGAGCGGGGCGGTTCTCGTTTTGGGGGGCTGGTCGGGTGGAGCGCGGCGCGCTGTCGGCGGCGATCAGATGCGTTTGGCGACGATGTCGAACGCGACGATGATTTCGGCGCCGATATCCACGAAGAGGGCGCCGAAGGCGTCGCCGATCGAAAATGCGCGGCGGTCGAAGCGCACTTCGCCGACAGCGCGCGCGACGCGGTCTTGCAATGTGAGATCAATTTGCGTCGCGATGGGAAGGCTCACGCCCTTAATCGTCAGCACGCCTTCGACATCATAGGGACGCGGCTCATCCGCAGCGGCGGGCGGCGCGCTGGGAGCGAGCGCGATCCGTTCAAGACGGAACAGCGCTCGCGGATGCGCGGCGCTGTCGAACCATGTCTCCGATTGAACGAACCCGCTTCGAAACGCGTCTTTCAACTCGATGCTGTCGACCTCGATGATCAGATCGAGCCGCGCGCGGTGCGGGCGCGCCGCGTCGAACTCCGCCACGCCTTTAAAGGCGGCGAAGGCGCCGACCTCCGGCGCGCCGTCTTCAGTGTAGCGGAAGGCGATGGCGCTCTCGGCCGGGTCGATACGCCAATTGAGCGCCGCTGCGGGCGTTGTCGAAAACGTCGCCGCGAGGAGCGCCGCGAGAGCGAGAAACGGCTGAAGCGATGACCGCCGCCGCCGCGGGGCCGCCAGTGGATCCGTCGTTCTTGTGATCATGGTCCTGTCCTCCGCTGGTTGCCCGTGCCAGAGGATAGGGCGCTTCTCAGCGAGAGAGACGAGGCGACGGGCGAAACACGAGATCGTGACCGCCCCGGCGGCGTTCTCGCTACCGCGTCGGCGTCGGCGCGTCGCCGCGGTAATCGTAGAAGCCGCGCCCGGCTTTGCGCCCAAGCCAGCCGGCCTCGACATATTTCACGAGCAGCGGACAGGGTCGGTATTTCGTATCCGCCAGCCCGTCATGCAGCACGTTCATGATCGCCAGACAGGTGTCGAGACCGATGAAGTCCGCGAGCTCCAACGGTCCCATTGGATGGTTCGCGCCGAGTTTCATCGCCGTGTCGATCGCCTCGACCGTGCCGACGCCTTCATAAAGCGTGTACACCGCCTCGTTGATCATCGGCAGCAGGATGCGGTTGACGATGAAAGCGGGAAAATCCTCGGCGCTGGCGACGGTTTTGCCGAGCGAGGCGACCACGTCCTTCATGGTCTGGAAGGTCCGCTCCTCCGTCGCGATGCCGCGGATCAGCTCGACGAGCTGCATCACCGGCACCGGGTTCATGAAATGCAGACCCATAAACCGGCCCGGCCGATCCGTTGCCGCGGCGAGGCGCGTGATCGAAATCGACGAAGTGTTTGTCGTCAGGATCGCGTCGCTTGGCAGAATGGGCGTAAGTGAGGCGAAGATCTCGCGCTTCACATCCTCCTTCTCGGTCGCGGATTCCACGACGAGATCCACATCCGTGAAGGCTTCGAAGGAGTTGGTGGTGGAGATCCGACTCAACGCTGCGGAACGTTGATCCATGGTGATCAGCGATTTGCGCACCTGCCGCTCGAGATTGGCGGCGATTTGCGCGCCCGCCTGCTCCGCCCTGTCGGGATCGACGTCGTGCAGTAAAACGGCGTAATCGGCGAGCGCGAAGACATGGGCGATGCCGACACCCATTTGCCCGGCGCCGACCACGCCGATTTTCGAAATGCTCTCGGGTCGCGTGACCATGCCTCGCCCCTTCGCGTCCAGCCGCCGCTCGCGGCGTTTCTGAGATTGCTGCGCTGCAACCAGTTCGTGACCACTAGGTCCGCAGCAGCGAAACGCGTCAACCCCGGACGGCGCTTAAGGCGCAAAAGGCGCTGCGGCGCGGCAAGACAAGGGCAGCGTTCAACCCGCCGCCTCGCCTTCCCGCGCCGCGGCGTGCGATCAAATCACCTTCTCAAGCTCCGCTTCGAGTTTCGGCATCACATCGAAGAGATCCCCGACGAGCCCGTAATCGGCGACCTGGAAGATCGGCGCTTCTTCGTCCTTATTGATGGCGACGATGACCTTGCTGTCCTTCATGCCCGCAAGATGCTGGATCGCGCCCGATATGCCGACGGCGATGTAAAGATCCGGCGCCACCACTTTACCGGTCTGTCCCACTTGGTAGTCGTTCGGCGCATAGCCGCTGTCGACCGCGGCGCGGCTGGCGCCGACCGCCGCGCCGAGCTTATCCGCGACTTTCTCGATCAATGCGAAATTCTCGGCCGAGCCGAGCGCGCGTCCGCCCGAGACGACTACTTTCGCCGAGGTGAGCTGAGGCCGATCGCTTTTGGATTGCTCTTCGCTCACGAATTCCGACGTCGCCGCCGGGGCGCCGGCGGCGACCGCCTCGACCGGCGCGGCGCCGCCGAGAGCCGCCGCCTGGAAGGTCGATGTGCGTGCGGTGACGACCTTTTTGGCGTCGGAGGATTTCACCGTCTGCATCGCGTTGCCGGCGTAGATCGGGCGCACGAAAGTGTCGGCGTCGACCACATCGGTGATGTCGCTCAGCAGCATGACGTCGAGCAGACCGGCGACGCGCGCCATGATGTTCTTGCCGCTCGCGGTCGCCGGCGCGACCAAATGATCATAGCCGCCGGCGAGGCTTTGGATCAGCGCGGCGGTCGGCTCGGCGAGGCGATGGCCGAGCGCGGCGTCGTCGGCGAGCAGGACTTTCGCCACGCCATCGATTTTCGAGGCTTCCTCGGCGACGCCGGCGCACCCGGCGCCGGCGCAGAGCACATGGATTTCGCCGCCCATTCTGGCGGCGGCGGAAACAGCCTTCAGGGTCGCTTCATTGAGAGCGGCGCCGTCATGTTCGGCGAGTACGAGAACGCTCATAGCGGGTCCTCCAACGGGATTCGGATCAAGGATTGGGCGGTTAGGCGCGCGCGTGCGGCGCCGCTTCGGGCGTCCGGGAGGCGCGCGTCACAGAACGCCGGCTTCGGTCTTCAATTTCGAGACGAGTTCTTCGACGGTGCCTACTTTCACGCCGGCCTGGCGCTCGGAGGGCTCTTCGACCTTCACAACGGTCAAGCGCGGCGTGACGTCGACGCCGTAATCCGCGGGCGTCTTCATAGCGAGCGGCTTTTTCTTCGCTTTCATGATGTTCGGCAGCGAGGCGTAGCGCGGCTCGTTCAGACGCAGATCGACAGTGATGATCACCGGCAGCTTGGACTTGATCGTCTGCAGACCGCCATCAACCTCGCGCGTCACGATCGCATGCCCGTCCTCGACGCCGACTTCGGATGCGAAGGTCGCCTGCGGCCACCCGAGGATCGCCGCCAGCATCTGGCCGGTCGCGTTCATGTCGTTGTCGATGGCTTGTTTGCCCATCATTACAATTTCGGGAGACTCTTCTTCGACCACTTTGGCGAGAAGTTTGGCGACGGCGAGCGGTTCGATATCCGTCTCCGGATTGTCGGCCGCTTCGATCAGGATCGCGCGATCCGCGCCCATCGCTAATGCGTTGCGCAGCGTCTCTTGAGACTGCTTCACGCCGATCGAAACCGCGACGATTTCTGTCGCGACGCCCTTCTCGCGCAGGCGGATCGCTTCCTCCACCGCGATTTCGTCGAACGGGTTCATCGACATCTTGACGTTCGCCAAGTCGACGCCGGTGCCGTCCGCCTTAACGCGGGCCTTCACGTTGTAATCGATAACTCGCTTGACCGGCGTCAAGATCTTCATGTCGTTTCCTCACTCCTGTCCCAGCGACGGCTCCGCGGCCGCGCCCCGTGTTCTTTGTCAAGCCTGGCTCAGGCCGCAGGATGTTCTGCGCGGCTCGGACGGCGCCCTGCATCGTGAACGAAGAGCGCACCGTCGCTCAGCTCATGAGCCGCCGCAAGCGCCAAGAGGCTGAAAGCCGTCGTCGCAGCATCTGGCGACGCTAGAAACGCAAGCCAGGGCAGGTCAATGCGAGCGTTGCGTCAACAGCGCCTATTTCTCTGGTAAATACGCGCAAGGCGTCTCGGAATCGTCCGTATAAAGGCCGACGCGGCCTTGAGGCGCGCGGCCGAACGCGTCTCGCTGCGCGGCGACATACGCCAAGGCTTCGGACTGGCTGCTGAAATCGGCGCATAGGCAGACATCCTCGGCCAGGCGCTGGGCGCAGTCCGGCCCGGTCTCGCGCACCGCCGCCAAATAGCTTCGCAGAGCGTCGAGGCGCTCGCGCCGCACGCCATCCGAGGCGAGCTCCGCCGAAATCAAGATCGCTGGAATCGCCGTTGTGAAGCCGGCGGTGAGGATGCCTGGCAGCCAATGGCCGAGCGTCAAGCGCGGCGCCGGCCCGCGTTCAGCGCGGCGCCGCCGGCGCTCCAGCCGCCGGGCGCGGCGCTCCGCGCGTCGGGCTTTGCGCCGCTCGCGGCGCACCGCTGCGCGCGCGCGCGCCTCGGCGCGCTCCCGCTCCAATTCCTCGGGCGTCGGCTCATCCGCCGGATTGAGCACGCCCATGATCCGCAAAATGGGTCGTAGCGTGTTGCGCACCGCGTCCCCCCGCCGCGCCGGCTCTCAAGCCGCGTGAGGCGCGCGCCCTGCTCGCTTTCAGCGCTCTGGCGTGAAACGAGGCTCTAGGCGCGCGCCGCAAAGGGTTTTAGAGCAGCGCTGCGCCTCTCCGCGCCGCTACCTTTCGCCACAGGGTCTGCGAAACCGCCACACCTTCAAGGAGCCGCCCATGCAGAGCGCGCCGCTCGGCCGAACCGATATCCGCGTCAGCCGCCTCTGCCTCGGCTCGATGACCTGGGGCTCGCAAAACAGCCTTGAAGAAGGCGGCGCCCAGATCGATCAAGCGCTCGAGCGCGGCGTCGATTTCATCGACACGGCTGAGATGTATCCGACGACGCCGCTTTCCTCCGAGACGTTCGGGCGCACGGAAGAGATCATCGGCGCCTGGATCGCGCGCTCCGGCAAACGCAACGCGGTGAAGATCGCGACCAAAATTCTCGGGCCGGGCTTTCGCTGGGGTCGCGCCCGCGAGGCGATGAGCGGCGGCGATCTGCGGGAGGCGGTGGAGGGCAGCTTGAAGCGTCTTGGCGTCGAGACCATCGATCTCCAGCAGCTTCATTGGCCCAATCGCGGCTCCTATCATTTCCGCCAAAGCTGGAGCTATGACGCGCGGCGCACCCGCGGGACGAAGGCGGAGATCCGCGCGCATATGGAGGATATGCTCGGCGCGGCGGCCGATCTGATCGCGGCCGGCAAGATCCGCAGCTTCGGGCTTTCGAACGAGACCGCTTGGGGCGTCGGCCAGTGGATTGAAACGGCGGAGCGCGCCGGTCTGCCGCGGGTGGCGAGCATCCAGAACGAATACAGCCTGCTGCACCGCTCCTTCGATCTCGATCTCGGCGAGACGGCGCATCACGAAGGCGTCGGCTTGCTCGCCTATTCGCCGCTGGCCGCCGGGCTGCTCACTGGCAAATATGGCGGCGGCGCGCGGCCCGAGGGCAGCCGCGCGACGATCCGCCCGGATCTTCATGGCCGGATGACGGCCCAGGCCGAAGAGGCGGTGCGCGCCTATGGCGCCATCGCCGCCCGCCACGGGCTCAACCCCGCGACGATGGCGATCGCCTGGTGCCTGACCCGGCCTTTCATGACCTCGGTGATCATCGGCGCCACCACGCCGACGCAGCTCGACGCCTCGCTCGATGGCGCGGAGACGACGCTCTCCGATGAGGTGATGGCGGAGATCCAGGAGACCTACCGCCGCTTCCCCGCGCCGTTTTGAGCGCTGCGCGTTGTTAGTGGAGCGTCCGCCCGGCCATGCTCACCGCTGCGCCTGGGGGCGGCGCGCAAGGCGTATCCGCGAGCTTCTTTATTTCGGCGCCGAGACAGTAAGCGGTCTCCACAACGGCGGCGACGCTGTCCGGCTCGATGTAATGCGCGGCGAAAAAGCGCGCGCCTGAAAGATCGCCTTCCGAGGCGGCGACGACCGTCGCCGCCATCAACGCCTCATCCGCGCAGACGCAAGCGCACTGACTGTGATGGCGTTGCACGACGCGCTCGAGCCCAGCGGTGACGGAACTCAAATGCGCTTCGAACGCCGAGAGCGCGCGCGCCCCTTCCTTGCCGCCCATCCGGCCGGAAAGATGGCCCCAGACCTCTTGCTGCCCGCAGACGCCGTCGAGCCAGCGCCGAAGGGCCCACACAAAGATGCGCGTCAACGGGTCGACATCTTTCATCGACGCGATGGGACGGCCGCCATCCCGCTTATCGCCGCCGAACCAGGGATCGTTTGGATTTGGCATCACAAGCCTCTCGCCAAGTCGTTGCCCTGGCTGGCGCCGCTTAGCGAGGCGGCGGTGGCTCGGCGCTGAGGCGCGTCGACGCCTCTTCGTAAGGAGGGTGTATATATCCGACTAAATGAGTCGGGAACTGAAATTTTGCAGCTGCGAGAGCGGCGCCTCGCCGCGGGCGCGTCCGGGCTCGGATCAAGGCCTTCCGGCGACGTCTCCCACGCTCAGCGCTCAGCGATGGGTCGCGCTCCATCGCCGGCTCAGCGCCGCGCTCCGTCGCCGGCTCAGCGCCGCGCTCGTCGCCCGCCCGCGAACGGCGCGAAGGGGCTCGACGCCCCTGAGCGTCGTCCTCTCCTCCGCGCGCTACCCGATGCGCGACCAATTCGCGCCGATCAGCCAAGCGGCGAAGACGACCTCAATGGCGAAGAAGAACCACATTTTTCGCGAGCCCGAACCGTCGAACACGAAGGAGAGGCCGCGCCCCACCGCCGCGCCGGCGTAATGCACGCCCATCATTACCCAAGCGAGCGGCCAAGCGGGTCCGAGCGCGCCCGCCGCCGCGCCGAGCACCACGAAGGCGCCGCCGCTGGCGCCGCGCAGCTCGCTCTTGCCGTCCATCTTACCGTCGGCGGACTGAAGGCTGAGCGCGCGCATCGCATAATCCGGCCACAACAGCGCCAGCGCGCCGAACAGGATGGAGAGCGCCGCCAGCGCGTAATTGACGATGTCGACAGCCTGCATGCCTTGTCCTTCCCGCCTCATTTGCGAGACAGGACATGGCGCGGCGCGCGCGGCCGTCGAGCGGCTTCAGAGCAGCCGCTCGCCGCGGAAGCTCACCGTCTTCTCCGCGCCGATGATCACATGGTCATGCAGAACAAGACCCACAGCCTCCGCCGCCTCCGCCAAGCGGTCGGTCATCTCGATATCGGCTTTGGACGGCGTCGGATCGCCGCTTGGATGGTTATGCGCCACGATCAGAGCGCTCGCATTGAGCTCAAGCGCGCGCTTGACCACCTCGCGCGGATAGACGGCGACTTGATCGACCGTGCCGCGGCCTTGCGCTTCGTCGGCGATCAGGCGGTTCTTGCGGTCGAGAAACAGCACGCGGAACTCCTCCACCGCGCCATGCCCCATCGTGGTTCGGCAATGCTCCAACACCGCGTCCCACGCCGTGAGCACCGGCTGGCCGAGGCTGCGGCCGCGCGCCAAGGATTGGGCCGCCGCCTCGACGATCTTGAACTCCAAGATCGCCGCTTCGCCGAGCCCGTCGATCTCGCGCAGACGCGCCGGCTCCGCGGAGAGGGCGCCGGCGAAACCGCCGAACCGCGCGATGAGCCGTTTGGCCAGCGGCTTCACGTCCCGCCGCGGGATCGCGCGAAAGAGCACGAGTTCGAGAAGCTCATAATCGGCCACCGCCGACAGACCGCCGCCCATAAAGCGCGCGCGCAGGCGCTTTCGATGACCCGCCGCCAGATCCTCCGGCGTCGCGGCGACGCTCTCTTCCAAGCGCCCGCTCTTCCGCGGTTTCGGCGCGCGCCCGTTCCGTCCGCCGCCGCTGTCGCCATCGCCGAAGAGATCGCCCATGCCGCCCTCGCGCCCTGTGACGCCTTTCAAGAGATCCTGTCGCCCTCAGCGCGCTTTGGTCCAAGTTGGATGGAAGCGATCCGTTGGCGAGAGGGTGAAGATCTCGCAACCATCCTCGGTGACGCCGATCGAGTGTTCGAACTGCGCCGAAAGCGACTTGTCGCGCGTCACGGCGGTCCACTTATCCGCCAGAATCCGCGTGCCCGGTTTGCCGATATTCACCATAGGCTCGATCGTGAAGAACATGCCGGGCTCGAAGCGCTCGCCCCAATGCGGCTCACCGCTCTCATCGCGGGCGAGATAGTGAAGCACGCTCGGCGCGTCGTGGAACACCTGACCGAGCCCATGCCCGCAAAAATCGCGCACCACCGAATAGCGCTGCGCCTCGACATAGCTTTGGATGGCGCGCCCGATATCGCCGAAGCGCCCGCCCGGCGTCACCGCCGCGATCCCACGCATCAACGCCTCATGCGTCACGTCGATCAGCCGCTCCGCCTTTCTGGTCGGCCGGCCCGCGACATACATCCGCGAGCTGTCGCCATGCCAGCCTTCGACGATCACCGTGACGTCAATGTTGAGAATATCACCGCTTTTCAAAAGTTTATCGCCTGGAATGCCATGGCAGACGACATGGTTGATCGAGATGCAGCTCGATTTGGGATAGTCGCGATAGCCAAGCGTCGCCGGCGTCGCGCCATGATCGAGCACGAACTCATGGATCAGCGTATCAAGCGCGCCTGTGGAGACGCCGGGGCGCACATGCGCGCCGATCATATCGAGCGTCTCGGCTGCGAGCCGCCCAGCCACGCGCATCCCCGCGAAGCCTTCGGGTCCATGGAGTTTAACGCCGCCCGGCGTGCGCCCGAGCGGGCTCTGTTCGCTTCTGCTCGGGGCGAGGCCCGGCGCACTGATCATCTCGTTCACCGTATCGCGCCTTTCGCTCTATTGGGCCCTGACGCACTTGGGCCCTGACGCTCTCGCCCGCCCGCGCATCGCGGCGCCGTCGCGCTCGCCTTATGAGGCGCGCATCGCCGCCTCGCGGATCGGCAGCGCCCGGTCCAGCGTGATCGCCGCGTCCGCATCCGGCGGCGGATCGATTCGGCAGGCGTAGGCCACCGCCTCCACACCCGCCGCGCGCGCTTCGTGATAGCGCCTCAGGTAAGCGGGGTCGATATCTCCGGCAAGGGCGAAGGCCTCGCAATCATCGCGCTGCACGAGATAGAGCATCAAGGCGCGCGCGCCGGCCGCGACTTGCGCCGCAAGTTCGTCCAGATGCTTCGCGCCGCGTTTGGTGACGCTGTCGGGAAACTCGGCCAGCGCGCCGCTACGGCGCAGATGCACGTTTTTGACCTCGATAAAGAGCGGCGGGAGCCCGTCGCCCTCCGCCAGAAAATCGACGCGGCTGGCCGCGCCGTAAGAAACCTCGCGCCGAAGCCGGTCATAGCCCGCAGCCTCCGCCACACGGCCGCCGCGCAACGCCTCTTCGACGATTCGGTTCGGATGCGCCGTGCTGACGCCGGACCACGCGCCACCCGGAAGCTCGATCAGCTCCCATGCGTAGCGCAGCTTGCGTTTGGGATCGTCGTTCCAAGAGAGCCAGATCCGCGCGCCGGGCTGGTTCAACCCCATCATCGAGCCGGGGTTGGCCAGATGCGCGGTGACCGTCTCGCCCGTCTCCTCCAGCGCGGCGTCGGCCAGAAACCGTTTGTAGCGTTTGATCAGCCGAGCGGCGTGCAGCGGTTGGGGCAGCTTCATCAGCGCGGCATACGCTGGATGCGCGCCGGTTCGAAGCGATTTCGGCGCGCGCGGCGCGGCCGCGCCGCCGCGTTCGATCGCGATGGTCTCCTGCAACAGGTCCGCTCACGCACATAATGGCGGCTTTGCGCCGGCCTTCGGGCTGCGCTAAACTATTGGCGGAAGGGAAAGGGAAGGCATGAGACGCAGCATCGCGACACCGCATCGCCTTGTCGGCTGGGCCACGCTCAGCCTCGCGGCGGTCCTCTCTGGATGCGCCGCCGGCGGTATGGGCTCAGGTCTCAATCATGATCGTGTGGCCGACGCGCTCGCCGCGCCCGAGATGCACGCGCCCGATATGAACGCTCAAGACGGCAGCGCCGCCTTCCGCGGGTTGGAGGCTGCGCTGGCGCGGGACGCGGCGCAGGATCCGGACCGCCGCGCCGCTCGCTCGCTCCGCGTCGAACCCGGCGCGGTAGAACGCCGAGGCCGGCGCGTTCGGATCACCCAACTCAAACGTGACCTCTCCGCGCGCGTCCAGCATGAAATCGGCCACCCGCTTCGCCTCCGCCGCCGCTTGATCTCCGAGCGCCGTCGCCATGGCGAAGAGCGGCCGGTCCGGCGCGCCCTGATCGCCGAGATCCACCAGCCGCGCCGTCGCCTCGCCGCCGCCTGCGTCTTTCAGGCGGAGCAGCGCCGCGGCGGGCGCTGGCGTTTTCGTGAAGAAGAACAAGCGCAGCCGGTCGTCAGCGCCGCGCACGCAATGAACATGCAGCCCGGCGCTTTGGTCCGCCGTCACGAAGGCGACGCGCGGATCGGGCTCGTCGAGGAAGCGGCGCCACGGATCGTCCGAACCGTCCTCCGCAGCGGCGCTTTTTTGCGCGGCGACCTTCCGCGCGGCGCCGGCGCTCAAGACCGCCCCGATAAAGTCCTTTGTCGGCGCGACCGTCAGCGACGGATCGGACGCGCCGAAAGCCCGCATCGCCGCGATTGTGGGCTCATCAAGCGCGCCGGTGATCTCGAGCCGCGGCGCGCCGAGCCAGCGCAGCGCCGACTGCGCCGCGGCGAGGTCCGTCCGGCTGGCGCAGCGCCGCGGCGCGAGGCTGGCGACGATCTGATTGAGCCGCTCGGCGCGCGCCGCCTGCGCCGCGCAGCTTTGGGCCTCCGACGCCGGCGCCGCGGCGCAATCGGGCGCCGGCGCCGGGCGCGGCGTCGCCGCGACGCAGCTCCCAAGCGCCGTCTCGCGCCATTCCGCCTGGGGCGGCGGACCAAGCGCGCTGGCCGAGGCCGCGGCGGCTTGCTGGACCGGTTGCGGCGATGTCTGCGCCGGCCCCTGCGGCGCGGGCGGTTCGGGGAGGCGCTTGACCGCCTCCGCCTCCTCCTCCTCAGCCGCCTCCGGCCCGCCCGTCATCGGCGGCAACAGCTCGAAGCGCGGGGCGCGGCGCGCGATCCGATCATCTTCCGCGAAATGCTGAGCGGGCTGCGAAGCTCGCTTCAAGGCGGGCCGCCGACGCTTTCCTGGTCGCT
>JBCBCG010000138.1:0-11700 GCA_038530925.1 Pseudomonadota bacterium
GGCGCATCGCCGCTTACTCCGGTAATTGATTGATCGTGTAGAGCCCTTGGAGCAGGCGGCTGGGCGCGGCGCCGGCGCCGAACGAGCGTCGGAACAGCGTCGCGATCTCGCCTGAGCGGTAGATCCGGGCCAACGTCCGATCGACGGAGAGGCGGAAATCCGTATCGCCGCGCGCCATGCCGAGCGCATAGGGCTCGATGGTGAAATGGCGATCCGAGATCCTAAGGCTCTGCGGATCCGCGCTTGTCGTCGAAAGATGGTAGAGAATGCCCTGATCCGCGAAATACGCGGCGATCGCGCCGTCCTCCAGCCGCTGCAAACCATCGGCGTGATCGGCGACGGCGACGATCTGCGCGTCGAGCTTCATGCGCTTCAGCGTCGTCGCGAGCGCCTCTTGCGTCGTGGTGCCGCCGCGCACGCCGACATTAAGGCCCGCCAGCGCCTCGAAAGTCTTCGGGCCGTCGGCTTTATAGAGAACGCTCGCGCCATCGATGAAGGTCGGCAGAGAGAAATCGATCCGCTCGCGGCGTTCAAGCGTGACTGTGGTCGGGCCGCAGAGAATGTCGATCCGCCCTTCTTCGATCGCATCGAACCGCGTCTCGGCCGAGACCGGAACATAGGCGATCTCCACTTCGGCGAGGCCGAGATCGCGCTTCACGCCGCCGGCGACGGCGCGGCACAGATCGACCATATAGCCGGCGGGCTCGCCTGCATCGTTCCGATATGAGAACGGCGCCGCGTCTTCGCGAAAGCCGATCTTGAAGAGGCCCGAGACTTCGACCCGTTCAAGCGTCGACGCGGCCGCCGCGCTCCCCAAAAGCACCGAAATCGCGATCGCCAGAACGCTGCGCGCAATCATCCCCAACCCCTTCTCATGGCCGTGAGTTCACCCGCGTAAAGTTTAGACGGCGCGCGCGGGTCTGAACAGGCTTCGGCGCGCGCACCCGGCGCCGCGCGGGCGCGCATAGAACCAGAGCAAAGCGCGCGGCGGCGCATCCGAACGCGGGCGGCTTTGCGGTTCCGGAGCGCGGAGAGAGACGCTAAACACTGGGCGCATAAGCGGCGAGCCGCGGCGCGACGCTCCCGGCGGTCGCTGAGGCTCGGCGCCATGGCGGGGTTTCGCGCCGGAGGGACGGCGCCGTTCTTCGAGGAGTCTCGACACATGACCCGTTTCACTTTTTCGACCGCGCGGCGTCCGCTGCTCCGCCGCGTTCTGCTCGCCGCCGCGTTCTCGCTCGCCGGCCTCTCCCAACTCGCGCCGGCGCCGTCCGCCCTCGCGCAAAGCGCGCCGGCGCCGGCCTGGTCGCCGCTGATCGAGCCGGCGGCGCTGGCCAAGCTCGCCGCCGAGGCCGATCCTTTGATCCTCGACATTCGCGGGCTGACGCGCAAAGGCGGCCCGAGTTTTTATGAGATCGGCCATGTGCCAGGCGCGGTGGCCGCGCCCTATGGGCTGTGGCGCGGGCCGGCGGCGAACCCAGGTCAACCTTTGACCGAAGCCGCGGTCACGGAGCTGCTGCGCGCGCTCGGGGCGCAGACAGACCGTCCCACGATCGTGGTCAGCCAGGGCGACAGCTCCTCCGATTTCGGCGCCGCGGCGCGGGTCTATTGGACGCTGAAATCGGCCGGTGTCGAGCGGATCGCGATCCTGAACGGCGGCGCGCTCGGCTGGCTCGCCTCAGGGCGGCCGCTCTCCTTCGAGGCCACGGCGCCGACGCCGAGCGCGATTGAGGTCACGCTCGATCCGCGCTGGACCGCGACGCGCGACGAGGTGCTGGCGGCGAGCGTGGCGGAGACGGCGACGCGCCTGCTCGATGCGCGGCCGCTCGCCTTCTTCCAAGGCGCGGTGAAGCACAGAGCGGCCAAGCGCGCCGGCACCATCGCCACTGCGGCGCAGCTCACGCATGACACCTGGTTCCCGCGCGGCTCGGCGCGGATCGGCGGCGCGAAGACCGTGAAGGCGGCGTTGGTCGCGAACGGCTTCGATCCGGCCGCCTCGACCGGCGCGGTCAGCTTCTGCAACACCGGCCATTGGGCGGCGACCAACTGGTTCGCGCTCAGCGAAATCGCCGGCGTCGAAAATGTGCGGCTTTATCCGGAGAGCATCGTCGGCTGGACGCGGGCGGACATGCCCGTTGTGAAAGGCGAGAGCCGCTGAGCGCCGCCGACGAAATCGTAGGAAAGGCCGGCAGGCCGATCCGCATTCTCTTCGTCTGCCTCGGCAATATCTGCCGCTCGCCGACGGCGGAAGGCGTGTTCGGCGCGCGCGCGGCGGCGCGCGGGCTCTCGCACCGCTTCGAGATCGACAGCGCCGGCGTCGGCGGCTGGCATGAAGGCGATCCGCCCGATCCGCGCGCGATCGCGGCCGCTGCGCGCCGCGGCGTCGATCTCTCCGCCTTGCGAGCGCGCGCGGTGACGGCGGCGGATTTTCACCGCTTCGATTGGATCCTTGGAATGGACGCCTCGAATGTGGCGGCGCTGCGCCAGCGCGCGCCCGAAGACCTCACAGCGCCGATCGTGCGGATCACCACCTTCGCCGGGCCGGGCGCGCCTTTGGAGGTGGCCGATCCGTATTACGGCGGCGCAGACGGTTTTGAGGCGGCGCTCGATTTGCTCGAGCGCTGCGTCGACGGCCTCTTGGCGGAGCTCACCGCCGATTTGGCCAAGCCACGGCGTTCCCGTTAAAGCCGCGCCCAGGCGGCCAAAAAGGCGTCGATCTCAGCCTCTGTCGTGGCCGGGCCGAAGCTGATCCGAATGGTCGCGGCGGCGATCTCCGGCGCGACGCCCATCGCCGCCAGAACCGGGCTAGGGCTCATCTTGCCGCTGGAGCACGCCGAGCCGGCGCTGACCGCGAAGCCGGAGAGATCGAGGCGCATCAAAAGCGTCTCCGCCCGCAGGCCCGGCGCGGCGAGGCTGAGCGTGTTGGCGAGCCGCCAGGGCGCCGCTTCGGCGTGGATCACCGCATCCGGCCGCGCCTCGCGCACGCCAACCTCGAGCCGACGGCGCATCGCCAACACCGACTCCCAAACCCCGCGCGCGAAATCGGCCGCCGCGGCCTCGGCGGCGGCGCCCATAGCGACGATCCCCGCCAGGTTCTCGGTGCCCGAGCGGCGGCGCAGCTCCTGACCTCCGCCGCGGATCAGAGGCTCGGGCGCCAGCCCGTCGCGCGCTAAAAGCGCGCCGACGCCGCGCGGCCCGCCGAATTTATGCGCTGAAAGCGCCGCATACTCCGTCTCGAACCGATATGTCGCCGCCGCGCCGCTCGCCGCCGCGAACGCCGCTTTGCCGGCGAGCTGCGTCGCATCGCAAAACGCCCGCGCCCCAGCCGCGCGCGCCCAATCGCAGAGCGCCCCCGGCGGCTCGGCCGCGCCGGTCTCGCCCTGGGCCGCGGCGCCGACCAAAAGAGCGGGCCCCTCGTCCTCGAAAGGGCGCGCCATTCGCGCCGCGTCAAGCGCGCCGTCGGGCCGCGGATCCGCCCAATCGAGCGCGCAGCCGGGCTCTCCTCCCTGGGCGCACGCCGCCTCCAGCACCGCGGCGTGCTCGCCGCGCGACAGCCGCAGCGCGCGCCAAGGCGTCGCCCGCAGCGCCTGGTTCGCGGCCTCGGTCGCGCCGGAGGTGAAGACAACCTCCGCCGGCTCCGCGCCGACGAGCCGCGCCACCTGCTCGCGCGCGCGCTCGATCGCGGCGCGGGCGCGGCGCCCTTCGCTATGTTGCGAGGAGGGATTGCCGGTCAGATCGAGCGCGTCGATCAAAGCGGCCTTCGCTTCGGGCCGCAGCGGCGCGCTGGCGTTCCAATCGAGGTAAACGCGGCGGGCGCCTGTCACGGACGCGGGGCCGGCCCGGCGCCGGGCGCCGCTTGAGGCCGCTCGCCGATCTCGACGCCTTCCTCCTCGAGCAGTCTCAAAAAATTGGGCGCCGCATTGCAGGGCGTCAGGCGATTGGAGACGACATCCGCCAGACTGACGCCGTGGAGGAACAGATAGACCTGCGCCGAGAGCTGCTCCCACAGATCATGGGTCAGGCACGCCGCGCGATCACCGCCGCAGCCATCGCCGATCCCCTCGCCGCATTTCATGGCGTTCAGCGTCTCATCCACCGCCGACATGATCTCGCTGATCCGGATCTCCGAGGGCGCGCGCGCCAGGCGATAGCCGCCGCCCGGGCCGCGCGCGCTTTTCACCAATCCCGCGCGCCGCAGCCGCGAGAACAGCTGCTCAAGATAGGCGAGCGAGATGTCCTGACGCTCCGAGATCTGCGCGAGCGAGGTCAGCACGCCGTTCGGGCCGCGCGCCGACTGGCTCGCCGCCGCCGCCGCGCCGCCTTCGGCCTCCTGCAAGGCCATATCCGCCATCGCGGTGACCGCGTAGCGGCCTTTGGTGCTGAGCTTCACCGGTCTCGCCCTTTGTCTCGCCACGATCCTGCGCCGCATCGACGCAGCTAAAGGCATGGCCCGCCGCCGTTACGGCGCTGTTGACCCCTGCCGCCCGCCTTATATACGGGCGAGCGCATTCCCATATCCAAGGGTGCGTCGCCGCGCCCCGTATTTTGGGCGTTGCTGCGCCCAGGCCCCGGGCTTCGCCCGGCTATGGCGCGTCTTTCGCCTGGCCGCGGATCCGCGCCTGGCCGCATCGACGCGCGACTGCGATGAAAGAGAGTATGAAATGCCGGAAGTCATTTTTCCAGGGCCAGACGGGCGCTTGGAAGGGCGCTATCATGAGACAAAAGCGAAAGACAGCCCGATCGCCTTGATTCTGCATCCCGATCCGCGGCTCGGCGTCAGCATGAACAATCGCGTCGTGTATGAGATGCATCACTTGTTTCACCGCCTCGGCTTCACGGTGCTGCGCTTCAATTTCCGCGGCGTCGGCCGCAGCCAAGGACAATTCGACCATGGCGTCGGCGAGCTCTCCGACGCCGCCGCGGCGCTGGACTTTCTGCAATCGATGAAGCCCGACCCGCGGGAGTGCTGGGTGGCCGGCTTCGCCTTCGGCGCCTGGATCGGCATGCAGCTGTTGATGCGCCGGCCTGAGCTTTCCGGCTTCATCTCCGTCGCGCCGCCGGCGAACACCTATGATTTCTCCTTTCTCGCGCCCTGCCCGTCTTCTGGTCTGGTGATCAGCGGAGCGGCCGACCGGATCGTGCCGTCGAGCGAGGTGGACAAGTTCGTCACTAAGCTGAAGACGCAACGCGGGATCACGATCACGAAGAAGATCGTGCCGGATGCGAACCATGTCTTTGAGAATAAGGTCGACGATCTGATTGGCGAGCTAGAGGATTATCTGCGCATGCGCCTCGGCATGCCGCCGGCCGACGCCGATGAGACGCGCGCCAAAGCCGACGATTAACCAGCGATCTTTCGCCTGACGGTTGCAGAGGCCGCACGCGATCCCCACAAAAAAAAGCGGCGGGCCGCACAGCCCGCCGCTTAAGTCAGACCACGCGGTCGCGGGGCGGAGGGATGGGAGAGCGCATCCCTCCGCTCAGCGTCTGGTTGCGAGGGGAAGCGCCGCCGCGACCACGGCGCGACAATGCTCCCCGACCTATGAGGAAACCGCAAAGAAACGCGGTAAATTGTAATCCCTTGGCAAGATGTTTCTTAACGGCCGCTCATAAAGGCCGCGGGCGTTCGCGCGCCGGAACGATGCCGCATTGTCGCCGCTCTAGCCGCGCGATAAGCGGAGGTCGATCGCGGCGCGCGCAATTCTCGCCACGCGCCCGGAAGGAGGGTGGAGTTTTGGAACGGTCCGATATCGTCGATAGCAAAGTAGAATTCGCCGACCGCTTGTTGTCGCTGGGCCTCGCGCGCGTCTCCGAGGCGGCGGCGATCGCCGCGTACCAGCAAATTGGCAAAGGCGATCAGAAAAACGCCGACCAGGTGGCTGTCGACGCGATGCGCACGCAGCTGAATATGCTGGATATCAAAGGCGTCGTCGTGATCGGCGAAGGCGAGCGGGACGAAGCGCCGATGCTGTATATCGGCGAGGAGGTCGGCGCCGGCGCTGGGCCGGAGGTGGATATCGCGCTCGATCCGCTCGAGGGCACGACGCTGACCGCCAAGGGCCAACCCAATGCGCTCGCGGTGATCGCCATGGGTCCACGCGGCTCGATGCTGCACGCGCCGGACGTCTATATGAACAAGATCGCTGTCGGGCCCGGCGTGCCGCGGGGCTGCGTCGATCTCGACAACGCGCCGGCGGATAATGTGCGCCGGCTCGCCGACGCCAAAGGCCGGCGTCCTGAAGACATCACCGTCTGCATCCTCGAGCGCCCGCGCCATGAAGCGCTGATCCAAGAGGTGCGCGACGCCGGCGCGAAGATCCGGCTGATCACCGACGGCGATGTCGCCGGCGTGATCCATTGCGCGGAGAGCGACTTGACCGGCATCGACCTTTATCTCGGCTCCGGCGGCGCGCCCGAGGGCGTTCTGGCGGCGGCGGCGCTTCGCTCGATGGGCGGTTACATCCAAGGCCGCTTGATGTTCCGCAAGGATGAGGAGCGCGAACGCGCGGCGAAGGCGGGCATCACCGATCTCGATCAGAAATACGAGCTTGAGGACATGGTGCGCGCCGATGTCATCTTCGCGGCGACGGGCGTGACAGACGGGTCGATCGTGCGGGGCGCGCGTCGGATCGGCGAGCGGCTGGAGACGGAGACGATCCTGATGCGCTCGGCCACAGGCTCGGTGCGCAGGATCCATTACAGCCGCAAGGTTTAAGATCTGAAGTCTAAGGTCGGCGCACGCCGAGGCGGAGCGGAAACGCGAGGACGCGATGGCGCGCAGGGTCGGTTTTGGCGATGAGACGGGCGATCGCCGCCCGGCGGTGCGGCGCAGGGGCGATCGCCCGCCGCCGCCGAGCGAGCCCCAAGCCGCGTCCGCTTCGCCCGAGCCGCCCGCGAGACCGCAAAGCGCTCCCGCGCCAGCGCCGACGCCCTGGGGCGCGGCGTCTTCTCGCGCTGAACCAGCGGATCCGCGCAAGAAAGAAGGGCGGAGCGTCTCCGCGGGCCGCTTCATCATGGCGGGCCTTCTCTGGCTCTTCGTGATCGGCGCGCTTTCGGAGCATTATGGCGGTCTCGCCGGCCTGGTGCGCACCGCCGAGGGCGTTGCGGAGGGATGGCTCAGCCCCGCAGAGTTGCTGGCGCCCTTCGGGCCGGTGATGCTGTTCGCGCTGTTTTTCACCTGGCTCCTCCTCAGCCCGCGCAAGCGCCGCTGAGGCGCAGGGCGGACGCAACCAGCCGCGCCCGCTATTTCGCGCCACAAGATATGGTGACAGGTCGCGCCTTCTCGCGTAGATATGGCGGTCATGTTGGACCATATCGACGCCCCCCGCCCGTTCTTGAACGTCGACCGCTCCGTGATGGGGCGGCGCTGGACCCAGCGTGATCCGGCCGCCGAGCGGCTCGGCCTCGCCATCGCGCAGCGGCATGGGCTGCCGGAGCTGGTGGGCCGCGTGCTCGCCGCCCGCGACGTGCCGCTTGAGGAGGCGGCGGCCTATCTCGAGCCGACGCTGCGCGAGCTGCTGCCGAACCCGAGCAGCCTGAAAGATATGGACGCCGCCGCCGAGCGGCTCGCAGCGGCGGTCACGGGCGGCGAACGCATCGCCGTGTTTGGCGACTATGATGTGGACGGCGCCGCCTCCTCGGCCCTGCTCCATCGCTGGTTGCGCCTTGTCGGCCGCCCGGCGCCGACGCTGCACATTCCGGATCGGATCGATGAAGGCTATGGGCCGAACGTTCCAGCGATGGAGGCGCTGGCGCAGGCGCATGATCTGCTGATCACCGTCGACTGCGGCACGCTCTCCTTCGAGCCGATCGCCGCAGCCCGCGCCAAAGGCGCCGAAGTGATCGTGGCCGATCATCACCTCGCCGGCGAAACGCTGCCCGACTGCGCCGCGGTGGTGAACCCGAACCGCCAGGATGATGACAGCGGCTGCGGCCATCTTTGCGCCGCCGCGGTCGTGTTCTTGCTGCTGGTCGCAACGCAGAAGCGCCTGCGCGAGACCGGCGCGCTGCCGAACCCGGCGCCGGATCTCATGGCGCTGCTCGACATGGTCGCGCTGGCGACGGTCGCCGATGTCGCGCCGCTGATCGGCGTCAACCGCGCGCTGGTGCGCCAAGGCCTGAAGATCATGGCCAAACGCGGCAATCCGGGGCTCGCGGCGCTATCGGATGTGGGCCGGCTCACCTCCGCGCCGGCAGCGTTCCATCTCGGCTATGTGCTCGGCCCGCGGGTGAATGCGGGCGGGCGCGTCGGCGAGGCGGATCTCGGGGCGCGCCTTCTTTCGACCGAAGATCCGGCCGAGGCGCGCGAGATCTCCGAAGTGCTTGAGATCCATAATGAACAGCGCCGCGCCATCGAAGCCTCGGTGCTGGAGGCGGCGATCGGGCAGATCGAAGCGCGGATCGGCGGACCCGAGGCGCCGCTCGCCTGGGCGGCGGCGCCGGGCTGGCATCCAGGCGTGGTGGGCATCGTCGCGAGCCGCCTGAAAGAGCGCTACAACCGCCCGGCTTTGGTGATCGGCTTTGATGAGGCGGGCGTCGGCAAAGGCTCGGGCCGCTCGGTCGAAGGCGTCGATCTCGGCCGCGCCATCGCCACCTGCGCGCGCGAAGAGCTGTTTCTCAAAGGCGGCGGACACAAAATGGCCGCCGGCGTCACGGTGGAGGAACACGCGCTGCCGGCGGCGCTGGCGCGGCTCGAAGGACTGCTCGAGGCGCAAGGCGCCGGCGCGCCCGGCCCGCGCGATCTCAACATCGACGGCGCGCTCGCGCCTTCGGGCGCCACCATCGAGCTGGTGGAGATGCTCGAGGCCGCCGGCCCGTTCGGTCAGGCCAACCCCGCGCCGCGCTTCGCCATTCCAAGCGCAAAGATCTCCTGGGCCAAACGCGCCGGCGAAAGCCATCTGCGCTTCACCGCCACCGACGGCGCCGGCGGCAAGCTCGACGCCATCGCCTTCCGCGCCTACGAGACCGAACTCGGCCCGTTCTTGGAGAGCCGCCAAGGCAAGCCGGCGCATCTCGCCGGCCGGGTCGAGATCGATGATTGGGGCGGGCGGCGCAAGGCCAAGCTGCGTCTTGAGGACGCCGCCGAGCCGCGCTGAACAAGCGCGGCGCGGTTTGTCAGGCGGGCCGCCGCGCGCCGCGCCGCGTGACGCCGGAGCCGAGATAGCGCGCGAGCCGGTGCGACGGCGCCTCGATCAGCAGATGAAAGCTGTAGGCCGCGCAGAGGATCAGGCCGAAACGCAGCGCCCAGCTCGGCCATGTCTCGGTGTTGAAACCAAGATGCGCATCGATCAGCGCGGCTGTGACGGCGCCGGTGAGAAACAGCGAGTAACTCCACGTTCCCGCCTTCTCCAGCCATTCCGGCGCCGGCCGCGCCGCCGCGCCCATCGCCTCGGCGTAGATCCAGATGGCAGCGATCACACCGAAAGCGTTGAGCGTCCAGGGATCACCAACGCCGAACTGAGCCTTAAGCGCCGCCGCCGCGAGCATCGCGGCGAGCACCGCCGCTCTCAGCCGCCACAAGGTCGGCCGCGCGATCGCGGCGCGCTCCGGGCGCAAGCTCATCGCTTCGGCCAGATGGCAGCCGAGCAGCCAACACGGCAGGCCAAGCAGCCACGCGATGGCCGGCCCGAAGCTCGCGTAGTCAGGCGCGCTCGGCGCTGTCGTCGCGATCAAAAGCGCGAGCAGGAGCGAGACGCCGATCAAGGGCCGCCAGGAGGGCAGCCGCCAGCGCATCAAAAGAAGCGCAGGATAAAGGCTGTAGTAAATCAGCACAGCCACCACGCTCCACAGCGCGGTTTGATTGAAGGCGGCGAGATCGACGCCGAACGGCGTCGCCAACGCCCACAGAATGGCAGCTGGAAGCAGCACGCGGCAATAATGCTTTAAGAAGAACGATGGTGAATACAGCGCCGCTTTGCGTCCCGCCGCATGATGCGCCGAATAATGAACGCAAACGCCAGAGATGATAAAGAAAACAACCGCGGCCGCCGGCGCCGACCACACCGCGCCGAAGAGCGGCGCCAGCTCCGCATCGCCGTCGCCAAGCAGGCCCTGAAGGCTCGGCCCGATGGGAGGCGGGCCCGTCATGGCGAACATGACGATCAGCGCGCAGACGAACCGAAGACTGTCGAGCGGCGCGATCCGAGCCGAGGGCGCTGCGGCGGCGGAGCTGCTGGACATCGCTCGCGCCTCCCTTCTCACAGCGCCGCAGGCGCGGGCGCGCCCGCTCTAGACCGCCGATCATGCCTGACGCACCTTAAGGAACCGTCGAAATCAGGCCCTTGACCGGACGCGCCGAGAGACGCGCCGCGCCAAGCGCCGCCATCGTCCCGCGAAGTAACCGGAAATTTTTGGTCCGCGCCTAAGCTTGACCCTGGCGCGCGCCTTCTTCGGCGGCCAGCGGCGGACGCGAAACGAAGCTGAGACGGCGGCCTGACAGTGGTCAAACGGATCTGGAACGCAGCCAAGCTTACTCTGCGCGATGTGCGGCCGGAGGAAGTCTCCAGCATTCTGCAGAGCTCGCCGGCCGGCGCGGCGGCGAGCCTGTTGAATGCGCTCGTGTTCTTCGCCGGCGCTTATGGCTACACCAACAGCTGGACGCTGAGCGCCTGGCTCGCCGCCACGATCGCGCTCTTCACCTGGATCGGCATGCGCTCGCTGGCCGCGCGCAGAACCACGGTGACCCGCGTCTCGCGCCGCGCGTCGCGGCGGATGACGATGTTTTCGATCCTGTTCGCCGCGCCGTGGGCGGCGCTGCCGCCTCTCTTCTTCGGCGTCGGCGATGCGACTGTGGATGTCAGCGTGTTGATGGTGTCGGCCGGCATGTCCGCGGGCGGCGCCTTTATGCTGCACCGTGTTCCCGCCGCAGCGATCGGATACTTCGCCACAATCCTCATATCCGTGATCATCACCTTCTGCGTGCGTGATTTCTTCGGCAATTGGCCTCTGGTGCTTTATTCATGCGCGTTCTGCGCCTTTCTCGTGGCGATGACGCTCAGCGCTTGGCGCACGGCGAGAGAACGCGAGGCGCATCTGGAGATGGCGAACGCGGCGCTCAGCGATCTGACCGAAGCGAACGCCGAACTTGAGCGGTTGCGCGCTCAGGCGGAGCATGTGGCGCTGCACGATCCGCTGACCGAACTCGCCAATCGGCGCGGCCTTGAGCGCATGCTCGCGCAGCGCCTTAAGACGGCGGGCGCCGCGCAGGCGCGGCTCTGGGCGTTCCATATCGATCTCGACCGTTTCAAAGAAATCAACGACACGCGCGGCCATGCGGCGGGCGATTTCGTTCTGGCTCATGTCGCCAAGACACTGCGCGACGGCGCGGAATTCGAACAAGTCGAAGCGCGCGTGGGCGGCGACGAGTTCGTCATCCTGGGCTTCACCGACCTCGATGATTCGGCGCTGATCGCTTATGCGGAGCGGCTGGTGGCGCGGCTCAACACCCAGTTCGAGTATGAGGGCGAGATCTGCTCCGTCGGCGCCAGCATCGGCGTTGCGCGCCGCGCGATCGACGCGTTCGATCAACATCGCATTCTGGCGGACGCCGATATCGCGCTTTACCGCGCTAAAGAGCTAGGACGCGGGAGGGCTGTTCTGTTCTCTACCTCGCTGCGTGAGGCGGTGGAGCGTAAGAAAGCGCTCAGCGACGAATTACAGCTCGGGTTGGAGCGCGGCGAGATCGCGCCTTATTTCCAACCGCAA
>JBCBCG010000139.1:0-11614 GCA_038530925.1 Pseudomonadota bacterium
CTCGATGGCCCGGCGCAGCGTTCCTCCGCCCGCGCGGCGGCGGCGCGGCGCCCGGTCATGCGCGCGCCTGGGCCGCGGCGACGGCCTCATCCACACTCTCGCGCCCCGCGGCGATCTCGGCCCAGCCCGCCTCGTCCACCACGGCGAGCCCGAGCTCCGCCGCCTTTTTCAGCTTCGAGCCCGCGCCTGGTCCGGCCACCAAAAGATCCGTCTGCGCCGAGACCGAGCCCGACACCTTCGCGCCGAGCGCTTCGGCGCGCGCCTTGGCCTCGGCGCGGCTCATCAGCTCGAGCTTGCCGGTGAAGACCACCGTCTTGCCCGACAGCGGCGCATCGGCCGCCGCGGGCGGCTCCGCGTCTTCGATCTCGAGCATCGCGATCAGGCGATCGACCGAGGCGCGGTTGCGCGGCTCGGCGAAGAACTCGACCACCGCCCGCGCCATCACCGCGCCGACCCCATCGATCGCCAGCAGGGCGCCCCAAGCCTCGCCCGGGATCTTCGCCGGTTTCGCCAGCAGCTCCGGATCGGCCGCCGCCAGCTCCGCCGCGGCCTGCGCCATCGCCGCTTCAAAGGCCGGCCAGCTCTGATAACGCCGCGCCAAAAGTCGCGCCGAGCTTTCGCCGACATGGCGCACGCCGAGCCCATAGATCAGACGCTCCAAAGGGATGCGCCTTCGCTCCTCAATTGCGCTGAACAGGTTCGCCGCCGAGCGCTCGCCGAAGCCTTCGCGGTGCTGCAATTGCTGAAGCTGGCCCGGGCCGTAGCGCGCCTCGAGCGTAAAGATGTCCGCCGGCTCGGCGATCCAGCCATCGGCGAGGAAGCCCTCCACCTGCTTCGCGCCCAGCCCTTCGATGTCGAAGGCGCCGCGAGAGACGAAATGCTTCAGTCGCTCCACCACTTGCGCCGGACAGATGAGGCCGCCCGTGCAGCGGCGCACCGCCTCGCCCTCCTCACGCATCGCGTGGCTGCCGCATTCGGGGCAAACCTCCGGCGGCGTGAAGGGCTGCGCCGCGGCGGGTCGGAGCGCCAGATCCACATCGACGATTTGCGGGATCACATCGCCCGCGCGCTGCAAGATCACCGTATCGCCCGGGCGCAAATCTTTGGCTTCGCCGTTCGCGCCCATGCGGATCGGCGCGCCGTCGGCGCCGTAGCCGCGCACGTAATCTTCGTTATGCAGCGTCGCGTTGGACACGACGACGCCGCCGACGCTCACGGGCTTCAACCGCGCCACCGGCGTCAGGCTGCCGGTGCGGCCCACTTGAATGTCGATCGCCTCCAAGATCGTCCGCGCCTGCTCCGCCGGGAACTTATGCGCCGTCGCCCAGCGCGGCGTCCGCGTCCTGAGCCCGAGACGCGCCTGCAGAGCGAGCGCGTCGACCTTGTAAACGACGCCGTCGATCTCATAAGGCAGCTCCGGCCGCGCCGCACCGATCTGAGCGTAATGCGCGAGCAGCTCCTCCACGGTCTCACAGCGTTTCGTCAGCGGATTGACCGGCAAGCCCCAATCTTTGAACGCCTCAAGCACACCCATTTGCGTCTCAGCCGGCAACGCCGGCGCCTCGCCCCAAGCGTAAGCGAAAAAGGAAAGCGGCCGGCGCGCGGTGATCGCCGCATCGAGCTGGCGCAGCGAGCCCGCCGCCGCGTTTCTCGGATTGGCGAAGCTCTTGGCGCCCTCGGCCTCTTGGCGCGCGTTCAGCGCGGCGAACGCCTCGCGGGTCATAAAGGCCTCGCCGCGGATCTCGATCAGATCCGGCGCGCCGGACGGCAGGGTTTGCGGGATCGCCTCGATCACTCGCGCATTGGCGGTGACATCCTCGCCCTCGGCGCCGTCTCCGCGCGTCGCCGCCAGCACCAGGCGCCGCTTCTCATAGCGCAGCGCCAGGGAGAGCCCATCGATCTTCGGTTCCGCGGTGAAAGCGAGCGGCGCCTCCGCCTCCAGCGACAGAAACCGCCGCACGCCCGCGATGAAATCGGCGAGCTCCTCTTCGTCGAACACATTGCCGAGCGAGAGCATGGGCGCGCGGTGGCGCACTTTGGCGAAGGCCTCCGACGGCGCCGCGCCCACGCGGGCCGAGGGGCTGTCGGCGCGGACCAGCCGCGGATAGCGCGCCTCGATCGCCGCGTTCAACCGGCGGAGCGCGTCGTAGGACGCGTCGTCGATCTCCGGCGCGTCTTCAGCGTGATACGCCTTGTCGTGGCGGGCGATCTCGGCGGCGAGACGCTCGAGCGCCGCCGCGGCCGCCGTCTCGTCCAGCCCGGCCGGATCGATGTTGAAACCGAGCCGGTCCCAGACGGTGCGATCTTGGGCGCCGCGATCCGGCGCATCGTCTTGTTGGACTTTCGCCATCCCCTCCGCCTCCGTCGCCGCGTCGCTCGGCCTCGTGAGATGCGCCGCCGAGCCGCAAGGGTCAAGCGCGTCGTCCAGGACCCGCCTCAGCCAGCCTGGCCGCGACGCGGCGCCCCAGACTAATGTCATCGCAATAAAGCCAGATCGGGAGCGTTGCGATGATCCGAGACGCGACAGTGGACGACCTCGCCGCGCTCGAGGCGCTGATGCGCGACACCAACATGTTCTCGGAGGATGAGCGGGCCGCTTTCGGGAAGGAGCTGCAGACGCTCCTTTGGGCGGCGCCGGATCCGGCCGAGCGGCGGCGCCTCATCATCGTCGGCGCGACCGCAGACGGCGCCATTGGCGGCGCCGCCTATTTTGGGCCCGAGGCGATGGCTGACGACGTCGCCAATCTTTTTTTCATCGGCGTCTCGCCGTCGCGGCGACGCCAAGGCGCCGCCAAAGCGCTGATCGATCGGTTCGAGACGCATGGCCGCGAAACCGGCGCGCGCATCGCTCTGATCGAAACGGCGAGCGCTGCGATGTTCGAGCCCGCCCGGCGGCTCTATCGTCGCTGCGGCTACACGGAAGAGGCCCAGATCCGCGACTACTACGCCGACGGCCTCGACAAACTCATCTACCGAAAACGCCTGCGAGCGGCCATGCTCGCGTTCAGCTTTGCTCGTCTTCAGCGCGGCGCACCAGCTTCCAGCCCGAGATCATCGGACCGATGAGGTCCTCCATCTTCCAGGCGGCGTAGAAGAACACCACCAGGATATGCAGGCCGATGAGGCCGATAATCACCTTCGAATTGATGTCATGGATGTTGTTGGCCCAGCTGTTCCAATCCGATCCCGCCCACGCCGCAAGCGGACCACCATCAAAAAAGCTGTCCGAATAGCTGATCAGCCCGGTTCCGATTTGCACTGAGAGCGCCGTCAGCATCGCGATCAGCCAAAGGCTGCCCATCGGATTATGTCCCGGCCAATAAGACGGCTCGGGCTTCAGCACAGAGCGCGCGTAGCGCGGCGCGCCCAGCCCATCGCGCGCCAAGGTGATCAGGCGCGACGGTTTTGGACCAACCAGCCCCCAGAGCAAGCGGCAGCCCACCAGCCCAGCGACGATGTAGCCGAGCGTCATATGCGCGCCGATGGTCTCGAAACTCATCGAGAAGCCATAAGCCCATGTCGCCGCCACGAAGCCGGCGATCGACCATTTCAAGAGCCGCGTCGGCGCATCCCAGATCCGCTCGAGAACCGGCTCGCGCTCCGGCGCAGCGTCTTCGCTATGATTGATGCTCATCGCCGCGCCTTTGCCCGCCGGTCACGTCTCGTCGTCTCGCCACCGAAAAGAACCGCGCTCAAAAGTCCTTGGCGCGGTAATCGTCGTGGCAGCTCTTGCAACTTTGACCGAGCGCGCCCATCGCCGAACGCAGCGCGTCCAGCCCGTTCGGCGCGGCCTCGGCCAAAGCCGCGGACGCTTTGGTGAAAGCCTCGTATTTCGCGGTCGCGTCCTCGAGATTGCTCCAGGTGCTCGGCAACGCCCGCGTCTTTCCCGGCATCGCCGCATTGTCCGTTCCCTCGGGAATGAGGTGCGCGAGGTTCATCTGGCCGAGCAAGGCGAGGTTCGTCGCATGGATCGCGGCCGCTTCGGCGTCGTAAGGCGTCTCGGCCTTGGCCATCGCCGCCAGCGGCCCGGTGTTGAGCGCCAGCATGCGGAAATAGCCGCGGCGCGCCTGAACGGCGTCCTCCAGCGGATCGGCGGCGACTGGCGCGGCGGCGGCCGCGGCCCCTGCGGCGAGCGCGACCGCCGCGATGCGTGTCAGCGAAATTGACGCCATGACTAAACCCTCCCTCTCGAAGCGCGACGATCGACGCTTCGAAAGGCCAGATAGCGCTCAGCCCCCATACGGAAACAGAGTGGCCAGATCTTCACTCATTGTTTTCCGAAGGTACCGTCAGGATCAGGCGCGGCGCAGCCAGCCGCCGCCGAGCACGCGCGTTCCTTCCGGCGCGTAGAAGACGCAGGCTTGGCCTGGCGCGACGCCCTCCTCCGCCGCCGCGAGCCTCAGCTCGGCGCGCCCTTCGCCGAGCGGGATCACCCGCGCCGGGCGCGGCGGGCGCGTCGAGCGCACCTTCACCGCGACGTCCCACCCCTCCGCCGGCGCGTCGGCTTCGAAATCGCCGTCGCCGATCCAGTTCACCTCGCCGAGCGGCGCGCTTCGCACCCCAAGCGCCTCGCGCGGTCCCACGATGACGCGTCGCGCCTCCGCATCGAGCTTGACGACATAAAGCGGCTCGCCCGGCGCCGCGGGATCGACAAGGCCAAGCCCGCGCCGCTGGCCAATGGTGTAGTGGATGACACCCTCATGCGCGCCCAGCGCCCGCCCATCGAGATGCACGATCTCGCCTGGCTCCGCCGCGCCCGGCCGCAGCCGTTCGATCACATCGGCGTAACGCCCGCTCGGCACGAAGCAGATGTCCTGACTGTCCGGCTTATCGGCCACGCTGAGCCCCAGAGCCGCCGCCATCTCCCGGGTCTTCGCCTTCGTCTCCACCCCGCCGAGCGGAAAGCGGAGATAGTCGAGCTGCTCGCGCGTCGTCGTGAACAGGAAATAGGACTGATCGCGCGCCGGATCCGCCGCCGCATGCAGCTCCGGCCCCGCCGGCCCCTCGATGCGTCGCACATAATGACCCGTCGCCAGGCAATCGGCGCCGAGCTCCCGCGCCATCGCCAAGAGATCTTTGAACTTCACCCGCTCATTGCAGCGGATGCAGGGGATCGGCGTCGCGCCGCCGAGATAGCTGTCGACGAAATCATCCACCACCTCCTCGCGAAAGCGGCTCTCGAAATCGAGCACGTAATGCGGAAAGCCCAGCGTCTCGGCCACGCGGCGCGCATCGTGGATGTCGCGCCCCGCGCAGCAGGCGCCCTTCTTCGCGAGCGCGGCGCCGTGATCGTAGAGCTGCATGGTCAGGCCCACGACGTCATAGCCGTCCGCCGCCAGCTGCGCCGCGACGACGGAACTGTCGACGCCGCCCGACATCGCCGCGACCACGCGCGTCTCGCCCGGCGCCTTGCCGAATCCGAGCGAATTGCGCGCGCTCTTCAAAACCGCTTCCGCCATCTTCGCGGGCCTCCTCGCCCCGACTTAAGCCTCATCATCAGGCGAAAACACGGGAATCTCGCGCGATGCTAGAGGCTTAGGCCCTAAATGCAACCGCGCCTCATGATCGCCGGATTTGCGCCGAAGCGGCGCCGCAAACCGGCCTTGCGCGAGACACGAAGGTTTCGCCATTCATAACTCCCTAGACCCAACTTACGGAATATTCACGGTAAATTCCTCTTGAAGAAAAGTTTTCTTAATTCGCTCGGCCTAATCTGGCGTGGCTGGAAGAGGAAGGGGTTTGCGCTTTCATGACTGAGGGGAACCAAACTGTAGAATTCGTGATCGGTCCGGACGGACAGAAGCTTACGAAAGCCGATCTTCCATCGAACAAGACGCGCCGCTGGGTCATCCGGCGAAAGGCCGAGGTGGTCGCCGCCGTGCGTGGCGGGCTGATCAGCCTCGAGGAAGCCTGCGAGACATATGGGATCAGCCTTGAGGAGTTCGAGAGCTGGGCCAAGTCGATCGATCGTTTCGGCATTCAAGGCCTGCGCACGACGCGGATCCAGAAATACCGGGCGAAGCTTTAGAAAAAGCAAGGCTCGGCGCCCCGCGGCGCCGCGCCTTCTCCGCGGATCGATCATCGCATCGCCGGTTCGGCGCCGCCGCCCTCCCCTCAAGGGAAGGGCGGCGTTCCGCGTTCGAGGGGCAAGAGCTTGTTAACGGCTCGACGCCTAGGTTTGGGCGAAAAGGTTAACACCAGATCTTGCGAACGCCTCTGACATGTCTTAACCTTTCTGAGAAGGGTGGGCGATTTGCTAACAGGAGAGGTTTGTTAACGTTTTGCGTTTAACGTCTTAAACAGCCGAACAACAAGCCGCTTGCGAGGAACCCTTCAATGCGCATCCTGATTATTGAAGACGACAGCTCTATGGCCAGCAGCATTGAGCTGCTACTGAGCCAAGAGGGCTTCAACGTCTACACGACAGATCTTGGCGAGGAGGGCGTGGATCTCGGCAAGCTTTACGATTACGATTTGATTGTTCTCGATATCACTTTACCTGACATGAGCGGCTTCGATGTTCTGAAGCAGCTTCGCGTGGCGAAAATCGCAACGCCAATTCTCATTCTCTCGGGACTTGGCCAGACTGAGAACAAAGTACGCGGCTTCGGCTTCGGCGCTGACGATTACATGACCAAACCTTTCAACAAAGACGAGTTCATCGCACGGATCCATGCGATTATTCGGCGCTCGAAAGGTCATAGCCAATCGGTCATCAGCACTGGCAAGATCAAGGTTAACCTCGACGCGAAGACTGTCGAAGTTGATGGTCGCCGCGTGCATCTGACCGGCAAAGAATACCAAATGCTGGAGCTGCTCTCGCTGCGCAAAGGCACGACGCTGACGAAAGAGATGTTCCTCAACCATCTTTATGGTGGGCTGGACGAGCCTGAACTGAAGATCATCGACGTATTCATCTGCAAGCTGCGCAAAAAGCTTTCGGCCGCGACCGAAGGTGAGAATTACATCGAGACGGTGTGGGGACGCGGCTATGTGCTGCGTGATCCGGACAATCACGCAGCCTCGGAGACGGCCGCGGCGAGCGCTTGATCTGCGCTATGTGATTGCGCCGCCGGCTCGGCGGCGCCGCTGGACGACATCTCGCAAGTCAACCTCAAGCGCCGCAGCTCATTGCGGCGTTTTTTTGCATCTCATGCGCAAGCGCGGCGCAGCCAAAGCGAGCAAGCACGCAGCGGGCGAGCGGCAAGTGGAGCGCTGAAACGCCGACGGTCTCGGCAGCCCGACTTCAACCGTATCATGGAAGAATGAGGCCGGAGCGCGGTGTCGCCTTGAAAAGCACCCCGCAACCGCAGCTCCGGCCATTCCCTCGCGGTGTGCAGATATTTACAAGATTCGCACACAAGTTCGGCGAATTTCTCCACAGGATCGCTCGCGCATAACGTGAATGTGGCCAGAAAACGCCATTCATGAACAGGCCGATGACAGACCGCGTCGCTCTTCGTCGCTGGCGCAACTCATCGCTGCGTCGAGCCTCGACGCGCACGAGATCTCAAAGAACTCGGCGCATGTCGCAACTCGAAAAATTCTTTAAAAATAAGATCATGACCCCGCCGGAGATGGCGCGAACTCAACGAGTGTGTGATCCTGGCCGGATAAAGCCTCATCGAGAATCGAGGCGATGACGGCCCAGTCGCGCTTGGCGAGACCGGCGCCGATCTTCGGGTAACCGATCCTCCGCCCCGAGAACCGTGCGCCGATGGTTTCAAAGGCGGCGCGGATCGCCTCGTACCCGGCAAGGACGCTTTCGCCCCGCCAATAATGCTGCGTGTAGGCGTTCACAACGACAAAGCGCGCCGCCGCCAGCTTGATCTCCGCCGAAGAGATGGTTCCAAGCTTGCCGCAATCGCCCTTCGCTGTAGCGAGATCCGCCGCGTAGGCGGCGGGATAGCGCTCCTTGATCGACCAGGCGAACCCGCGCCGATTTTGCAGAAACAATTGCAGCCATGCACGATCACATCGAACGCGCCAGCCGTCGCCAAAACGAGCAAATCGCAGCGGATCACTTTTACGCCGAACGCCTCCGTATCGTCAGACGCTGCGCGCCAACCGGGCGATGAGCCGCGCAGCGCGCGAAGAGCCCTGCGCCTCAGCCCGCGAGCTTGGCCATCACTTCGTCCGACATCTCGAAATTCGCCGTCACAGTCTGCACATCGTCGTCATCCTCGAGCGTTTCGAGGAGCTTCAGCAGCTTTCCGCCCTGCTCCTCATCCACCGGATTTGTGTTCTGCGGCTTCCAGATCAGTTTCGCCGAGGCCGCATCCCCCAGCGAGGCCTCGAGCGCCGCGGACACCTCCGCCAGATCGGAGGCGCCGCAAAAGATCATGTGGCCGTCCTCGCCGCTCTCCACATCCTCGGCGCCCGCCTCGATCGCCGCTTCGAACACCGCTTCGGCCTCGCCGACCGCGGCCGGGTAGCTGATCGCGCCGACGCGGTCGAACATGAAGCCGACCGAGCCCGTTTCGCCGAGATTGCCGCCCGCCTTTGAGAAGATGCTGCGCACATTCGAGGCGGTGCGGTTTCGGTTGTCGGTCAACGCCTCGACGATGATGGCGACGCCTCCAGGCCCATAGCCTTCATAGCGGATCTCTTCGTAATTCTCGGCGTCGCCCGCCTGAGACTTTTTGATCGCCCGCTCGATATTGTCCTTCGGCATCGACTGCGCCTTGGCCTCGCGCACCGCGAGGCGCAGCCGCGGGTTCTTGTCCGGATCCGGATCCCCCATCTTCGCTGCGACTGTGATCTCTTTGGAAAGCTTGGAGAAAAGCTTTGATCGCGCCGCATCCTGGCGGCCTTTGCGATGCTGGATGTTCGCCCATTTTGAGTGGCCGGCCATGGCGTCCTCGATGCGTAACGGCTCAGGGAAACCAGGGGTATAAGAAGGCCGAGAGGCGCTGTCTATGGATGGGCGGCGGGGCGCGCGCCTGCTCAGTCCGGCCAGGCCTCGGAGAGACGGCCGCCGAGACGCAGCGGCGCGGCGCGCGCGGCGAGGCCGGTGGCGTCATCGGTCTCGACGAACAAGCCGCAGACCGTCGCCGTCCCTTTCGCGGGCTCAGGCCGGGCGGAGAGCCCGGTCTGAAAGCGCCGGATCGGCTCCGTCTTATCCATGCCGATGACGCTGTCGTAATCCCCGGTCATGCCGGCATCGCTTTGAAACGCCGTCCCGTTCGGCAGAACCTGCGCATCGGCCGTGGGCACATGGGTGTGCGTGCCGACCACGATGCTGGCGCGCCCGTCGCAAAAATGACCGAAGGCCATCATCTCGGACGTCGCCTCGGCGTGCAGATCGATCAGGATCGCATCCGCCGCGCGGCCGAGCGGATATTGCGCCAAGAGCCGATCCGCCGCTTCGAAGGGATCGTCGACCGGGTTCATGAACACGCGCCCAAGGAGGTTCGTGACCAAAACCTTCTTGCCCGCGGCGGCGCGGCCCGCCGGCACCTCGAAGAGGCCCGCGCCGCGGCCCGGCGTCTTCGGCCAATTGAGCGGCTTGATGATGCGCGGCTCGGCGTCGATCTCGCCGATCAACTCGCGCTGATCGAAGGCGTGATTGCCGAGCGTGATCGCGTCGGCGCCGGCGGCGAACAGCTCTTCGGCGATGGCGCGCGTCAGGCCGAAACCCGCCGCGGCGTTCTCCGCGTTCACCACGGTGAAGTCGGCGGCGAGCCGCTCTCGCAGCATGGGAAGCGCCTCGCGCGCGGCGATCCGACCCGTGCGGCCGACGATGTCTCCGATAAATAGCAGCTTCATACGCGCGTCTTATCGCATCGGGCGTCCCGGTCGAACCATCATTCCGCGGTTTCCTATGGCGCGTGAGCGCAGCGGATGAACTCGCGCTCGGTGACCACGGCGTCGAGCGGCTCATCCGTCGGCTCGGTCGGCAGCGCCGCCGCTTCTTGCGCGGCGAAGGCGAGGCCGATGGCGCGCGTGGGCGCCGCGGCGCGCAGCATCGCGAGCGAGCGGTCGTAATAGCCGCCGCCATAGCCGCAGCGCGCGCCGCCGCGATCGAAGGCGGCGAGCGGCGCGAGCACCAGCGTCGGCGTCAACGCCTCCGCGCCGATGGGAACCTCCGCGCCGAAGGCGCCGGGCCGCATCGGCGCCTCTGGCGTCCAAGCGCGGAAGACAAGCGGCGCTTCCGGGGCGATCACCTCGGGCGCGGCGAGCCGCGCGCCGCGGGCGATCAGCGCGGTCATCAGCGGCGTTGGGTCGAGCTCGTCGCGGAGCGGCCGATAGCCCGCGACGATCAGGCCGGGCTCGAGGGGAAATGCGTCAAGAAACACAGCGGCGGCGCGGCGCGCGGCGCTCGGCGCGCCGGCCGCAGCCGCCTTAGCGTCCGCCGCCGCGGCGGCTTTGCGCGCCGCCAAGCCCGCTTTGCGCGCGGCGTCTTTGGCGGCGGCGAGATCGCTCACGCCGCCCGCCGCGACCGCATCGGCCAGGCGCCCGTCACGGCGCGCCCCGCGTCGCGGTCACCTCCAACGAGACCTCGATCTCGCGGCTGATGATCGCCGCGGCGGCGTCCGCTTGAAGCCCGAGCTCATAGGCGATGCGATCGAGCGAGAGCGCGCCGCGCATCACCGCCTGATCATCCTCGATCGCCAGAGTGAAAGGAAAGGCGACCGGCGCTGAGACGCCTTTGATCGTCACCGTTCCTTCAGCGCGATAAGCGGTCTCGCCGGCCGCCGCCTCAGGCGCCGCGTCGGCATTCGCGAACACGCTCGCCTCAAAGACGGCGAGCGGATGCGCCGCGCTGTCGAAGAAATCGGCGCCTGGAAGCGCGCCATCCACCTGAATGTCCCCGGTCGCGGCGCTCGCCGTCTCGATCTCGACGCGCACGGCGCTTTCCTCGAGCGCTTCTGGATCAAACCGGATCTCCGCGCGCCAGCGGGCGAACGCGCCGGAGAAGGGCGCGCCGAGCTGCGTTCCGGAAAAGGAGATCTCGCTCGCCTCCGGCGCGACGGTCCAAAGCGGCGCCGCCGCCTCCGAAGCCAGCGCCGTCTCCGCCGCCGCCACGGGCTCGTCCCTCGCGGCGTCCGCCGCCGGCGCCGCGAGGGAGGCCTCGATCACCGGCGCCGCGGCGCGCTCTGGCGTCAGAAACAGCGCCGCGGCCGCGCCGCCCGCGCCGAGCAGCAGAAGGATGGCGAGCGCCGTCGCGACCCCGCTCGCGCGCGGCGCCGGCGGCGCGAAAACCGGCTCCTTCGGCGAGGCCCAAGGCGCCATCCGCGCGAAGACTTCATCCTTATCGGCGTAATGATGCTTCAGCGCCGCGCCGACATGCACGACGAGCAACGCGATGGCGAGCCAAGCGAGGAGCTGATGGCCGTTATGCGCGAGCTCTGGCAAGCGCGCCTCCGTCGCCGCGCCGAACGCGGCGGCGACCGGCTCGCTGATCGGCAGATGCGGCACCGTGAACAGATCGAACCAGGTGGTGGGCAGGGATTTGAATTCGGGGCTGGTCGAGACCATGATCCAGCCCATAAGCGGCATCGCCAGCATGAAGCCGTAAAAGCAGAAATGGCTGAAATGGCCGCCGCCCTTGCCGGAGAGCATGCCGTTCTGGCAGCGGGCGGCGAGCCATTTCAG
Source organism: Pseudomonadota bacterium (assembly GCA_038530925.1). Taxonomy (GTDB): domain Bacteria; phylum Pseudomonadota; class Alphaproteobacteria; order Rhodobacterales; family Rhodobacteraceae; genus JALEGB01. Next base: position 11,599 of record JBCBCG010000139.1, read on the forward strand.
CCATTTCTGCTTTTAC
>JBCBCG010000140.1:0-11549 GCA_038530925.1 Pseudomonadota bacterium
ATCGGCCCAAGCGCGTCGATCTCTCCGCTGTGGTGGCGTTCGAGAGCTGGGCTGATCTCGCCGCGATCCGCGCCGGCGCGCGCGCCGCGAGCCAGGAAGGGCTGATGTTGAAACGGCGCGACAGCCTCTATCAGGGCGGCCGGCCGCTCGGGCTCTGGTGGAAATGGAAGCGTGATCCGCTGACGGCTGATTGCGTGTTGCTCTATGCTCAGCGCGGGCATGGCAAGCGCAGCTCGTACTACTCGGATTTCACCTTCGGCGCGTGGCGCGACGGCGCGGAGGGGCCGGAGCTGACGCCGGTGGGCAAGGCCTATTCGGGCTACACCGATGAGGAGCTGTTGCGGCTCGATCGTTGGATCCGCGCCAACACGGTTCAGCGCTATGGTCCGGTGCGGGCGGTGACGCCCGCGCTGGTGTTCGAGGTCGCCTTCGACGCGGTGCAAGCCTCGACGCGCCACAAATCAGGCGTCGCCATGCGCTTTCCGCGGATCAAACGGATCCGCTGGGACAAGCCGGCGGCGGAGGCGGATCGGCTCGAGACGTTGGAGCGCCTCATTCCGCCGGATCCCGCGCCGAATTAAGGCAGCAGGGAGGCCGCTGGGAGAGCGCCGGCGCCAGCGCGCTCACCGCGTGATCGTCGAGCGCAAACTCGGGCACATCGCGGCGATCTTGGCCTCTTCGGCCGGGCGCCGGGCGGAGACGTCGCGCACCCAATCGGTCAAACGCCATCCGCCGCTCGCCTGTTCGGAGAAGCGGCCTGAGACGCGGTATTCCGATTGCATGCCCGACATGATCCCGCGGCAGGCTTGGCTCGGCCCGTCGGTTTCGCAGATTTGCCGGGCGAGAAAGGCGCAGCGGCCATCCGCCTCGCAGCCGATGGGCGCGACATGGGTCACCTTGATCCGCAGCGGACCTGTCACGGAATAGGGGCAGCCCGCCTCGCCGTAAAAGCGGCAGTCGAAGCGATCGGGCGCGAAGTTGGCGCGATAAAAGCGCAATTGCAGCGCGGCGTCGAAGGCTTCGACCATTTGGCACAGCGTCGGCGTCGCGGGCGCCGCCTCATCGGCGGTCGCAGGCGCGGCCGCGACAAGCCCGAGCGCGACGATCGCGCCCGCAGCTGCTGAAAGAATGCTCACTCTGCTCTTTGTGGCGCGATTTGCAGCGCGCTCTGCGGTGATCTTGCGCATCGGGCTCTCCATCAGCACACGCCATCAGCGTGCGGCTCCTCTTAACCAAGAGGGGGCCCGTCAATTGCGGCGAGAATGGGGCGACGCCTCCCGTTTGTGACATGTTTGTGACAGAGGGCGGTTGTCTCTTTGAGGCGCAGCAGAAGGGCGCAGCAGTGCGGGACGGCTGCAGCGCCGAAGGCTCATCTTCAAGAAAAGGGAGATCTCGAATTGCTTCTCAACGATCGCAATCCGTTTATGCAGATGACGAGAAAGCAATAACGGTTTAATTGCAGGCAGTCGCGCGGAGGTCGAAGCGGGATGCGGCGTTCATACCGCCGCGACCGAGCGCCTTGCACGGGTCAGGTGTGTTCTTCAGCGTGCATCTCCACCAGCGCGCGATTATACGCTTTCAGCGCGTCCACATAGAAGAGCGCGCCCACAAGTTGCGGCCCGGCGGTCTCTTCCGCGCCATGCACGGCGCCGGGCGCCTCGATCACGGGCAGGAACGGCAGTTTTCCATTGGCGAATTTGGGAAAGGCCGTGTCGAGCGTGTCGTCCATGGTGAGAAACGCGCCTTGGCGCACCAACTCCCAGGCGCGCGTGTCCGAAGCGCCGTCCTCCGCGCCGCGGGCCCGCATCAAGCCGCGAACTTTAAGCGAGGGGAGCAGGAAGGTCTGCGGCCCAGCGCTCAAATTAAGCCGCCGCCGCGCCAGCTGGATGTGAAAGAAGCTCTTCCCGATCACTTGCTGCGTCAAAACCGTCGAGACCGAGGTCGACACCATCACCGCGACCGCGGTGTCGTAATCGCCGGTCAACTCAAACACGATCAGCGTCGTCGAGATCGGCGCGCCCAGCACGGCGCCGGCCACCGCGCCCATGCCGGCGAGCGCGTAAAGCGCCTGGCTGCCCTCGACCGAGGGAAAGACCATCAGCGCGACGGAGCCGAAGGCCGAGCCCACCAGCGCGCCGAGGAGGAGCGCTGGTGAAAAGACGCCGCCCGCGAAGCGCCCGCCCAGCGTGATGGCGACCGCGATGGTCTTGACCACAGCGAAAATCACGCAGGTCCAGATGTCGAATTGGCCGCTCAGCGCCTCGGTGGCGGTTTGGTAGCCGACGCCGATGATATGCGGGAAGAACACCGCGATCACGCCAAGCATGGCGCCGGCGGCGATGGGCTGCGTCCATAGCGGCGCGCCAAGGCGCTTGCGCGCTTCGTCCATCGCGTCTTTCACCAGGAAGATCGAACCGATCATGATGATCGCCGTCGCCGCGGAGCAGAGGCCGAGCAGCAAGAACGCCGGGAACTGTGCGTAAGAGCCGAAGGCCGCTTGCGGGATCAGGAAGGCGGGCTCGTCGCCGAGATATGTGCGGGAGATCACCGCGCCGGCGACGCTGGCGATGGTGATCGGCGCGAAGGCGCGGATGGCGTAATGGCCAAGCACCACCTCGAGCGAAAAAAGCGCGCCGGCGATCGGCGCGTTGAAGCTGGCCGACACAGCCGCCGCGACGGCGCAGCCGAGCACGGTGCGCGCTTCGAACGCCGTGACCTTCAGACGGTTCGACACCGCCGAGGCGATGGCGCCGCCGGCGACGACGGCTGGACCTTCGCGGCCGGCGCTGCCGCCGCCGCTGAGCGAGAGAACCGAAGCGAAGACGCTGATGAGGCCGGATCGCACGCTCATCCGCCCTTGGCGGAGCGCCCGCGCCTGCATCACATCCGCGACGCCGAGCGGCGTCTCGTTCGGAAAGGCGCGCAGCAAGGCGCCCATGATCGCGCCCGTGATGATCGGCGCGGCGATCAGCAGCCACACCGGCGCCGTCGCCGCCGCGCTGGCGAGCTCCTCCTCCGGCGCGCCATAGATCCACCATTGCAGGGAACGGATCGCCAGCACGAAGCCGAGCGCGGCGTAGCCCGAGAGCGCGCCGACGGCGAGCGCCAGCAGCCAAAGCCGCGGCTGTTCGACGGAAGAGGCGGGCGGCTCGATCGTCAAAGAGGCGCGGAAGCGGCGCCAAGAAAGCCGAAGCCTCACCCAAAGGCGCGCGTAAAGGCTGGTCGGCTCAGCGCGCATGGCGACGGCGCCGGCTCGGCTGCGAGGCGCCCGCGCCGCGCTCGGCTTTGGCGGGCGCAAAGCGTCGGCTGATCGTGGAAGCAGGCCTTTCGCCCATTGCGCCGCTCTCCTTCTCTGACGATCGCTTCCGCGTTACGCGCCGCCGCGATCCGCCTCAAGCGCGGCGAGGTCGCGGCTGATCGCATCGCTGCTCGGGCGACTCGGCGGCGCTGGTGCAGGGACACCGCAGATGCGCCGGATTTGGCGAAACCTGGGCGCGCGCCCTCATTTTCAGCGCGATCGCTTCCCTATGGTGCGCGCGCGGATTCGATCCGCCGGCGAGACGGCGCGTTCGCGGCCGACGCCTCAGACTGGGAGTTGTGACAATGCAAGACATTCTGAGTAATCCGTTTTTTCTGCCCGCCTTGACTCTGCTCGGCGGGCTCATCGTGTTGTTTCGCGTTGGCGTGCTGTATTGGGTTGTGGCGATCGTGATGGTCGGCTTCGGCGCTTACGGCATCGCTGATGGGCTGGGCTACGGCGGCGCGATCAACGACGCGGTCGCTGGCGTGCTCGGCGGCGAAAGCGAATGAGCGGACAGGCTCGATCCTGATCCGCCTCAAAAAAACAAAGCAGGCCTAATCCTGCTCAGGACAGACTTGGGGGTTAAGACATGGAAGTAACGGAAGTCGCCGGCGTGCCCTTTGGGCCGCTCGTCGCGTTTTTGTTTGGGGTTTTGGTGCTGATCAAAGCCGACATCCTGAATTGGATCGTCGCGCTGCTGCTGATCGGCTATGGCGTCGTCTACGGCTTGATGCCGGTGGCGGGGCTTGAGGCCGAAGCGCGCCAGATCATCGATTTCATTCACGGCGTCACGCGCGCCGGTTGAACCGGCTAAGCGCATCACGCCGCGCATGCATGCGCCGTCGCGCGGCGTGAGCGCGCTAGACGAGCGCCGCGTCGAGGGCCTGGACCAGGTCCTCGACCAAATCCTGCGGATCCTCGAGCCCGGCGGAGATGCGCACGAGGCCCGGTCCGATATCGAGCTCCGCCCGCAACTCTTCGCTTAAGCGCTGATGCGTCGTGGTGGCCGGATGGGTCGCCAATGATTTGGCGTCGCCGAGATTGTTCGAGAGGCCGATCAAGCTCAGCGCGTTCAGCATGGCGAAGGCGGCGCGTTGGCCGCCTTTCATATCGAAACTCAACACCGTCGAACCCGTGGCCATCTGCGCCATGGCGAGCGCATGCTGCGGATGATCGGCGCGTCCGGGATAAAGCGTCGTGGCCACCGCCGGATGCGCCGCCGCCGCATCGGCGAGCCGCGCCGCGGCCTCCGCCTGCGCCCGCGCCCGCAGCTCCATGGTTTCTAGGCCTTTCAGCATCACCCAGGCGTTGAACGGGCTCATCGCGCCGCCAGTGTGCTTGAGATACGTCTCGATCGGGCCGCGCACGAGATCATGATCGCCGATCAGCACGCCGCCAAGGCAGCGGCCTTGGCCGTCGATATGCTTGGTGCTTGAATACATAACGAGATCTGCGCCGAGATCGAACGGCCGTTGGAAGGCGGGCGTGGCGAAGACGTTGTCCACCACCAGCTTCGCGCCCGCCTCTCGCGCGAGCGCGGCGACGGCGGGAATGTCGATGATCTCCAGGCAGGGGTTGGACGGGCTCTCCAGAAACAGGAGCTTCGTCTCGGGCCGCACCGCGTTCGCCCAAGCGGAGAGATCGCGGCCATCCACGAGCGTGGTGGCGACGCCGAAGCGCGGCAGCAGCGTCTCGATCACGTAAAGGCAAGAGCCGAACAAAGCGCGCGACGCGATCACATGGTCGCCGGCTTGCAAAAGCGCGAACATCGAGGCGCTCATGGCGGCCATGCCCGAGGCGGTGGCGAAAGCGGCTTCAGCGCCCTCATAAGCGGCGATGCGGTCCTCGAACATCGCGACCGTTGGATTGCCGTAGCGCGCGTAGATGAAGCCTTCCTCGGCCAGATCGTCGCCCTTGAACCGCGCCTCCGCCGCCTCGGCGCTTGGGTAGAGAAAGCCCTGGGTCAGAAAAATCGCCTCGGAGGTCTCGCCATAGCGGCTGCGCCGGGCGCCAGCGTGCACCAGCCGGGTCTGCGCCCGCTTGTCGCCATAGCGCGGCGCCGTCTCTAGCCGTCCCGCCTCGGACGCCGCCGCCGTCGCATTGTTCGGCTCCGCCCCGGACCGCGCCTCGTCATCTCTGGCCATCGCCGCTCCAAACCCACCTCTGTTAAGCACGCCTGCTAAGCACGCCTTCGCTCGCGCGGCCGCGCCCGTCCGGCGCCGCGCCGCCCCTTCAGCCTCTTAGCGCGTTTGGGCTCGCTGTGAAGACGCTTCCGCGCCGCGCGCGGTTAACAACTCTGCGATTGGCCTGAAGCTTGCGCCGCCCTCCCCGCGACAGGCGAGGGAGATCCAGAATGCGCAAGCCCATGGCAGAAGAGCACTTTCGCGAGTGGGCGGCGCGGCGGACGTTGATGTGGCGCGGGCTCTGGATCAGCTTTCTGGCGTTGCTCGGGCTGATGGCGATTTCGATCGTCGCCAGCCCCGCGGCGGCCCATCCCGCGATTGTTAAGGGCGCGACGGGCGGCGTCGAGCGGCGCAGCGGCGCCGCGATCGGGCCGCTTGAGGTCCCGATCGGGCGTCCGGTCGCGCTGATGGCCGAAAGCGGCGGCGTGCGCGCGCCGGCGGGCTTCGTGCGGTTCTGTCAGGCTGACCCTGAATATTGCCGAGCGCCGCAGCAGCGCCGGCCAGGCGCCGTGGTTTCGGTGGACGACGCGCTGGTCGATCAGCTCGAAGCGTTCAATCGCGGGATCAACGCGCGCTATGCGCCAGGCGATGACGCGGCGCTTTATGGCGTCGCCGATCATTGGACCTTTCCGAGCGTCTACGCCGATTGCGAAGATTACGTCCTGGCCAAGCAGGCGGCGCTGATCGAGGCGGGCTGGCCGAGAGAATCCGTGCTCATCGGCGTCGTGGTCGGCGAGATCGCGCCGTTTCACGCGGTTCTCATCGTGCGCACTGATCGCGGTGAGCTGGTGCTCGACAACATGCGCGACGAGGTGCTGGACTGGCGCGACACCGGCTATGAGTGGGTGATCCGCCAGTCAGCCGCCTCGCCGGAGCGCTGGGTGCGTTTGCTCACCGATGATGCGCCGGCCGCGGCGCCGATCGAATTGGGGACCACGGCGACCGGCGCCCGCTAAGGACGTGCAGCGTTCGCGAAACGGTTCGTCGCGGCGATCAAGCCTTGAGGATAAGGCTCGTCTTTTCGACGCGGCTGACCAGTATTCCGGGTCCCGAACCGCGGTGGGGAGCATCGGGGCCGGGACCGCCGCTTAGGCGGGGCGTTCGATCACCTTGATGCAGACCGGAGCCACACCGGCTTGAATGAGGCCGATCTTGTCGGCCGCCGCGCGAGACAGATCAATGACGCGTCCCTCGATGAACGGGCCGCGATCGTTGATGGTGACCTCGACCACGCCGCCTCCCTCCATCGCCACGCTCACAACAGCGCCGAACGGCAGGGTGCGATGCGCCGCCGTCATCCGCGTGGCGCTGTAGGGCTCGCCGCTCGCGGTGGGCCGCCCGATGAATTTGTCGGCGTAATAGGACGCGCCGCCGCATTCTTCGCCGGTCTCAGCCGAGGCCGTTGAAGCCGATGGCGCCGAAGCGCTCTCGCTCGTCGCCACCGCCGCGGTTTCAGCGGCTGGTGCGCTCGACTGGGGCTCCGGCGGCGCCGTAGCGGAGCCCGACTGGCTCGCGCCGCCCGCGCAGCCTGTCGCGCCCAGAAGAGCGGTGATCAAAAGCGCCCCGTAAAGCTGCGTCGGCGTCCTCATGGTTTCACTTCCCTTTCTGACGCCGCTTCTTCATCCTCAAGGTCCGCATAGGACAGATCGCCGGCGCACTCGACTGAAATGAGCGCGCGCCGCCGCGGATCTAGCGGCGCGATCCGCTTCAAGGCCGCGCGGAAGGCGTTATCGAGGGCGGCGCGGGGTTGTTCGCAGGCCATTGAGCGGGCTCGATTTGGCCTGCTCCCAAGGGCAAGGGCGCGCTGGACAAAGGCTGCGCGCTCGGCGGCAAGCGCCCGCTCGGGCTGCCGCTGACGCCGATCGCGTCGCGGGTGGTGGGCGCGACCTCGATATCCTGCACCACCAGCACCGGAACGCCGTTCGGCACATTGTCGAACAGCCATTTGATGTCTTCGTTGAAAAGACGGAAGCAGCCCGCGGTCACCCGATCTCCGATCACGCCAGGCGTGTTGGTGCCGTGGATCGCGTAATAGCGCCAGCCGAGATAAAGCGCGTGCAGGCCGAGCGGGTTGTGAGGGCCAGGCGGAATGTAGCGCGGCGTCTCGGGATTGCGTTCGATCATCGAGGGCGTCGCGGTCCAATCGGGGTTGGCGCGGCGGCGGACGATCGTCGTGCGGCCGGTGCGGGTCAGCTCATCGGTCATCGGCACGGCGATGGGGAAGGCGTGGGAGGTGGCGCCGCCCGGCTCCCAATACACCAACCAGCGTTTTGAGATGTTGATCAGGATCGCGCCGTTCGAGAGGTCCTCAAAATGGGGACGCCAATCGGGCCGCACCGGGACTGGATCCGGCCGCGGCGCGGCGGCGGGCGGCGGCGCCTCGAGCGCGGTCTCCACCGGCGCGCTGGCGCAGGCGGCGAGGAGCGTCAGCGCGCACAGCGCCGCGGCGATGCGCATCGAGAGCCGCGCCCCGAGGCGCGCCGCCGATTGAGACGCGCCGCGCGCGGCGCCGCCGAGCGCGATCGCCGCCCTCTTCGCCAGGCGCGATCGCGCCGCGATGGCCTCGCCCGAACCCTTATCTTGCGTCATGCGCGTCCTCGCTCCGCTTGCTCAGCGTGGCCGCTCGCCCCTCTTCGCCGCGAGAGTAAGCCGCGCGATCGCTTGCGGATGCAAGCGCCCGCGCCGCCGCGGCGCTCAACAATCCCCGATCGCTGTGACAGCAACGCGATAGGGCGTCGCCCGAGAGCGCCCCTCGACCCCGATAAGGTACTCGCCCGCCGGGAGAAATTGCGTGAAGGCGCGCTCGCGGCCCGTTTGCGTGGAGGTGCGCTGAGCCACGGATTGGTCGGTGGCGGTGCGCAGCGAGATCACGGCGGGCGCCGTCGTGTCCGTGGCGGAGACGCGCACGCAGCCGCCGCCATGGCTGAAGGGTTCGGTGATGCGCTGTTTTTCGTTCACGAGCCCGGCGATGGACAGCGGCAGGCTCCCGCCGCCGCTTTGGGGCGTCGGCGCGCCGCCCGCCGCCGCGCCGCCCGCGCCCGCCGCATAGGCGATGCAGGCGCGGTAGATCGCCAATTGCTCCTCGCAGCTGCCGCCTGCGGCGGCGCTGGCCTCGTCGCTCGCGGGCGCCGAAACGGCGCCGGCGCCGAGCCGCGCGACGCAGCTTTGCGCCACCGCTTTGGCGCAGATCGACGGATCCTCGCGCACATCGACATCCGCGAGCGCCGCGCTGGCCGCGAAGCCGGCCGCGGCCGCCGCCAGCGCGCCCACGCTTTTCCGCAACAAGGCCCGGTTCATCGTCTCGCCCATGCATCCCTCCTGTCGCGCCGTGTCTGAGGCGCCTCCGCCAAGCCTGCGCGATCCCATTGCGCGCGGCGGGCGCAGCGCTCGCTTGGCGCTGCGGCCCGAATGGGATCGAAATCGCGCCATTCTCGGGCGCGGCTCAGAGCGGCGCGCAGGCGGCCCTAAGCCATCCCGCCGCCTCCGGCGCGATCAAAGGGCCGATCTCCTCCAGCACGCGCGCATGATAGGCGTCGAGCCAGGCGCGCTCCGCCGCGCTGAGCAGAGCCGGCTCGATCAGCCGCCGGTCGATCGGCGCCAAGGTGAGCGTCTCGAAGCGATGAACCGGCTGTTCGCCGCCGACGCCCAGCGCGTCCGCCGGCGCCGCCGCGGGCTCGACCAAAACCAGGTTCTCGATCCTGACGCCGAAGCGCCCCTCAAGATAGCAGCCGGGCTCGTTCGAGAGGATCATCCCCGCCTCCAGCGCGACATCGCCGCGGCGCGAGAGGCTTTGCGGCCCTTCATGGACGCTAAGGCACGCGCCGACGCCGTGGCCGGTGCCGTGATTGTAATCGAGCCCCGCGGACCAGAGCGGCGCCCGCGCGAAAGGATCGAGTTCGCGCCCGGTCGTGCGCGCGGGAAAGGCCATGCGCGTCACTGCGATCATGCCTTTGAGCACCAGCGTCGCGACCCGGCGCATCTGCGCATCCGGCGCGCCGATCGCCACGGTGCGCGTCACATCCGTGGTGCCGTCGGGATACTGCCCGCCGCTATCGAGGAGCAGAAGGCCGTCTCCCTGAATGGCCAGGCTGCTCTCCTCCGTCACGCGATAATGCACCACGGCGCCGTTCGGCCCGAAGCCGACGATCGGCGCGAAGCTCTCATCCAGAAGCTCAGAGCCGAGACGCGCCGCCACCCGTCTCCGCGTCTCCGTCAGCGCCGCCGCGACCGCGAGCTCGGTGAGCCCGCCCTGCGGCGCCGCCGCATCGATCCACGCCAGACATTCGGCCAAAGCCGCGCCGTCCCGCCTTTGGGCGGCGCGGGCGCCCTCGATCTCCGCCGCCGTCTTCCGCGCTTTGGGCAGGCTGGTCGGATCGCGCCGCCACACCACCTCCGCGCCGGCGGCCTCGAGCAAGGACGCGACCGCTTGCGGCGCGCTCGCTTTCTCCACCGCGACGCGCCGGCCCGTCATCGCGCCGAGCGCCGCATCGAACGCCTCCCAGGGCTCGATCGTGACGCCGGCGCCGAGACGCGCGCGGAGCGCGTCGTCGAATTTCGCGGGATCGGTGAACAGCCGGACCGACGCGTCGGCGCCGAGCAGCGCGAAGGCGAGGGCGACCGGCGTGTGCGGGATGTCGGCGCCGCGAATGTTCAACAGCCAGGCGATCGCGTCGGGCAGAGTCAGCGCCGCGGCGTCCAGCGCCTCGTCGCGCAGGCTCTCCGCCAAGGCGGCGCGCTTCTCCGCCGCGCTGCGGCCGGCCAGCGCTTCGGGGTAGGCGCGCGCCGGGGCGGATGGCGGCGCCGGGCGGTCGCTCCAGAGCTCGTCGACCGGGTTGCGCTCGAGCGGGACGAGACGCGCGCCGGCGGGCGCGAGAATGTCCTCCCACAGCGAAACCGCCGCCGGTGTCAGCAGCCAGGGATCGTAGCCGATCGCCGGCGCGGCGCCGTCCCCGCCCGCGGCGCCGTTCGACAAGATATCTTGCGCCCACTCCTTTTGCTCTTTGAGCTTCACCGTCTCATAGAGCTCGGCGTCGAGTTCTCGCGCGGCCTGAAGCTCGTAGCGGCCGTCGACGATCACGCCCGCGCGCTCTGGGCCGATCAGCGCCATGCCGACGGAACCGGTGAAGCCGGTGAGCCAGGCGAGGCGCTCGTCGCAGGCCGGCGCCATCTCGCCTTGATGCCGGTCCGCTCGCGGCTGCAAAAAGCCGGCGACGCCGTGGCGGGCGAGCTGGCTGCGGAGCGCCGCCAGACGCGCGGGGAAATCAGCTGAGGGCGTAAGGGCTGGGGTCATGTCGTCTCAGATCCTGGCGGCTTGGGTGATTGCTGCTTCGTTCGTGACTGCTTGGTTCGCGACTGCTTGGGTCTTGGCGGCTTGCGCGACGCCTGGTCGCCGCGGCGCGGAAGGAGAAGCGGTTCATGCGCGCACAGGATCTGAGCCGGCGCCCGCGCCGTCGTTGACAGGCGCGGCCGGAGCGGGGCAGGTGCCGGCCGACGCGACTCGCCGCGATCGAATGCGGCGAAACGCTTACGAGACAGGGAAGGATCGCGCGAGCATGCGGATGACCACATCACTCCTGGCGGCGGCGGCGCTGCTTCTCAGCTTCGCCATTCCGGCCATGGCGGGCCCGAAAGTGAAATTCGAAACCACGATGGGCGCCTTCGTGATCGAAGTGAACGAGGAGAAGGCGCCGATCACCGCGGCCAACTTCCTCGCCTATGTCGATGAGGGCTTTTACGACGGCGTGGTGTTTCACCGCGTGATCCCAAACTTCATGGCGCAAGGCGGCGGCTTCGCCGCGGAGGCCGGCATGTATGTCGAGAAGCCGACGCGCGATCCGATCCAGAACGAGGCCGATAACGGGCTGAGGAACGTGAAGGGCTCGGTCGCCATGGCGCGGACCAGCGATCCGCACAGCGCTAGCGCCCAGTTCTTCGTTAACTTCAAAGACAACGACTTCCTCGATCACACGGCGAAGACGCCGCGCGGCTGGGGCTATGCGGTGTTCGGCCAAGTGGTCGAAGGCATGGACGTTGTTGAGAAAATGGCGTTCCAGGGCACAGGCGAC
>JBCBCG010000141.1:0-11546 GCA_038530925.1 Pseudomonadota bacterium
CCAGCAGATGGGCGCGCTCAACCGCATCATCGCCGAGGGCGAGGATCGCCGCGCGCTCGACAGCGGCAAGATCGCCGCCGATGCGGGTTTGCGCCGAAAGCCAGGTCTCGAGCTCGCCGTAAAACCGGTTATGCGCGCCGCCGCTCATCAGCTCGAGAAAGCCGACGACCAGCGAGCCGGCTAGGCCGAGCAGGGAGGAGGCGAAGGCCGTGCCCATGCCCGCGAGCTGATCATCAAGGCCGGACATCAGCGTGGCGAAAAGCGCAGCGCCCTCGGCGCCTGGCGTCGGCTCGATGGCGCGGATCGTGTCCACCACCGCCGGCACCGTTTTCGAGAGGCCCCAGAAGGTGCCGAGGAGGCCGAGGAAAATCAGAAGGCCCGCAATGTAGCGTAGCGTGTCGCGGCTTTCATCGACGCGCACCGCGACCGATTCGAGGATCGAGCGCGAGATTTGCGAGTTCAGCCCGCGCACCGCGCCGCTTTTGCGCAGCGGATCCATCGCCACCAGAAGGCCTGGCGGCGGGATCGTCTCAATGCCGCGGCTACGCGCCGCCAGCGCCTCGATCCAGTTCACCGCGCTGAAGAGGCGGAACACGTTCCAGAACGCGATCAAGACGCCGATCCCGAAAACGATTCCGATCAAACCGTTCAGCTGCGGATTGGTGAGGAAGACGGTCTCGATCTCTCGAAACAGAGAGAACACAACCGAGCCGACCACGGAGAGGAACAGCACCATCGTCAAGATGCGCTGCACCGGCCGCGTGAATTTCACATCTGGTCTCGCCACTCCGCCACCCTCGTTTCGGCGGCGCGGCGGCGTGCGGCGCGTCTCCGCCGCCGCTCATGCGCGCCCCGCGCCCCAAGCCCATTCAACGGGCCCCTGCATCGCCGCGCGATCCAAGCGTCGGCGCCGCCGCCCCTTGGATCTCGCCCGCTGGATCCCCCGCGCTTCGCATCGCCCCTCCGCACGCGCCTTCGCAGCTGCGAAGACTGGCGCCACTCTGCTGAACGGCATCGGCGAGATCTACGGCGAAATCAGGGACGCCAGAAGAGCGTGCATTTTGCGTTAAGACCCGTTGGAAACCCGTTGCGCGGCGCCAGGCGCGGCGAGACTGCGTTCATACCGTGCGCATTCAGCCGCGTTTAGAGCGCTAAGGCGCGTTTCATCGGCTCGAAAAGATCCGGCGTGGCCACGATCAGCTCGCCGCGCGACAGCATGTCATGACCGCCCGCCAGGTCTTCCACGAATGCGCCGGCCTCGCGCGCGATGACGATTCCCGCCGCCATGTCCCAGGCTTGCAGCTCTCGCTCCCAAAACCCATCGTAACGTCCCGCAGCGACATAAGCCAGATCGAGCGCTGCGGCGCCGAAGCGGCGGATCCCGCTGCAGGCCGGCATCAGCCGCGCCAGCTCCTGCAGCATCTCCGGCAGCGTCGTCTTCGCCGCATAGGGCACGCCGGTGGCGAACAGCGCATCGGCCATCTCGCGCCGCGCCGAAACGCGCAGACGCCGGTCGTTCACGAAGGCGCCTTGGCCTTTCTCGGCGATGAAAAGCTCATCTTTGATCGGATCGAGGATCACGCCCGCCACGAGCTCGCCCTTATGCTCGAGACCGATGGAGATTGCGAAATGCGGCAGGCCATGCAGGAAGTTGGTGGTGCCGTCGAGCGGGTCGACGATCCATCGCCGCGTGGGGTCTTTGCCCTCGATCGGCTCGCTCTCCTCGCCGAGCCAGCCATAGGCCGGGCGTGCGCGCATCAGCTCTTCGCGAATGATCTTCTCGGCGCGCAGATCCGCGGCGCTGACGAAATCGCCGGCGCCTTTCACCGAGACCTGAAGGTTCTCGACCTCGCCGAAATCGCGCGTGAGCCCCCGCGCCGCCTTGCGCGCGGCGGCGATCATCACCGTCAGAGTGGCCGATTGGATGGACAAAGCGACCTCCCGGCGGCGGCGCCGCCGCGAACAAACGAAAAAAAGCCGGGCGCGCTGAGCGCCCGACCGTCATCGGCGCGGCCGCGGATTATCCCGCGAGCGCTTTGTTCAGGTTCTCATCGACCTTCTCAAGGAAGCCCATGGTGGTGAGCCACTTCTGATCCGGGCCGACGAGCAGCGCGAGGTCTTTGGTCATGAAGCCGCTCTCGACCGTGTCGACGATGGTTTGCTCCAGCGTCTCGGCGAAGGTCTTCAGCGCCGCGTTGTCGTCGAGCTTGGCGCGGTGCTTCAGCCCGCCGGTCCAGGCGAAGATCGAGGCGATCGAATTGGTCGAGGTCTGCTCGCCCTTTTGATGCTGGCGGTAATGGCGCGTCACGGTGCCATGCGCCGCCTCGCTCTCGACGATTTTGCCGTCCGGCGTCATCAGCACTGACGTCATTAGGCCGAGCGAGCCGAACCCTTGCGCCACGGTGTCGGACTGCACGTCGCCATCGTAGTTCTTACAAGCCCAGACGTAACCGCCAGACCATTTCATGGCTGAGGCGACCATATCATCGATCAGCCTATGCTCGTAACTTAGGCCCTTCGCGTCGAAATCGGCCTTGAACTCGGCGTTGAACACTTCTTCGAAGAGATCTTTGAAGCGGCCGTCATAGGCCTTCATGATCGTGTTCTTGGTGGAAAGATAACAAGGATAGCCGCGGTTCAGCGCGTAGTTCATGCAGGCGCGGGCGAAATCGCGGATGCTGTCATCGGTGTTGTACATCGCCATGGCGACGCCCGGGCCTTTGAACTGATAGACCTCGTGTTCGATGAGCTCGCCGTTCTCGCCCTCGAATTTAATGGTGAGCTTGCCTGGGCCGCTCGGTTTGAAATCGGTGGCGCGGTATTGGTCGCCGAAGGCGTGGCGGCCGATGATGATCGGCTGCGTCCACCCTGGCACCAGGCGTGGCACGTTCTTGCAGATGATCGGCTCGCGGAACACGACGCCGCCAAGGATGTTGCGAATGGTGCCGTTCGGGCTGCGCCACATCTTCTTGAGGTTGAACTCTTCAACCCGCGCTTCATCCGGCGTGATCGTCGCGCATTTAACGCCGACGCCGTATTGTTTGATCGCGTTCGCCGCGTCGATGGTGATCTGGTCATCCGTCGCGTCGCGCGCTTCAATGCCCAAGTCGTAATATTTAAGGTCGATGTCGAGATAGGGCAGGATCAACTTCTGTTTAATGAAATCCCAGATGATCCGCGTCATCTCATCGCCGTCAAGTTCGACAACTGGGTTTTCGACTTTGATTTTCGACATCAATTCCTCCGAGCCCGGCCGTCGGGCGTGACAATGTCAAGAAGCGGAACGCTCGCTCGCGCTGGCCTAGCACTCAGCTTCTGCGTCATCAATGCGCTGTGCGGTCGCCATTGCGCGCGCGAACGGTCGGTCTTTCGAAGCGGCGACTGCCGGACGCGTCCTCTGGTTGACGCGATTTCAGATTCCAGAATATCAACTACAGCGTGTGGATGGCGGTCGCCGAAGTCTGCATAGGCGAGTCAAGGATGGGGGAAATGACGTGCGAGCCTTGAAGCAATCAATGAAGAACTCGTTGCGGCACCTGCCGCCTTCGATGAAGACTTGGATAAAAACGCGCTCTGAACTCTCTTATTGGAAAAAGCGCGCAAAGTCTGAAGGCGATTCTTTCGATAATAGCCACTATCAGCAGTTCTTCACTGAGTTGTTCAACCTAACGCTGAGTGATTTTGATGGGAAATCGATTATTGATATCGGGTGTGGGCCGCGCGGAAGTTTGGAATGGGCCGTCGGCGCGACGCGCCGGGTCGGCCTCGATCCCTTGGCCATCGAATACACGCTCCTCAACCGGGGCGTCCACGCGATGGAGTATGTCGCCGGATCAGCGGAATCGATCCCCTTCGCGGAAGGGAGCTTCGACTACGTCTCGGCGTTGAATTCGCTCGATCACGTCGAGTCCGTTGAACGGGCGATCGACGAGATGGAGCGCGTGACGGCGCCGTCGGGATCGATTCTGTTGATCGTCGAGGTGAATCACGAGCCGACCGTCAATGAGCCGCACACCTTGTCCACAGATATTGTGGAGCGCTTCACGCGATGCGATGTGGTCGACAGCGCGCTTTACGGGCTCGCGGAAACCCATGATATCTATCGCAGCATCAATGAAGGGCGGTCCGCGGCGGATCACGAACCTGGCGTTCTCTGCGCGCATTTGAGAAAGCGCGCAGCCTGATCGCGCCGCCGCCGCGCCTTCTTCTTTCGGGAGCGCGCGGGCGTGAAGCGAACAGGCAAAGCGGGGCGCCGTGGCGGGGACGAATGACGCGGCGGCGCTCGGCGAGCCGCAGGCGATCGATGGGCCGGCCTTTATTTTGGTGGCGCCGCAGCTTGGTCAGAATATCGGCGCTTGCTGCCGAGCGATGTGGAATTTCGGGCTGACGGATCTGCGGCTGGTGGCGCCGCGGGACGGCTGGCCGAATGAGGACGCGATCGCCATGGCCTCGGGCGCCAGCCGCGTGCTTGAGGCGGCGCGGGTTTATGAGACGACCGGCGCCGCCGCCGCTGAGATCGCCCATCTATACGCCACGACCGCTCGGGGGCGCGAACTCACCAAACGGGTGCTGAGCCCGGCGGAAGCGGCGGCGGAGATCGCCGCGCGCCAGCGCGCTGGAGAGCCTTGCGGCGTGCTGTTCGGGCCTGAGCGCACCGGGCTCGAGAATGACGATGTGATCCGCGCCAACGCCATCGTCACCGTGCCGGCGAACCCGCGTTTCGCCTCGCTGAACCTCGCGCAATGCGCGCTTCTGATGGGCTATGAGCTGCGCCAAGCGATTTTGGCCCAGGCTGGCGCCGCGCCCGCGCCGGAGCGGCCGGAAGCGCTGGCGGCGGGCGCCGCGCCGGCGCCGCGCGAGGCCGTCGACGGTCTCTATGCGCATCTCGAAGAAGAGCTTGATGCGGCGAACTATTTCTGGCCGGAGCATAAGCGCGCCGCGATGGTCGCCAGCTTGCGGAATTTCCTCAGCCGCGCGCCGATGACGGATCAGGACGCGCGGATGCTGCGCGGCGTGGTGCGGACCCTGGCCCAAAAGCGCCGGCGCCGCTCGGAGGGCTGACGGCGCGGCGCTCCTCGCCAGCGCCGCCCTGTCGGGCGTCGCCGCTCCTCGCGGGGCCGGCGGCGTCGGCGCCTCTCTCCGCGTCGGCGTCCACGGGCGCGATGGGATCGGTTCCGAGCGTGAGCCCCTTTGTCTCGCGCATCGCCGCGCGCCGCTCTTCTCGCCGGAGCCGCCGCCAGATTGAAAAGGAGGCGAGCATATCGAGCACCCAAAGGCAGAGGACGAAGTAAAAGCCCCATTGCAGTTTGAACTCGGGCACTCGGAAGGAGATCACCAAAAGAGAAATGATGATCACATCGATCAATGAGAAGCGGCCGACGAGATCCAGCGCCGGCTTCATCCGCAGCGCGAGGCTGCTGCGCGCGAAGGCGGCGAAGGCCATGAGGAGAAGCCGCAGATAGGGTCCGACGACGGAGAGCACGAGGATGATGCTGAAAAGCAGCATGTCGCCGCTCTCATACAGCGCGATCAAGCTGCCATAGATCGAGATTTCCTCGCGCATCTCATAGACGAACAGGAATGACACCTCCGACACTGCGAGCGGGGCGGCGATCGCCACCGGCAGAAGGCCGAGGAGGGAGAGACTAGCGAGTTTGCCTAGCATGGCGGGCTTTCGGCGGCTCCTGTCCGGTTCCAAGAATGCGCGTCCTGAGACGCTGCGCGGCGTTGGGGTGGCGCCCACCTTATGCGCGCAGGGCGCGGCGGCGGAGAGAAATAAGCGTGGCGGTCCGGCGCCGCCTATGCGCCGCAGTTCGCGCGCAGAAGGGTCGATAAAGGCGCTGAGCCTGCGTTCCGGCGCGTCGGAGAGGGATGGTGATGAGGGATGAAGCAGCGAAGAGCGCGCCGAACTGCGCGGCGATGAGCGGTTGGCGCATGCGGCGGGGCGCGATCGGGGCCGCCTCGGCGCTGGCGCTCTTCGTTGCGGCGCAGACGGCGCGCGGCGCGGAAGGGTGCGGCGCGGGGCTGACATCGGCTTGTTTGCAGAGTTTTGGCGCGGGCGCGCTGCCCGCCGGCGCGACGAACGCCCAGTGCCAGGCCCAGCTCACCGCCTATCGCGGCTGCATTCAGTCGCTGACCCAGCAGCATACCAGCGCCGCGCCGTCCCTGCCGCCGCTCTCGCGCGCCGAACGCGGCTTCCTCGCGGCGCTTGAGGCGGAGTTCGCCGAGAATGTCGGCCGCGTCGGCGCGTTCATCGACGGTCTCGACCTGACCGGCCGCGAAGCGGTGTATCAGAACGGCTGGCCGCCGCTGCGGCTTCGCTTTTTCAACGCGACCGACAATCCGAATTATTTCATCGCGCCGGCGGACTGGCTCGCCAAGGCGCAGGGCTTCTACGATGATCTCGGAACCTATCTTGAACGCGAAGACGTGCGGCGCGTCTTTCGCGCGCAAAGCTCCTCGGTGCTTTATGAGCGGCGGGTCCATAAAGAGGCGATGCAGGCGCTGATCGCCACGGCGCGCGACGAGCTGTTGCCGGCGATCAGCGCGGAGCTGGCCGCCGGCGCGCCATGACGGCTCAGGGAAGGCGCGCGTAGCAGCCCGTGACCGTGTCGTCGCGATCGAGAACGACGTAATCGAAGGGAACGTCGCTGAAGCTCTCGGCGATGGCGGGGAGGGGATTGAGCTCGCAGAGAGCGCCCATGTCCAAATGCGCTCCTTCCGCCCCCATCGCGCGCAGCCTGTCGCGGAGCCTCTCTGAGGCGTCGAATTCGGGATCTTCATCTCGGTAGACGCCGATGGCGAAATTCGTGAACTGGTTGTAGCGCCCGCCTTGGTCGCGAAAGCCGAGTTCGGGCGTTACGGCGTTGCCGCATCCAGCCAGGCAGCCATAGAGCTGAAACGCCTCGCCGGCGAAGGCCTTGGCGAAATCACCAAAACCCTGGATCGCGCCGCTGTCGCAATGGTCTGGCGCTTTATCGGCGATGAAAGCGATGTCGCAGACGCCATATGCGCAGCCTTCTGCGAGCGCGAGTTCGATCGAGCTCGCCGAGCCCTCGATGAAGATGACCGTCGCCTCGCATCCATCGATGTCATAGACGCGCGTGTTGTAGGAGGTCGGCCCGCGGCTGGTCTTCGGCGGGCCGACGCGCGCCTCCAGGAAATCTCGGGTCGTATCGAGCGCGTCATACGAGATGAGGGAATCGAGGACGCGCTTGGTTTTGCTCCTCTCTTCGGCCAGCACTTGATCAGCGACGCAGGCGCGGTAGCGGGCGAGTTCCTCGCTGCAGCCGTCCTGCGGCGCGAGCGCGCCGGCGCCGAGGCGCAGGAGGCACTCTTGGCTCAAGACGCCGTCGCACGCCTCGGCGCGGCTCGGGCTGACGGCGAGGCCGGCCATGCAGGCGATCGCGGCGGCCAGGATGCGCAGCATGATCATCGTGGTCTCTCCTTGGGTCGAGGCCGCGCCGCGCGGCCGGAAGCGCGTGTGTTTTCCGCGAAAATGTCCTAGCTGCTCGGACGAGCGCGGCGCCAGGGCGAAGCGCGCGTCAGGCGGCGCTGCGGCGCGCAAGGCAAGCGGCGGGAGGCGCGCATGTCGAAGTCGATTTTCGAAGAGGTGGGCGAGACGCCCGGCGACGGCGCGCGCCCGAGCGGCGGCGGTGGCGCCGGCGGGGCGGAGGCGGCGCGGCTGCAGAACCGCAAGCTCATCCGCATTTGGCTGTTCGTGTTGGCGGCGCTGGTGATCGTGCAGATCCTCGTGGGCGGGTTGACTCGCCTCACGGATAGCGGCCTCTCCATCACCGAGTGGCGGCCTGTCACCGGCGTGATCCCGCCGCTTTCAGACGCCGCGTGGGAGGCGGAACTCGAGAAATACCGCTCCACAACCGAGTACCAAGTGCAGAACCGCGGCATGAGCATGGCCGAGTTCAAAGTGATCTATTGGTGGGAGTGGGGCCACCGCCAATGGGGACGGCTGATCGGGCTGGTCTTCGTGCTGCCCTTCGCTTGGTTTCTTTATCAGAAGACGATCCCGCAGGGATGGACCGGGCGGATCGCGCTGCTCGGCGGGCTTGGCCTCCTGCAAGGGGTGATCGGCTGGTGGATGGTGGCCTCGGGACTGACGGGGCGGCTCGACGTCAGCCAATACCGCCTCGCCGTTCATCTCGGCCTCGCCTTCGTGATTCTGGGGATGATCTTCTGGTGCGCGCTGTCGCTGGGGCGAGAGGATTGGGCGCTGCTGCAAGCGCGGCGGCGACGCGAGCCGTCGCTGCGGCTCTACGCGAATGCTTTGGTGGGATTGGCGTTCCTGCAGATCCTGATGGGCGCGTTCGTTGCGGGTATGGATGCAGGCCGGATCTACACGCAATGGCCGGGCATGGGCGAGGGGATCTACCCTGCCGGAGAGCCTTTCCTGCCTTTCGACGAGCCCGCAGCGGCGCAGTTCGTCCATCGCGTCCTCGGCTATCTTCTGGTGCTGGCGGCGCTCTTCTTTTGGTGGGCGTCGCGCCGGTCCGCCTTCGCGAAGACGCGCCTCTGGGGCGCGATCGCGGCGGGTTTGGTGACGGCGCAGGCGGCGCTCGGGATCGTCACCTTGATCCACGCCGCGCCGCCAAGCTGGTCGATCCTTCACCAGTTCGGCGCCGTGCTGCTCTTCGCGGCTCTGGTGCATGCGGCGCATCAGGCGGCGTATCCGAAAGACGAGCGAATCGCGGCGTGAGGTTTGGGGTATTTATATACCCCATATCTTTCACACTGTAATTTAAGTGAAAATTACAGAGATCTCGCGTTGACTTCGCGCGACCGGTTGCGCATAAGGCCGCCATGGCGCGTCGCGCGAGCGGGGCGTTTCTTTGTTTGCGCTCGCCTTTGGCGCGAGCGCGCCTTGAGATCGATCTCTGAGAGACCTGTTGATGAAGACCTATTCAGCCAAGCCGTCCGAGATCCAGAAGGACTGGATCGTGGTGGACGCCGAAGGCCTTGTGCTTGGCCGCCTCGCGGCGCTGATCGCGGCGCGTCTGCGCGGCAAGCATAAGCCCAGCTTCACGCCGCATATGGATTGCGGCGACAACGTCATCGTCGTGAACGCCGAGAAGGTGCAGCTGACCGGCCGCAAGCGCGAGACCCAGGTGTTCAATTGGCACACCGGTTATCCCGGCGGGATCAAAAGCCGCACGCCGCGCCAGACGCTGGAGAGCAAGCATCCTGAGCGGCTTCTGTTCCGTGCGGTGAAGCGGATGATGCCCGGTGGCCCGCTCACCCGGCGCCAGCTCACCAATCTGCGCGTCTACGCCGGTCCCGAACATCCGCATGAGGCGCAAGCGCCCGCGGCGCTCGATGTGCGGTCGATGAACAAGAAGAACCTGCGCGCCTGATCGACGGCTGCGATTTTTTGAGAGACGACGACCCTTATGGCTGATGAGATTAAATCCCTCGAGGATCTGAAAGACGCCGGCGCGGCGGGCGCCGCCGACGGCGCGGTTGAGGCGATCGCGGCCGAAGCGATCTCGCGGGATCCGGTGCGGGATGAGCACAACCGCTCCTACGCCACCGGCAAGCGGAAGGACGCCACCGCGCGCGTTTGGGTGAAGCCCGGCAGCGGCAAGATCACCGTGAATAAGAAAGAGATCGACGCCTATTTCGCGCGGCCGGTGCTGCAAATGGTGGTGCGCCAGCCCTTTGGCGTCGCCAATGTGGACGGCCAGTTCGACGTGACTTGCACGGTGGCCGGCGGTGGGCTTTCCGGTCAGGCCGGCGCGGTGAAGCACGGCATCTCCAAAGCGCTGTCGCTCTGGGATCCGGAGCTGCGCCCGGCGCTGAAGCGCGCAGGGTTTCTGACGCGGGACAGCCGGGTCGTGGAGCGGAAGAAATACGGCAAGCGCAAGGCCCGCCGCAGCTTCCAGTTCTCGAAACGGTGATGCTTTAGGGTCTCGCGCCGTCTTTTTCCCGCCGCTGAGACGCGTTAGTTTCTTGAGTGATCGACCGCGACGCGGCGATCGCTGGAACGCGCGTTTAGGCGGGAGGGCTTCATGGCGGCAGGCGGCGAGGCGCGGCTTGGCCGGCGCGCACTGCTTGGAGGCGGCGCGGCGGCGCTTGCAGCCCTGGGATTTGGAGCCTTTGGCGCCGCGCGCTGGTTCGGCGGCGCTGCGGCCGAAGGCGAGGCGGGCGCGCGCCGTCTGCTGTGGCCGGATCTGCGGCCGCCGGTCGACGCAAGCGCCTTTCATGCGCGCTTCGCGGCCCGACTGCGCGGCGAAGAGGTTGATTTATCCGCGATCGGGCAGGGGCCGCCGCCCTCGGCGGCGGGAACCTCCATGGGTGCGCCTGGCGCCGCGGCGCTGGGCGGTCTCGTCACGGCGCAGCATTATCCTTCGCCGCCTGCCGACCCGTTGGGCGCCGGCCTCACCGCGGCGGATTGGGTGGATGGCCGCGCCCTCGACACCAGCCCCGCCGCCGACGCGCCCTTCGCTTGGGATCAAGAGCCGGCGCGCAAAGAGGATCTGGTGGGCGATCTTCACGGAGAGCGGATCGCGCTGCCGGGCTACGCCGTCCCGCTTGATCTCGAGGCGGACGGCACGCGGCTCTTCCTATTGGCGCCTTATGTCGGCGCTT
The DNA here is from genome assembly GCA_038530925.1 of Pseudomonadota bacterium. Classification (GTDB taxonomy): domain Bacteria; phylum Pseudomonadota; class Alphaproteobacteria; order Rhodobacterales; family Rhodobacteraceae; genus JALEGB01. The sequence goes on from JBCBCG010000141.1 coordinate 10,603, forward strand.
GCATTCATGTGCCGCCGCCGCCGCCGAACCAGATCGTCCTCGTCACCGCCGCCAATCCTTACTGGTTCGAGACGATGTTCGAGGCGATCGTCGTCACCGGCCTGATGCGGGTCGAGCCGACCCAGTCGCGCCTCGCCGAGGTTGGTTATCAGATTGAGGCGGATCTGATCCGGCCTTTCGATCCTGAAGGCGAAGGCTTGGAGTGGCTGAACGGCTGATCGCGCGCGGCTCCAGGGGCGTCGCCGGTTCAGACGCGGTTAATCCGCGCGCGCGCCCGACGCGCGGAAGGCGAAGAGCGGCGCGATCGCCCACAGGATCAGCAAAGCGTAATAGGCGCCGACCGGGATCAGCCCGTGAACATTCGCGGCGAGAAGGCCGGCGATCAGGATCACATGGGCGAGGGCGCCCCAGGCGACGCCGGCGGCGATGGCGAGCGGCCTCGCCGCGCCCGAGGCCAGCATCGCCCAGTAAAATCCAGCGGCGAGCGGCACGAACAACAAAACGCCTGTGATGAGGCCAGGATTGTACGCGCCGGACGCGATGGCCATCGCGCCATGGGCGACGCCGTTCACCAGCATGACGCCCGCCATCGCGAGCGCGGGAAAGGCGTGGGTCGGCGCCGTCCAGATCGCGAGGAACGCGACGAGCCACACGACGGAGGTGTTGATGAAGAAGATCGCCTGCGGCGTCATCGCCGCCGCCGCCTCAGGCCCGAATGCGGTTGCGAGCTGCTCGTTCAAGAAGCCGCGGAGCGGGTAGAGCCGGCCCAGCGCGTCGATCCAATGTTCTTCGAACTGGTGGAGCATGTAGCTGGCGGCGAAAAGCGCGGCCATCGTCTTCACATCGCGCCAAAGCGGGCCGTCGCCTTCGCGGCGCGCCGCGAAGGCGAGGAAGATCAGCATCGGCGCGGCGAAGGTTCCGATCTTCATCCAATGCTCGGCCAG
>JBCBCG010000142.1:0-11392 GCA_038530925.1 Pseudomonadota bacterium
GGCGCAGCAAAAATTCGACAAGCCAGCGGCGCGAGCCGACGGGCGCTTCCTCCAAGATCTCGCGAAAGGCCAGCGCCACGCTCAGCATCTTCGCTTGCGCGTCATTGTCGACCGGCGTGTCCGGCGTCAGCGCCAGCGGCCCGCCGGGCTGCTGAATGGCGCTTTGGAAGAACTCCGTGTCGAGCGGCCGGACCGTCAAGAGCCGCTCCGCTTGGGCCTTGTTGAAGCGCGAGGGCGCGCGGATGTGATGGTCGAGCGCGGCGGCGGTCTCAGGATCGAGATCGCGCAGCAAGGCCAGCAGGATGGTGAGCGTCGTGAGGCGTTGATGCCCATCCACCACTTGCTCCGCCGCTTCGCCGGCGGATTTCACGAGGACGATCGAGCCCATGAAATAGGGCGCATCGTCATCGCGCGCGGCGGCCGCGCGATCGATCGCGGCGAGAATATCGGTCAAGAGCGTCCGGGCTTCCGCTTCGGTCCACGCGAAGGGGCGCTGAAACGGCGGGATCACGAACCGGCGGCGGCTGTCCAAAACCTCGCTGAGGGGGCGCTCGCACGCTTTGAGATGTCTGGGCATGGGAGACTCGCGGCCTGAGGGTGGACCACCTGTCCCATATGGAACGAAACTTGTTAAGGCCGGGCGCGCGCTCGCGCGCGGCGCGAGGGTCGCTGCGGCCAAAACGCAGGGCTGGCGCGCGACCGAGGGTCTCAGGCGCTGTGATCCGCGGCTCGAACGGTTGCATCAGGCGACGCAGATGGCGACAAAACGGGCGACGATCCGCCGCTTGGCCTGGCGCGCGCGGCGGGCGATGAGGACATGGTGCGAAATCAGATCAAGGCGCTGCGGTTCCAAAGGGCGAGCCGCTCGACGCGCGCGGCGCGCGGAACAGATTGAGGCGCTGATCATGAGAGCGTCGGCGATGCGGCGCTTGGGAACAGACGAGGCGTGACGAGTGGCGCGGGACGAGACGGCGGTAATCGACGATCCGAAAGACAGACCGAAGGGCCGCTCGGCGCGGCCCTTAGCGGAGCTCTGGCCCTTCTTGCATCCGCATCGCCGCATCATGTGGTTCGCCGGCGCCTCGCTTTTGCTCGCAGCGCTCTTCACGCTGATCATCCCGATCGCGCTCGGGCGCGTCGTTGATGGGTTCACGGAAGAGCGCGCCGCGCAGATCGACCAGTATTTCTTGAGCTTCTTTGGCGTCGCACTGCTGCTGGCGGCGGCGACGGCGGCGCGGTTCTATTTCGTCACCACGCTTGGCGAACGGGTCGTCGCGGACATCCGCCGCGCCGTCTATGATCGCATGATCGGCATGAGCCCGGCGTTCTTCGAGACGGTGCGCACGGGCGAGACGCTTTCGCGGTTGACGACCGACACGACGGTGATCCTGTCCGTGCTCGGCTCCTCGGCGTCGATCGCGTTGCGCAACCTCGTCGTATTGGCCGGCGGCGTCTTGATGCTGCTGATCACCAGCCCATGGCTCACGCTGCTGGTCCTGTTGCTGACGCCCGCGGTGGTGGCGCCGGTCGTCATTCTCGGTCGGCGCGTCCGCTCGCTTTCGCGGCTGAGCCAGGACCGCATCGCCGACAGCTCCGCGCTGGCGGGCGAGACCTTGACCGCGGCGAGCGCCGTGCAGGCTTTCACATATGAGGCGGTGGCGCGCGAGCGCTTCGGCGCCTCGGTGGAGGCGTCGTATGAAGCCGCGGAGCGCCGGATCTGGAACCGCGCCGGGCTGACGGCGCTTGTGATCTTTATGGCGTTCTCGGCGGTGGTCGGCGTGATGTGGGCGGGCGCGCGCGGCGTGATCTCGGGCGATATGAGCGCCGGCGCGCTGACGCAGTTCATCCTTTACGCTGTGTTCGTCGCGGGCGCGGTGGGCGCGCTCACCGAAGTGTGGGGCGAGGTGCTGCGCGCCGCTGGTGCGGCGGAGCGCTTGGTGGAGCTGCTCCGAGCGCGCAGCCCGATCCAGGCGCCGGCGGCGCCCGTTCCGCCGCGCGAGGCGGCGCCGGACGCGCCGCTCGGCGCGCTCGCTTACGAGGATGTGACCTTTCGCTATCCGTCGCGTCCCGAAACGCCGGCGCTGGAGCGACTCTCGCTTTCGATCGCGCCGGGCGAAACCGTGGCGCTGGTCGGGCCTTCCGGGGCGGGCAAGACGACGATTTTCCAGCTGCTGCTGCGCTTTTACGATCCGGAGAGCGGGCGCGTCACGCTCGATGGGATCGATCTGACGGAGATGGACCCGGAGCGGCTGCGCACGCGCTTCGCGCTGGTGCCGCAAGAGCCGGCGATCTTCGCCGCCAGCGTGGGCGAGAATATCGGCTTCGGCCGGCCGGAGGCGGGCCAGGCCGAGATCGAGGCGGCCGCGGCGGCGGCGGCGGCGCATGGCTTCATCAAGAAGCTGCCGCAGGGCTATGAGACGCCGGTGGGCGAGCGCGGCGTGCTGCTCTCCGGCGGCCAAAAGCAGCGCATCGCCATCGCCCGCGCGATCCTGCGCGACGCGCCGGTGTTGCTGCTCGACGAGGCGACGTCGGCCTTGGACGCTGAAAGCGAGCGGCTGGTGCAAAGCGCTGTGGAGCGGCTGAGCGAAGGGCGCACCACATTGGTGATCGCGCATCGGCTGGCGACGGTGAAGCGCGCCGATCGCATCGTGGTCCTCGATGAAGGGCGCATTGTCGCTGAAGGCCGCCATGAGAGCCTCGTCGCCGAAGGCGGGCTCTACGCGCGGCTCGCGCGGCTTCAATTCACGGAGTAGGGGCGGCGCGGCTCCTCGAGCCTATTCGGCTCTCCTCGCCGTTGCGGCGGCGCCTTTGCGAAGAGCCGCGCAGCGCGCGATGAGCCTAGCGCGTTCAGCGACACGCGCCGGCGACCGACAGGTAAGCGACGTCTTCGCCTTGGATGCGCGCGCAGCCGAGGCGGCCGCCATCGCCGCAGCCGAGATCCAGGAACGCCGCCGTGCCGCCGAGGCGCGAGTGGACGACCAGCGGACCAGTCTCGCTGCGCGCCTCATGGCCGACCATGATGGTGCGCCCGCGCGGGATGCTGTCGACCCAGCGACGGACCCGTTCCGGCCGTCGCCGTTCGGGCGTCGCTCGGAACTCGCCTTGCAGCGCGAGGCGGCGCAGCGGCGCGCTCCAGGCGCCGTCCGTCTCCATCTCCGCGCGCCAGGCGGCGTGGGCGAAGGCGAACGCGCCGATGCGCAGGCATAAGGGCGCGGCGCGCACCGCGTCGCAGAACCGCGTGAGAAGATCGCCGCCATAGGCTTCGAATTGGGCCAGCGTCTCGACGCGCCTTGGCGTCGCGCCGCGCCGCCCTTCGACGACTTCGACAAGCGCGACGTCATGATTGCCGGGAACGAGAACGCCGCGATCCGCGCCGAGGATCTCCAGCATGCGCTCGGCGCAGAAGGGCGAGTAGCCGCCGCGATCGACGATATCGCCGAGAAAGACGATGAAGGCGCCCGCCGGCGCCGCGGAGAGCGCCGCATCGAGCGCGTCGAAATCACCATGCAGATCGGCGATGACGAAAACGCCGCCTTCGGGCGCGATGTCCCGTCGCCGATACACGATCACCGCTCCCCATGAGCTCAGCACGCGCGAAAGCCGCATCACAGCGTGAGGCGGCTTTCGCGTCGACAATAGGATGATGGTGTGGCCGCTGCGAGGCGCAGGCGTCGTGCGATCAGGCGTCGTGCGATCAGGCGTCTTGCGTGATCAGGTTCGAGATCAGCACCGCGCGGACCGACTCGCCGAGCACGGTTTGCGCCGAGGTGAGGAGCGCGTCGTTCAGATCATCAAGCGCCATCGCCGTCTCGGCGTGATCATCGAACGCGCCGGTGGCGGCGAAGGCGATCAGCACGCGCAAGAAAGCGTCGACCGTCTTCGGCTCATGGCTCTTGATCCACTCTTCGCTGTCCGGCGAGATCTCCAGCGTCGCGTCCATCGCGACGAAGGCTTTGCGGCCGTTCGAGCGGCGGATCGGCACGATCAGCTTTTGCTCGATCGGCACATAAGCGCTGTCGGTCGCCATCGAGACGCCTTCATCCTTGAAGACGGGCTCGAGCATCTCCGCGCCGGGCTTGGCGTCGCCGGTGATCATCTCCTCATCGCCGGCTTCGGGAGCCGGCTTCAGATAGTATCCAGCCGCGCCGCCGCCGACGACGCCCAGCACTATCAGGAGAATGGGCAGAATGAGCCGCATGTCCGTCCTCCTCGCAGCCGCCGCGCGCGCCCTGTGCGCGCCGGATATGGCGTCGCCTTAAATCGGCGAGATGATGTCCACCAACTGCTGGCCGAGGCCGGGCTGTTGAACGTCCGTCTGATGTCCGCGGCCGCCGTAAAGGATGCGCGCATTGGCCATACGATCATAGGTGATCGTGTTCCGACGCGTGATGTCCTCTCGGCGAATAACGCCGGCGACCTGCAGATCTCTCAGTTCGAAATTGACCCGAACTTCCTGATTTCCGGTTACCACCAGATGCCCGTTCGGGAGGACTTGAACGACCTGAGCGGCGATGCGCAGCGAGATCGCTTCATCTCGGCTGATCGTGCCTTCGCCGGCGCTGTCGGTGGAGCCGGTGGCGTTCACGCCGCGATTGAGGCCGACGGCGTCGCCCGGGATCACGCGATCAATCACCGATTCGAGACCAAACAGCGTGTTTTCGGCGCCGACGGTCGCCGTGCCGCTGCGGCTGCGCTCGGTGGAGTTCGAGAGATCGGCGCTGTCGTCGATTTCGATCACCACCGTCAGGATGTCGCCGACGCGGCGAGCGCGGCGGTCTTGAAACAGGCTGTCGCCGCCGCGGAAGAGAGAGGCTTGTTGCGCGCTCGCCGCGCCGACGCCGCCGCTCGCCATGCGGGCGTCGTCAGGCCGCGCGCCGAGGGCCAGAGCCCGGCTCACCGCCGCCTCCGCCGCCGCGTTCATCGCCGCCGCTTGATCGCTCGCGCCGCCCATGGCGACGCCTGGATACGCGCCCGAGCCGAATTGCGGGAACTCCGCGCCCGGCATGCCCGCGGGCAGGGTCGGGTCGATCGGATCGCGCGAGGCGGCGACGCCCGAGAAGCTCGGCGGTTTGCCGAAATGATCAAACACGCCGGCGCAGCCGCTGACGCCGAAGGCGAGCGCCATGACCGCGCAGCGGCTGAGAAGGCGCGAGAGAACGGGGGATGCGACGCGGGACGGGCTCATCTGACCTCCGCCAAATTCACGCCGCGCACGGTTGCGTAGACCGTGCGTCGGCTGTCGAGATTCATGATGCGGATCCGGTCGCCCACGGCGCCGGGCTCCAAGGCGCGCCCTTCGGTGCTGATCGCGAGCGCGCCGCGGCGGAACACCAGCGCCACCACGTCGTTGCGCCGGATCACCGTGCGCGGGCCAAGATCCGAGCTGCGGATCGTCTTGCCTTTGTAGAGCGCCACCTTCGCCTCAAGCCCGACCGCGGCGTTGGGATCGGAGAGCACGCCCGGCGCCGGCTCGCCATCGGCGAGGCGCACATGGCCGGGCTCGATCACGACGCCGGCGGGGATCGTCGCGGCCGCCACCAGCACTTCGCCCGCCAGCGCCGAGAGCGGCGCGCCGGAGAGGAGCAGCGCGGCCGTCATGCCGAGCGCCGCGCCGCGGAGCCCATGGCCGGCGCCGCCGGATCCGCCGCCGCCCGCGCCCGCGCGCGAAGCCGTTGAAAAACGTGTCATGATCGTCGTCTCCTTCTGGATGACCAACGCGCGCGCCCTCAGAGGCGCGCCGCGGCGGATCAGCGGATCTGGACCGTGGCGCCCAACATCTGATCCGCGGCGGTGACGATCTTGGAGTTCATCTCATAGCCGCGCTGGGCCTCGATCAGATCGGTGATCTCGCCCACGACATCGACGGTCGAGGCCTCAAGATAGCCTTGGCGGAGCACGCCGAAATTGTCCTCGCCCGGATCGTCCTGAACCGGATCGCCCGACGCGGCGGTTTGCGCGAAGAGGTTCGAGCCGAGCGCCTCGAGACCTTTCTCATTCGGGAACATGCTCAGCGTCAGATTGCCAAGCACACGCGGCTCCGCCTCGCCGGCGAAGGTGCCGCTCACTTGGCCGTCCGGCGAGATGGACACGGCGCGCGCATCGTTCGGGATGGTGATGCCGTTGTCGATTTGGAAGCCGTCGGAGTTCACAAGCAGGCCTTCATTGCTGAGGCTGAAGGCGCCGTCGCGCGTGTAGGCGGTGTCGCCGTTCGGCAGCTGCACCGAGAACCAGCCGCGCCCTTCGATGGCGACGTCGAGCTGCGAGCCGGTCTGCTCGAGCGAGCCTTGCTCTTCGCTCATATGGATCGCTTGGGTGCGCACGCCGAGGCCGAGCTGCACGCCCGTCGGCAACACCGTGCCGCTCGTCGAAGAAATCGAGCCTGGCGCTTCAGCTTGCTGGTAATGCAGATCCGCGAATTCGGCCCGGCGCGCTTTATAGGCGGTGGTGCTCATATTCGCGATGTTGTTCGAGATCGTCTCGACACGGGTCTGCTGGGCTTCCATGCCCGTGGCGGCGATTTGCAATGCGCGCATTATCGGCTCCTTCTGGCGGCGTGCGGCGGGTTTTTCTTGCGGCGATTTCAGCGGCGCCGGCTTCGACGTGGTTAATGTCGCCTATCGAGGTCAGCGTTCGGTTAAGCGCCGCGCAAAAAAACGCGCGGATCAGCCCGTCGGCTCGCCCAAAGTTCGGATGACGTTGCGCACCAAATCATCGTCGCGCGTCAGCATGCTCTGGCCGAGCTCATAGGCGCGCTGCACTTCGATCATGCGCGACAGCTCCTCAACCGCGACCACGTTCGAGCTTTCCAGGAAGCCTTGCGCGATCCGCGAGGTCTCCGACGGGACGACGCCTTCGGTCGCCTCGAACATCGTCGCGCCGTCGCGGCGGAGCGCGTTCGGGTTCTGGACGGCGACAAGGCCGATCTCGCCGACGACGCCGCCATCGGCGCTGACCACGCCGTCCGGCGAGACGGAGACCACGGCGGTGGTCGGCGGCACCTGCACCGGCGCGCCGCCCTGGCTAAGCACCGCATGCCCTTGGAAGGTGGTGAGCTGGCCTTCCGCCGTCAGCGCGAAGGCGCCGGCCCGGGTCAGGCGCACGCCATTCGGGGTCTGCACTTGGAAGAAGCCCGGCCCTTCGATGGCGAAGTCGAGCTGCGAGCCGGTTTGTTTCAGCGGGCCGGGCTCGTCATCGGCGAAGCGCGTGCGCGCCGCCGTCATCGAAAGGCTGCCCAGCGCATCTTCGGTGTGTTCGACGAATTCAGAGAACACCGCGCCCTCGCGGCGATAGCCATGGGTGCTGATGTTGGCGAGGTTGGTGGAGATGATGTCCATCTCTCTGAGCAGGCCCGTCTGCCGGGTCAGATGCACATAGGACGCGTTATCCATCGGTGTCGTCTCCTTCTGAGAGCGGAGCCATGCTGGCGAAATTCGGCGCTTCGGCCGGGACGAGCTGCTCGGCCATAATCTGGCGCAGCAGCTCTAGGTCTTGATCGATCTCGTTCACCAGGGCCTCTCCGTCTTCGATCGTGGTCGCCGGTCCGGTGGTCGGGCGGCCGAGGAGCGCGGTCATCGGATCGATGGGCGGAGGCGGCGCGTCGGCGGTCTCGATCGGACGGTCCTGCTCAGCGACGAGAGCGGCGACGCCGAGAAGATCCGGCCCATCGCCCATCGCGCCGAGCGGATCGATCAGCGCGGACGCCTCATTCGCGGCCTCGAGCGCCGCGAGCGCCTCGGGCGATCGGGCGAGGAGGCTTTCATCGACCAGAAGCGGCGCCAGATGCGGCGCGCCGATCACGGTCAGCGTCTCTGCGAGTTCGGCGCGGATGCGGTCGTTCTCAGGCCCGGCGGGCAGGCGCGCGGCGGCGTCCACCAGCTGCGCGGCGTGCTCGATCGCCAAACCGTCGAGCGGCGAGGGCGGCGCGTCGGCGTCCGCAAGCGCCTGATCGGCGCCCTCGGTCGCACGCAGGCGGGCGTTGGCCTCGTCCAGCAGCGAAACGCGGAGCGCTTCGAGATCTTCCGCGGCCAGCCCGCCATAGCGTTGGGCGAGGTCGACCGCGGCGAGCGCCTCGGCGAAGCGGCCGAAGCGCGAGCGCAGCGCCGCTTCGGTGCTCACCGCGTCGAGCAGCGTCTCATCCGCGCGGCGCTGCAGCGCGAAATCCTGCAGCCGGTTGGCCAGCTGCAACGCGCGGCCGGCGTCATAGGGTTGCGTCAGCGTGTCGGCGAGGCGCAGCGCCGCTTCGAAGGCGACCGGTTCGCGGCTATAGGCGACGCGTTCGAGATCGCGCTGCGCGGCGACGGTGCGCCCTTCGCTCTCGGCGAGCGCGGCGCGGCCGATGCGCATCGCCGCGGTGGGCGGGCGCTGCGAGCGCTCGAGCACCGCCATCACCGCGTCCAGCGCCTCCATGTCGCCTTCGCGCGCCGCGGCCAGCGCGATCCGCTCGCCAAGCGTGCGCCGCAGTTGCTGAGGCGTCGCCAAAAGCGCGCGCTTGGCGCCGTCGTCATAGGCCGCGAGCGCGGCGGCGGGATCGACATCGGACAGCGCCGCCGCTTGCCAGAGCGCGTGGCGCCCGCCGCATTCGGTCGGGCGGTTGAAGGTGGAGCCCTCCGCCGGCGGCCGGCCCGCCAGCACGTCGCCGGCCGCGGCGAGCGCGATCACATCCGGATCGTCGACATCGTAGGTGCGCGGCGCGGCGGCGGCCTCGGCGCCGAAACCATGCCAGAGATAGAGCGATTGAAGCGCCGCTACCGCGAGCGGATCGATGCGTCCGAGTTGGCTGAGCAGCGCGCCGCGCCGCGCCGCCAGCGCGTCGCCGTAAGGCGCTTTGTTCTCCCAGCTTGCGATATCCAGCAGCTCGTCGCGCGGGCAAGCCGCGAGCATCAGCGGCGCTTCGTCGACCATGGGCGCGGCGGCGTCCGCCTCCGCCATGGCGGGCTCGGCGCCGCGTCTTTGCGCCAGGGGCGGAGCGCTTGAGGCCACAGCGCGCGGCGCGGCGGGCGGCGCGGCGGGCGGCGAGGGCCGCGCGTCGGGCGACGGCGCGGCCGGGCCGAAGGCTTCTGCGCGCGCAGCCGCAGGCGAGGGCGCGCGCGGCTCGATCTCCGGCGCTGGCGCTTGCTGCGGCGCGCGGGGCGCGCTTAACGGGGCGGCCGCGTCGCCGGTCACGACTGGAAGGGTCGCCGCGGCGCTCGGCGCTTCGGCGTTCGGGGCGCGCGGCGTTTCCGTCTGCGCCTGCGTCTCCGCTTGCGCCCGCGTCGGCGTTTGCGGCGCTTCGGCGACCGGCGCCGGATCCGCCGCGACGCCCGCGGCCGGGGCGTCGTCGCGGAAGCGCACCAAGCCTTCGGCGGCGGCGCGCTGGAGCTTTTCGATGAAATAGAGCTGAGCGCCTTGCACATCGAGCGGCGCGGAGCCGGGCGGCGTCGCGTCCGCCGCCCGCGCAATGGGCGCGGCGGCCTCGGGCGCAGGCAGGCTCGCCGTCTCGATCCGTCCGTCGCGCTCGGCGGCCGCGTCCGCGGACGCGCCCGCGGCGCGCGCCGTGACGTCGAGCACCACAAGGCCGCTCGCCAGCGCGCGCGGCGTCGCGGCGCAGTCGCACGCGAACGCGAAGTCGAGTACGGTCCAGCCGTCCTCGCGCCGCACATCGACGCGCTCGACCCGGTGGGCGCGGCGCATCTCGTTGACCGCCCGCGCATCCACGCGCCAGGCCTCGCCCGGCAGCTTCAGCTCCAGGCCTTGAGGGCGCGAGGCGGCGGTCCAGCCGCCCCGCGGTCCGTTGTTCAGCACGACGCGCGAATAGCCGCCATGCTCGCCCGCGCCGAGGCGCAGGGTCTGGCCGCTCTCCTCGGCGGCGGCCGGCGCCGCCGCGAACAGGGCCGCGGCGGCCGCCGCGCCGAGAAGGCGCGCGCGCAGGGGAGAGAGGCGGGACGTCATGCGGCGGCTCCGCTCTTGACCTCGCGCAAGCGCGCTTCGAGATCGTTGAAGCTCGGGCGCAGATCGCGCGGCGTGTTCTGACGGCCGACCTCGATGCAGATATTGGCCGGGTGTCGGTGCAGATTGGCGACCAGCACATCGCGGATCAGCGAGTAGAACTTCTGATCCTGCGCGGCGGAGGCCTTCAGCTTGGCGGCGAACGGGCCGACGAAGCCATAGGACAGGAACACGCCGAGGAAGGTGCCGACCAGCGCGCCGCCGATCATGCCGCCGAGGATCGCCGGCGGCTCGTTGATCGAGGCCATGGTCTTGATCACGCCGAGCACCGCGGCGACGATGCCAAGCGCCGGCAGCGCGTCTGCGGTGTTCTGCAGCGCATGGCTCGAATGCTGCGACTCGTGGTAATCATCCTCAAGCTGCTTTTCGAGCAGATCCTCCACCTGATGCGGATCGTCGAAGTTCATCGTGCCGCTGCGGAAGGTGTCGCAGATCATCTCCATCGCCCGCTTATCCGACTGGATCTTCGGATATTTGGCGAAGAGCGTGGACTCTTCGGGCGTCTCGATATGCTGCTCGATCTCCAGCGGATTTTGCTGGCCGATGCGGATCAGCTCGAACAAAAGACACAGCAGGTCGTTGTAATCCTGCTTCTTCCATTTCGCGCCGCCGAACACGATTTTGAAGTCGCGCATGGTCTGCTTGATGGTGTGCCCGTCATTGGCCACCAGAAACGCGCCGACCGCGGCGCCGCCGATCATCATCATCTCATAAGGCAAGGCCTTGATGATGATGCTCATCTTTCCTCCGGCGGCCATGTAGCCGCCAAACACCATCGCGAAGACGATGATGATACCCACTATCGCGCCCATGGCGTGCTGCTCCTGCTCTTATGTCTCGTCCTCTGCGCGGCGCGCTGCGCCGACGGTGGTTCTTCAAGCTGATCGGTCGCGCTTACTGGCCGCCCGCCACCGAACTCGGCAGCCGCGGCGCGCGCGGCGTGCGGGTGGGGGCGGCGATCCCGCCGCCGCCGACGGTCGGCTCGCGGCGCACATTGCGGCCCGCGAGGTAGAGCGTGGCGGCGTGCGCGCGGTCGGGTTGCATGTTCGCCATGATCGCCGAGGCGCTCTCGGTCTTCATCCGCGCCAGAAAGCCGGCGGCGAAGGCCGGATCCATGGTGTCGAACAGCGGTCCGGCCTGTTTAGGCTTCATGCGCTCATACATGCCGATCAGGTGATCCACGTCGCGATCCGCGGCTTGATCCACCGTGGCGACCAGCGTCGCGAACTCCTCCTTCGAGCGCTCGAGCTCCCGCATCCGCGCCTCCAGCCGCTGGGCGCCCAGCGTCACCCGCGCGCCCTCCCAGTCGTATCTCTGGCTCTGGAGCGTGTAGAGCGTCTCGAGCGTCTCGCCATGGTCCGAGCGCAGGCCCGCCGCGGTGCGCGCCAGGATCATCGCGGTTTCCTGA
>JBCBCG010000143.1:0-11353 GCA_038530925.1 Pseudomonadota bacterium
AGGCTGAAGCCATGATCGGGCGATGGACGGGCGTGGTGGCGGGCGGCGCGGCGGGGCGAGGCGGGGCGGCCGGCAGGCTCGCAGTCGCAGCGCGGCCGGCGGCGCTGCGCTCGGGCGCGCCGCCACCCCTTGCGCTCGGCGCCGATCCGCCGCTTAAGCCGCCGCTCGCAGGCGATCCGGGCGCGCCGGCCAGGCGGCGCAGCGCTTGTTCAGGCGAGGGCAGCTCCGAGACATAGCTCATGCGGATCACCGCCATCTCCGCGGCGGCGAGCGGCGCCGGCGCGGTCGCCACCTCATCGAGCGCTTTGAGAAGCATTTGCCAAGAGCGCGTCAGCGCCCGCATCGGCGTGCGCTCCGCCAAGGCTCGGCCCATCGCGATCTCCGTCGGCGAAAGCGTCGCATCCTCCGCCGCCATCTCGGCCCGCGCGGGCGCCGCCTTCAGCACGGTGGCGGTGTGACAGGCCGCCGCGACATCCGCGAGAATCGCACCCGGATCCGCGCCATCGCGGTAAAGCGCGTTCAGGCGCTCAAGCGCCTCGCCGACCGCGCCGGTGACAATGCTCTCGAACAGCTCAAAGGCGCGGCCCGTCTCGGAGAGGCCGAGCATGGCGCGCACCGCCTCCGCCGACACCTCGCCGGCACCATGCGCGATGGCTTGATCAAGCAAAGAGAGCGCGTCGCGCACCGATCCTTCGGAGGCGCGAGCGATCAGCGCCAGCGCCTCGCGCGCCGCGGTCACGCCCTCCGCTTCGCAAAGCGCGGCGAGATGCGCGATCATGCGTTCGGGCGGCACGCGGCGAAGATCGAACCGCATGCAGCGCGAGAGCACGGTCGCCGGCAGCTTATGCGCGTCCGTCGTCGCAAGGATGAACTTCACATGCGGCGGCGGCTCCTCGAGCGTCTTCAACAGCCCGTTGAACGCGTTCTTCGAGAGCATATGCGTCTCATCGATGATGTAGACTTTGTAGCGGCCGATATTGGCGCGGTAGCGCACGGATTCGATGATTTCGCGGATGTCGTCGATGCCGGTGCGGCTCGCCGCGTCCATCTCCATCACATCGACATGGCGCGATTCTGCGATGGCGACGCAATTGTCGCAGACCCCGCAAGGCGAGACCGTCGGCCCGTCGGCGGCGCTGCAATTCAACCCCTTTGCGATGATTCGCGCCGTCGTGGTTTTGCCGACGCCGCGCACGCCGGTGAGAAGAATCGCATGCGGCACGCGTCCGCGCGCGAAGGCGTTGGTCATCACGCGCACCAGCGCTTCCTGACCGATCAACGCGTCGAAGGTTTGAGGCCGGTATTTGCGCGCCAGAACCGCGTAGCCCGCCGCGCCCTCGCCGCTCGCGTCATCCGCAGCCATGTCGCGCCGCCCTCTCGCAGATCCGTCTGGCGGCGCGCTTGCGCGAGCGTGAGCCGAGCCCCGCAAAGCCGCCGGCGCCCGCCGCTTTAAGCTGCGCCGCGCGATCCGAAGGGATCGTCGCCAATATTCGGTGAGAGGCTGACAGCGACCCGAACCGTACTCGTTACGGCTGCTTCCTTCCGGACCTGACCGGGTTGGCGAGGGATCCGCCCGCGCCAACCTCTCGCCGCCGATATAGGAGCGTCTTTACAGAAATGACAAGCGGCTGCGACGGCTCGCCCGACTCACCAAGACGCTTCACCCGACTCTTCGATCAGGCGTACGCGGTCGCGAATCTCGACGTCGCGCGCGCCGCGAACGTTGATCACGCCCTCTTTCTTCAAAGCGGACATTTGGCGGCTGACGGTCTCGATCGTGAGCCCGAGATAGTCGGCCATATCCTCGCGGCTGAGCGGCACGTGGATCTGCGGACTTTCGGGATTCGTCGCTGTGCGGCGGGCCAAAATCTCGAGAAAGCTCGCTACTTTCTCCCGAGCCGTTTTGCGGCCGAGCAGCAAAAGCCATTCGCGCGCGGCGTCAAGCTCGTCCATCGTCATTTGCAGCAGGCGCTGCTCAAGGCTCGGCGTCGAGGCGAGAAGCGCCTCAAACGGCGCGCGCTCGAATTGGCACAGCGTCACATCCGTCGCCGCCACCGCATCGCAATCAGCGCGCCCGCCGCCATAGCGGCCTAGAAAATCCGACGGAAAGAGCAAGCCGACCATCTGTCTCCGGCCGTCCACCATCGTCTTCGTCAACTTGACCACGCCGGTGACGACCGAGCCGACGAAGGCCGCCGTCTCTCCCGCGCCGATGATCTCGACGCCCGCGGGATAGGTCCGATAATTCTTGACCCTATCCAATGTCTTCAGCTCATCCGCATCGCACGTGGAGCACACGGCGCGCTCGCGGATCGGGCAGGATGCGCAGCGCAGTTTCGGCGCGGCGGGGTCGACCAATCCCTGGGCTTCAGCCTCCGAAGCGCGAAGCACGTCGTCCAAAGCGGCGCCGGGGTGGGGGGTCGACTGTTTCGTCACGAGGGATGCTCCTTGCTTCCGCAATGAACTTGCCTAAGCGCGGCGACGGTGGCAACCGACAACCCGCGGGGCGCGACAAGGCTTCGCGCCTTGAAACCGCAAGCGGTAAGGGACACCCTTACATGACGCGTCGGTTTGGCTGATGCGCGCTAAAGCCGCGCCTCATCCGCACACCACGCGCGACATGCGGCCGAGTGGGCGGGACGGCCGCCGCCAGCGGAGTGGGCGAACAAAGTGAGCATCAGTGAAGGAACCGGAGAGAACAGCGGCGACGGCGACGCGGCCGAACAGACCGAGAGCCTGGCGGGCCGTTTTCTGATCGCGATGCCGAATATCGGCGATCCGCGGTTTGATCGGAGCGTGATCTACGTGTTCTCCCATGACGACAGCGGCGCGAGAGGTTTGATCGTGAATCGCGTGACGCGGGATATCGCGTTCGCAGATCTGCTGCGCCAGCTCGAGCTTGAGGTGATCGCCGATGTCAGCGCGACGCCCGTGCGGCTCGGCGGGCCGGTTGAGGTCGAGCGCGGCTTCGTGCTGCATTCGCCTGATTATTATCGCGAAGAAGCGACGCTGAAGGTCGATGAGGCGATCAGCATGACGGCGACGATCGATGTGCTGAAGGCGATCGCGGCCGGGCGCGGGCCCGAGCGCGCGCTCTTCGCGCTCGGCTACGCCGGTTGGGGCGCCGGGCAGCTTGAGCGCGAGATCCGCCAGAACGGCTGGCTGCAGACCGATGGCGACGCCGACATCGTTTTCGACCCGACCGACGACGGAAAATGGAGCCGGGCGCTTGGCCTGCTCGGCGTGGACCCGTCCTTGCTCTCCAGCGCCGCCGGCAGCGCCTAACGGCGCAACCGCGCGCCGCGCCGCGGGTTTGGGAATGGTTTGCTTTCCTCCGTCGAGGCTTTAGAGCGCTCTCAGCGCGCATTCGCTTCAGGAGACGCCATCATGACCGAACCCGCCGCCGCGCCGCCGCCGAGCCGCCCGCGCCGTTCCGTGCTCTACATGCCGGGCGCAAAAGAGCGCGCGCTGGAGAAAGCCAAGACGCTGGCCGCGGACAGTCTGATCCTGGATCTCGAGGATGCTGTGGCGCCGGCGGAGAAGGCCGAGGCGCGCGGCAAAGTGGCGGCGGCGATCCAGGCGGGCGGCTATGGTCGGCGCGAATTGATCATGCGCATCAATGGGCTTGAGACGCCATGGGGCCTTGAAGATTTGAAGGTCGCCGCCGCCGCGGGCGCGCATGCGGTGCTGATCCCGAAGGTGAATGCGGCGGCGCAGATCCAGGAGATCGACGGGCTTCTGCAAAAACATGGCGCGCCGGAGAGCACGCGGATCTGGGCGATGATGGAGACGCCGCGCGGCATGCTGCACGCCGAAGCCATCGCGGCGGCGACGCCGCGGCTTGAAGCCTTCGTGATGGGCACGAATGATCTCGTCAAAGAGCTTGAGGCGGCGCACACCACGCAGCGCCTGCCGGTGATCACGGGGCTCGGCCTCTGCATGTTGGCGGCGCGCGCCTATGGCCTCGCGGCGATCGACGGCGTCTATAACGCGTTCGAGGATGAGGCGGGCTTCCGCGAGGCGTGCGTTCAGTCGCGCGAGCTTGGCTTTGACGGCCGAACGCTGATCCATCCCAAACAAATCGCGGCGGCGAACGAGGTGTTCGCGCCGTCCGAGGAAGAGATCGCGCTGGCGCGCCGCTATGTCGAAGCTTTTGAAGAGACGATCGCCAAGGGCGAGGCTGTGGCGGTTGTCGACGGCAAGATCGTTGAGAACTTGCATGTCGATATGGCCAAGAAGCGGCTGGCGCAGGCGGCGCTGATCATGGAGATGGCGGAGGGCTGAGCGCGTCTCGCGGTGATCCGCGCTTCGCGCGCGCTCAGTCGCCGGCGGCGCCGTTCGTACCGCGTCGCACCTTCGGCGCCGCGTCTTCCTCGTCATGTTCATGCGGCGCGGCCGGGTAACGGGCGCAAAACGCCTCTGCGAGCCGCCAGTCGGCGAGAGTGAGATGTCGCTCGGCTGCGGGGAAGAAGTCGGCCTCTTCGCGCGCCATGTGATCGCGCTGATCGGCGACCAGATCGTCGATGGCGGCGGAGACGCGGCGCCCGAGCGCGCCGTCCCGCGCCGCATCAGTCTGCGCGCCGCGCTCGGCGACCAGCGTCGGCCCCATCGCCGCGTCGACGGCGTCGCGCTCGCGGTCCAGCCGCTCGTGATCCTCGGGCATGTCAGCCATTTTAGCCGCAGCCTGCGGCGCGCGCACTTGGAGCAAAGCGAGCACCGAATGCTCGCACGGATGATGATTGGCGCCGGCGCTGCGCAGGTTCGCCGTGAGATCTCTCACCTGGGCGTAATCCACGGCTTCGCCCTGATCGAGCGCCGCGCCCTTCGCTTCGAGCGCCTGCAAGAAAAGGCGGATCGCGGTGTGGTCGCGCCGCAAGCGGGCGAGAAGAGCTGACATAGACGGGCTCCTGACAAGGCGTGGAAAGGATGGCGAGCGCCGCGGTTTGGGAAGTTGACCTGGATCAAGCGGCGGGCGATGAGGCCCGCGCGTTTTGTCGCGAGGCGGCGCGGAACGTGGCGGCTTAGAACCCGCCGAGGCGCATTGTCCTGGCGCCGGCGACAATGAGGAGGGCGCGGCGTGAGCGCGAGCAAAACCAATCCGGGTCGATTCTTCGAAGATTTCCGGCTGGGCGAGACGCTGCCGCATGCGACGCCGCGGACGCTCACCGACGGCGACCGCGCCCTTTACGGCGCGCTCTACCCGACGCGCTTCGCGCTCTACTCCTCGGACGCCTTCGCTCAGGCCTGCGGCTTGCCGAAAAGCCCGATCGAGGATCTGGCGGTCTTCCATGTGGCGTTCGGCAAGACGGTGCCGGACGTGTCGCTGAATGCGGTGGCTAATCTCGGCTACGCCGAGCTGCGCTTTCACCGGCCGGCCTATGCGGGCGACACGCTTTCGACGCGCTCCGAAGTGATTGGGCTGAAGCAGAACTCGAACGGCAAAACCGGCGTCGTTTATGTGCGCTCGACCGCCGTGAACCAGCGCGGCGAGACGGTGGTGGAGTGGGCGCGCTGGGTGATGGTGCGCAAGCGCGATTTCGGCGCGCCTGCGCCGGAGACGGTTCTGCCGGACCTTGCGCCTGCGGTCTCGGCCGAAGCGCTCGCCTTGCCCGAGGGGTTGCATTTCGAGGGGTATGACGCGGCGTTGGCTGGGCAGGCGGCGCGCTGGGGCGATTACGCGGTCGGCGAGCGCATCGACCATGTGGACGGCGTGACGCTCGAGGAAGCCGAGCATATGTTGGCGACGCGGCTCTGGCAGAACACGGCGAAGGTGCATTTCAACACCCAGGCCCGCGAGGACGGCAAGCGGTTGATCTATGGCGGCCATATCATCAGCCTCGCGCGGGCGCTCAGCTTCAACGGCCTCGCCAACGCGCAAATGATCGCGGCAGTGAACGCCGGCGCCCACGCCAATCCCGCTTTCGCCGGCGACACGGTCTACGCCTGGTCCGAGGTCCTCGATAAAGCCGAGACGACCCGCTCCTCGGTCGGAGCCTTACGGCTCCGCCTCGTCGCTGTGAAAGACAGCCCCGCCGCGGATTTCCGCCTCAAAGGCGAGGACGGGAAATACGCGCCCAGCGTGCTGCTCGACCTCGATTACTGGGCGCTCATGCCGCGGTGAGGCGTCGCCGCGGCATGAGCGCCCAGACGCTTGGGTGACGCCCTGGCGCTTGGATCACACGCCGCCGCAATTTCACGAGCCGCATTGTTTCGAAATCGAAGAAAAAGCGAGCGACTATGGTCCACGTCTTGAATTGTTCATGGCGGTTTTGATCTCGTCGTTTGCGAAGCGGCGCCAAACGGTAACGATTTCTCGCTAAGACGCGCTTCGGACGTCTTCGCCTGCGACGCTAAGCCCATCACGTTGCGCTGCAGCGCGGTTGACCCCGCGGCGGCGGCGGCGTTCAACAGGGCGCAAGAGCGGCGATTTCTGGGCGAAGTCGCCGATTTGAGCGCGCGCGGCGGCCGCCGCGCGCCTTCGCGCGACCAAACGCGAACCAAAAGGGAGCACAAAGCCCCATGCCGAACGTCAATCGCGGCGACCGTCCACTCTCGCCGCATCTGCAGATTTATCAGTATCAGATCACTTGGGTGCTCTCGATCCTGCACCGCGCCACCGGATGCGCCTTAGTGGTCGCGGCGGCGCTGATCGTGTGGTGGTTCTTCGCCGCGGCCAGCGGACCGGAAGCCTTCGCCACCGCCGACGCCTTCCTCTCAGGACCGATCGGCGGCTTTGTGCTGCTCGGGTCGCTGTTTGCGCTTTGCTATCATTTTCTCAACGGCGTCAGGCATTTGTTCTGGGACGCCGGCTATGGCTTCTCGATGGCGAGCGTCACGGCGACCGGTTGGGCCGTGGTGGTCGGCTCGCTCGCCATGACCTTCTTCCTTTGGCTCGCGGCGCAGATGTGAGGGGCTGAACCATGGACGCGAAACGACGTATGACCACGCCCATGAACATCGTCATCGGCCTCGGCTCGGCGAAAGAGGGCGTCTCCCATTGGTGGATGCAGCGCGTCTCGTCAGTGGCGCTGATCCCGCTCACATTGCTGTTCGTCGTGCCCTTCGGCCGCGCGCTCGGCGACGGGTATGCGACTGTCACGGCGCTCTACGCCGATCCCTGGCAAGCGCTGGTGGCGATCCTCTTCATCGCGGTCAGTTTCTGGCACCTCGCCCAGGGCATGCAGGTGGTGATCGAGGATTACGTCGAAGGCAAAGCGGCGCGCACGGCGCTGTTGCTGAGCAATACGCTGCTCTGCGCGCTGGGCGCGGCGGCGGGTATTTTCGCAGTTGCGAAGCTCGCCTTCGCGGGATGACGCGCTGCGACAATTCGTCGGAGACGGCGCGATGCGATGCGCTAGATTGATTGCTTGGCGAAACGCGGACCGGGCGTGCGGCGCTGGTTCGCTCTGAACAATAGCGAAGAGGAGACGCGACATGAGCGCGTACACGTATGTCGATCACGCGTATGACGTCGTCGTGGTCGGCGCCGGCGGCTCCGGGCTCCGCGCGACGCTCGGGATGGCGGAGCAAGGGCTCCGCACCGCTTGCGTGACCAAGGTGTTCCCGACCCGCAGCCACACTGTCGCGGCCCAAGGCGGCATCGCCGCCTCGCTCAGCAATATGGGCCCGGACAACTGGCAGTGGCACATGTACGACACCGTCAAAGGGTCGGACTGGCTCGGCGACAACGACGCGATGGAGTACCTCGCCCGCGAAGCGCCGAAAGCGGTTTACGAGCTCGAGCATTACGGCGTGCCCTTCAGCCGCACCGAGGATGGCAAGATCTATCAGCGCCCCTTCGGCGGCCACACCACCGAGTTTGGCGAAGGCCCGCCGGTGCAGCGCACCTGCGCCGCCGCCGACCGCACTGGTCACGCGATCCTGCATACGCTCTATGGTCAGTCGCTGAAGAACAACGCTGAGTTCTTCATCGAGTATTTCGCCACAGATCTGATCATGGACGAAAACGGCGCCTGCGTCGGCGTCATCGCATGGAAGCTCGACGACGGCACGATCCATCGCTTCCGCGCCAAATCCGTCGTGCTCGCCACCGGCGGCTATGGGCGCGCCTATTTCTCCGCCACCTCGGCGCACACTTGCACCGGCGACGGCAACGGGATGGTCGCGCGCCAGGGGTTGCCGCTGCAGGATATGGAGTTCGTGCAGTTCCATCCGACCGGCATCTACGGCGCGGGCTGTCTGATCACCGAAGGCGCGCGCGGCGAAGGCGGCTATCTCACCAACTCCGAAGGCGAGCGCTTTATGGAGCGTTATGCGCCAACCTATAAGGACCTCGCCTCACGCGACGTGGTCTCGCGCTGCATGACGATGGAGATCCGCGAAGGCCGGGGCGTTGGCGCGCGCAAGGATCACATCCATCTGCATCTAGACCATTTGCCGGCCGAGACGCTTGCGCTGCGTCTGCCTGGCATTTCGGAGAGCGCGCGCATTTTCGCGGGCGTCGATCTGACCAAAGAGCCGATCCCGGTGCTGCCGACGGTGCACTACAACATGGGCGGCATCCCGACGAATTATTGGGGCGAGGTGCTGAACCCGACGCCGGAGGATCCGGATCGCATCGTGCCGGGCCTGATGGCGGTTGGCGAGGCCGCTTGCGCCAGCGTGCATGGCGCCAACCGGCTCGGATCCAACTCTCTGATCGACCTCGTGGTGTTCGGGCGCGCCGCGGCCATCCGCGCCGGCGAGACCGTCTCGCCCGAGACGGCGGTGCCGGAGCTCGACAAAAACTCCGTCGACAAAGCGATGGCGCGCTTCGACCGCATTCGCAACGCCAGCGGCGGCACCTCGACCGCGGAGCTGCGCGAGAAGATGCAGCGCACCATGCAGGAAGATCTCGCCGTCTTCCGCACGCAAGAGACGCTGTCGCAGGGCCTTGAGCGGATCAAGGAAGTGCGCCGCGCTTCAGCGGATCTGCAAGTGACGGATCGATCGATGATCTGGAATTCGGATCTGATGGAGACGCTGGAATACGAGAACCTGATCGCCTGCGCCGTGACCACGGCGGTGGGCGCGGAGGCGCGCAAGGAAAGCCGCGGCGCCCATGCGCATGAGGATTATCCCGAGCGCGACGATGCGAACTGGCGCAAGCACTCGCTCGTCTGGATGACCGGCGATGAAGCCTCCGGCGACGAAACCGCGCTCGGCTATCGGCCTGTGCATCTCAACCCGCTGTCGAATGAGGTGGAGATGGACCGGATGCTGCCGAAAGCGCGGGTTTACTGAACCGCGTCGCTCAGAGGCGCGGCGGAGCGGTTTGTCGTGCGGTCCACGGACGCGGCGCGATCGAGAGTGAATAACAGGCGCAATGTCGGTGATTGTGATCCATTCTTCGCGCAATGAAAGAGGCGGCGTCATGAATGCGAGCGTGAGCCATGCTCATGGGCTGGCGGCCGCAGGTGTGGATGCGCAGCTCTGGACTGGTTCAACAACTGCGGCCCGCGCCGCAGAAGCGGTCGGTGTGCGGGTTTTTCACGACGACGCGATCGCGGAGCCGTATAGGGGATTGTTCTCCAGTGAGTTCTGGCGGCGGGGGCGCGAGGCGCGCGAGACTCGCGCAGTTCTCCACCAGGGTGCGAGATCCTGGGCATGGGCCTGGGCGCTTTGGCCCAGCGCTGTGCATGCGGTGAGGTTTCCAAACCATCGAATCCGCGATCGGCGGGTCTTTCGGAATTGGCTCGCCGTCTCTTCGATGCACGCGGCTGCGCTTCGGCGCGAGCGAACTCTTGGGTTCTTGAGCCCGCGTGTGGCGACAATGCGCAATGGCGACATTCAAACAGCGCTGCGTTCGACGCCCATGAGCCGGCGGGGCTTCCGCGAGGATGGGCGTTTCGTGATCGGCGCTCTCGGATCGCTTAGCTACCGCAAAGGGCAAGATGTGCTGATCGAAGCGCTCGCGGCGCTTCGCGCTGCGGGCGTAGACGCGGTCGTGCGGCTTGGTGGGGGTGGCGATCCTGCGCCATTGTGCGCGAAAGCACGGGCGTTAGGCGTTGCGGATCATGTCGTCTTCCTAGGCTGGGTCGATGCGGTGTCGTTTCTGTCTGAGATCGACGTCTTTTGCTTGCCCTCCCGCGCTGAGCCGTTTGGCATCGTCCTGATCGAGGCCATGAGTCAGGGTGCGCCCGTGGTCGCGAGCGATGTCGATGGACCTGCGGATATACTTGAGGGCGGCGCGGGATTGCTAACGCCGCCAGGAGATGTCGCGGCGCTCATGGAGGCGCTGAGGCGGGTGGCGGATGATCCCGATCAAGCCGCTGTCTTGGCGGATGCGGGGCGGCGCCGCGCAGCGGAGCGTTACGCTCCAAAAGCGATTGGAGAGACGCTGATAGAGGCGTTTCGAAACTTCGGCGCCCGATTGTAGCGCTGCGTGGACATGACGACGGCGCGCGACTGGCGTCCGCGACATCGACAGGAGATCGAGCCATGGTTGAGTTTTCGCTCCCTAAGAACAGCCAGATCGTCAAAGGCAAGGTGTGGCCGAAGCCCGAGGGCGTGAAGCGCGGGCGCTTGAAGACCTTTAAGGTTTATCGTTGGGATCCGGACAGCGGCGCCAATCCGCGGCTCGACACCTATTATGTGGATCTCGATGATTGCGGCCCCATGGTGCTGGACGCGATCATCAAAATCAAAAACGAGATTGATCCGACGCTGACCTTCCGCCGTTCTTGCCGGGAAGGCATTTGCGGCTCTTGCGCCATGAATATCGGCGGCGCGAATACGCTGGCTTGCACGAAAGGAATCGATGAGATCGCTGGGACGATCAGCATCTATCCGCTGCCGCATATGCCGGTGGTGAAAGATCTTGTGCCCGATCTAACCCATTTCTACGCGCAGCACGCCTCTATTCAGCCCTATCTTCAGACCACCACGCCGAGCCCGCAGACCGAGTGGCGCCAGTCGGTCGAGGATCGCGCGCAGATGGACGGGCTTTACGAGTGCATCCTCTGCGCCTGCTGCTCCACCTCTTGCCCAAGCTATTGGTGGAACGGCGACCGCTATCTCGGCCCGGCCGCGCTGCTGCAGGCCTATCGCTGGCTGATCGACAGCCGCGACGAAGCCACGGGCGAGCGGCTCGATAATCTCGAGGACCCATTCCGGCTTTATCGCTGCCACACCATCATGAACTGCGCGAAGACTTGTCCGAAAGGCCTCAACCCGGCCAAGGCGATCGCGGAGATCAAGAAAATGATGGTCGAGCGCCGGCTCTAAAGCGAAGGGCTCGGCTTCCGGTCGGCGGGCGCGCGTCGGAGCTCACCGCGCGCCCGGCCGCGAGCGGCGGATCTCGCGGCTGAGGAGCAGCACCGGAAGGAGGCCGACGACCACGATGGCGAGCGCC
>JBCBCG010000144.1:0-11346 GCA_038530925.1 Pseudomonadota bacterium
TCTGGTCGAGGCCCGCGAACGCGCCGCCGCAGATGAACAGGATGTTCGTCGTATCCACTTGCAGGAACTCCTGCTGCGGATGCTTGCGCCCGCCCTGCGGCGGCACGGAGGCGACGGTGCCCTCCATGATCTTCAAGAGCGCCTGCTGAACGCCTTCGCCTGAGACGTCACGCGTGATCGAGGGATTGTCGGATTTGCGGCTGATCTTATCGACCTCATCGATGTAGACGATGCCGCGTTGGGCGCGCTCAACGTTATAATCAGCCGCCTGCAGCAGCTTGAGGATGATGTTCTCAACATCCTCGCCGACATAGCCCGCCTCGGTCAGCGTCGTCGCATCCGCCATTGTGAAGGGCACATCGAGGATGCGCGCCAGCGTCTGCGCGAGCAGCGTCTTGCCGCAGCCGGTCGGCCCGATCAGAAGGATGTTGGACTTCGCCAGCTCGACATCCGACGAGCCCTGAGCGTGGTTCAGGCGCTTGTAGTGGTTGTGCACTGCGACCGAAAGGACACGCTTCGCGATGCCCTGACCGATCACGTAATCATCGAGAACGCGGCAAATCTCCTCAGGCGTCGGCACGCCGTCGGAGGATTTCACGAGGTTGTTCTTCGCCTCCTCGCGGATAATATCCATGCAAAGCTCGACGCATTCATCGCAGATGAACACGGTTGGGCCGGCGATCAGCTTGCGCACTTCGTGTTGGCTCTTGCCGCAGAACGAACAATAGAGCGTGTTCTTACCCTCTGCGCCGCCGGTGTTTTTCGTCATTCTCGCCTCCTGCCCGGCGCGGCCCGCGCCCCTGTCGACGCCGCGGCGCCGCGTCTCACCACATGGCGCGGGCGGCGTCCGCCGCCGTCGCCGCGCCCACGGGCTCGCACTCTATCCCCATCAGATGAGCACAGCGGCCCGCGGCGCTGCAAGCGCATTCAAAAACTCCGCCAAACTCCGCGGCGCCGCCGCTTACCCCGTCACGCAGATCGTGAACGCTCACTCGCCCTCCGGCGCCGCGTGCTTCTCGACGATCCGATCGACGAGACCCCAGTCGCGCGCATCCTCCGCCGTCATGAACGTGTCGCGATCAAGCGCCGCCTCCACCTCCTCCATGGTGCGGCCGGTGTGCTTGACGTAGATCTCGTTGAGCCGCGTCTTCAGCTTCACGATCTCGCCGAAATGCCGCTCAATGTCGGACACGGTGCCCTGATAGCCGCCCGAAGGTTGATGAACCATGACCCGGGCGTTCGGCAACGCAAAGCGCATCTCCGCCTCGCCGCCAGCCAGCAGTAGCGATCCCATCGACGCCGCCTGCCCGATGCAGACCGTGCTGACCGGCGGGCGGATATAGACCATCGTGTCGTAGATCGACAGACCCGCGGTCACGACGCCGCCGGGGCTGTTGATGTACATGGAGATCTCTTTCTTGGGGTTTTCCGCCTCCAAGAACAGCAGTTGAGCGACCGCCACGGTCGCCATCTCATCATGCACCGGGCCGGAGACGAAAATGATCCGCTCTTTCAAGAGACGCGAGAAAATATCGTAGCGCACGCTGCCGCGCGCGGTGGTCTCCTCAACCGTTGGGATGATGAAATCGCGGATCTGATCCTGAGGATCGACGCTCATACTTCGTTCCTTTTCCCGCATGGCCGCCAGACGCGACCACCAGCCGTTGGAGACGCCGGCGCCAAGGGACGGCCGGGCGCCCCGACGGCGACGCCGCTTCTTCGGCGCAATCGCAACCCTCGCCGCATAGAGGTTGCGATCTGGTTGCTGCGCCGCCGATTCAAAATGAAGGCGCGACGAGCCTCCGCGTCAACCATGCGCGCGCGCTTCACGCGCCTCGGCCGCCCCAAGCGTAACGCGAGGGGTGTGGCGAAGCGCCGCAGCGTCCCGCGCAGCTCGGTCCCGATCGCGGGCCCCTGCGCGATCCGATGCGCGTCCGGCTCGAAGAACGGCCCGAGAGACCGCGCGATCAAGGGCCGCGCGCAAACCTCGCCCGGCTATGCGCGTCTCGCCATACGCGCTCTCAAGCCTTAGCCGCCGCCTCCGGCGCAGACGCCTCATCAGCGGATCCGTCGCTTGAGGCTCCGTCGCCTGCGGGCGCATCGCCGCCCGTTTCAGCGAGTTGCGCCTCCTCCAGCATCTTTTGCAGCTCTTCGGCGCTGACGGTGCGCTCCGTCACATCGGCGAGCTCGATCGCGTAATCGACAACCTTATCCTCGAACAACGGCGCGGTGATCTGTTGGCGGATCTGCGCGTTATTGCGCGCGAACTCGAAGAATTGACGCTCTTGCCCGCGATACTGCTGCGCTTGCGCCATGATCGCATTGTTGACCTCCGCTTCGGTCACTTTGATCTCGTTGCGCGAGCCGATGTCCGAGAGCAAAAGCCCAAGCTTCACACGGCGCTTGGCCAGCGTCACATGCTCTTCTTGCGCCTCGATCTCCGGACGATCCTGCGCCTGAGCGCCGGGATTGGCTTCCTGCCAAAGCTGATGCGCGATCTGCTTGGCCTCTTGATCGACCATGCTCGGCGGCAGCTCGAAATCCACGGTTACATCAAGCTTATCGAGCAGCTTGCGCTTCAAGGTCGCGCGAGAGGCGCCGCGATACTCCTCGGCCAGGCGCTCGCGGATCTGCTCCTTCAGCGCGGCGAGATCATCCAGCCCGTATTTCTTCGCGAGCTCGTCATCCACCGCCGCCTCCGCCGCCGCGCGCACCTCCTTCACTGTGACGCTGAACACCGCCTCCTTGCCCGCGAGCGCCTCAGCTTGGTATGCTTCCGGGAACGTGACCGTCACATCCTTCTCCGCGCCGGCCGCGGCGCCGATCAGTTGATCCTCAAAGCCCGGAATGAACTGGTTCGAGCCGAGCACCAGCGGGAAATCCTCCGCTGCGCCGCCTTCGAACGCCTCGCCGTCGATGCGCCCGACAAAGTCGATGACGACCTGATCCTCGCTCTCGGCCGCCCCGTCCTTCGCGACATAGTTCTTGGCGTTCTTCGCCAGGTTGCCCACGGCCTCGTCCACCGCGCTTTCTTCAACGGCGACCGTCAAGCGCTCAAGCGACAGGCTGGAGAAAGACACCTCCGGAACATCTGGCAACAGCTCGTAGGAGAACTCGATCGCGAGATCATCGCCTTCGTCGAAGCTCTCATTCACGATCCGGATGGATGGATCGGCCGTCGGGCGATGACCGTTCTCGTCAAGATGGTCGCGCACCGTCTCGTCGACGATGTCGCGCATGACCTCGCCCAGAACGCTTTTGCCGAACAGCTTCTTCAACACCGAAATCGGCGCTTTGCCTTTGCGAAAACCGTTGATCTGCGCCGTCGGCCGCACCTCTTCGAGCTTCTGATCGACCTTTTGTCCGATCTCGTCCGCCGTCGCCTTCGCGGCGTATTCCCGGCGCAGCCCGTCCGCCTTCGTCTCCGTCACCAGCATCGCCCGCCAGGCTCCCATTCTAGAGCGTCGGCCCTTCCGGCCGCGCTATGCTCGACGCGGCGGATCAGGAGCGCGGCGACGCGCGGGCCGCCGACAGCGCCCGGCCCATCGCCGTCAAGGTCGCTGAAAGCTGGCTCGCTCGCAGATCGCGCCAGCGCTGTCAACGCCGCCGGGGCGGCGGATCCCAGCGGCTTGCCCCGTCGCTTCCGCCGCGGCGGCGGCGCGGCGCGCAACCAGCGAGGGGGTCACGCGTCTTGCTGCTGCATGATGGCGACGATCCGCGCCAAAAAGCGCCGCCCTTCCGGCGTCAGCGAGTGCATCCGCCAGCGCCGCTCCTCTGGATTGATCTGTTGATCGACGAGGCCGTGGCCCGGCCGCCCGAGGCGCCCTTGCTCCATCAGCCCCATCAAATTGCGCGTCGCGGTCGAGCCGGCGACATTCAATTCCCGCATCACCTCCGTCCGGCTGACGCCGTCGTTCAGCGCCACTAAGAGGAAACTCGCCGCCATAGGGAGCTGCATGTCAGGATCCAGGCTTCGAAAGGCCTGGATGAGGGCGAGCGCTGTGCGCGCCGCCCGCTCCTCGTCGGGGCTTAACTCGCTCAATTCGACCCTCCTTCCCCCTCTGGCGCGGCGCGCGCGCCGGCGTCGCCGTCTGGTCCAGACGGCTGACGACCAGCTCCCACCGCAACCAGTGCATGTAACGATCGCCGCCCGGTCCGCGCGACCAGCGCGGACGCCATCCTGCGTATCGATCCCGACTCACCACTAGACATATCTCGACACCCGACCAGCGTAGCGAAAAGAAACCCATCTATGGACCCCCAAGATCTTGCGACGTTGTTAATATATATATCCACATATCAACTTTTACGTGCAAGGCCGGTTAGGTTCCCGAAAGGATTTCTCCCCGCTGAATGTACCCGTTTTGTTCAAACGTCAAGCGTCCTTGGACCCGCGCGCGCCGTTTCTCGAGGCGGAAGCGACGGAGGAAAGTCAATGGACCAGCCTCCGAAATTAGAATTAAATATCTGAATTATATTGCTATAATTACTTCTTGAGCACGACCAAACGCTTCGCTCGCGGCGAGCCGCGCCGCGCCGCGACGCCCGCCCGCGCAAACGAGCGCGCAGGCGCAGCGTGACCGAAAGGCGACGCTTTTCAGCGCCTGACGCGCAGCGGACGCCGCCAACCAGGGGTTGCAGGGTCTAAACCCAGGGATTGATTGCGCTCACTTCGTCCAGCGCCGGCGCGAAGCTGAGCCCTGCAACGCACGCCGGGCGCGAAGCCGCGCGCGCCGCGCCGCGGCCGCCGCGCCAAGCCCGCCTTCCCCCTGCAACCGCTCGCGCAGACTGGCCCGCACATCGCGCAAATCCGCACGGAGCCGGCGCGCCCGCGTCGCCTCAGCCGCCCGGTCGGCGTCTCCCGAAAGCGCCGGCGCCAAGACGCGCACCGCCAGCGCCAGCGCGTCCAACCGATCATCATGAGGCAGCGCGCCCTCAAGCCGGGACAGCCGCGTCATCTGCCGGAACAAAGCGCGCTCGGGCGCGCTCTCGGCGATGGCGGCGTCGGCGACCACCACCGCGCGGTCCACAGCCAATCGATGCTGCGCCATCACCGGCTCCAAGAGATCGGCCATGCGCCGCTCCTTGCCGCGCCCGCCGGCGCCCCGCTCCTCCAGCGCCGCGCGCCATCCGGCGCGGCGCATCGCCGGCTCGAGCAGCCTCGCGAACATCCCGTCGCCGAAATCCCGCTCCACCACGCAGCGCCGCGCGCCCGCGGCCTTTCCGATCTCAGCGAGCGCCGCGAGCGTCTCGGGCTCGTATCCGCCCTCGAACCCGCCCGAACGCGTCAGGTAAAGCATCCCGTTGAGCGCCTTCACCACGGCGTAGGCCGTCTCGTCCCGCCCGCGGCCGGAAGGATCCACCGTCATCACCGCCTCGGCGAACGGCGCGCTATCCGCCGAGCGCTCCGCCGGTCCCTGAAACCGGTCGTCGGACAAACCAAGAAGCGCCGCCGCCGCGCCCAAATCATCCAGCGCCGGCCCCTCCGCCGCCCAGACCAGCCGGTTCGGCGCCTGCGCCTCCTCAAGCTCAAGCACGATCAGATCGCCGAGGCGAAGCGGATGACGCGCCGCATCGGTCTGGCGCGCATCAAGCAGGAACTGCAGCGCGTAGCCCGCCGGACCATAGCTCGCCCGGCGCGCCGCTAGATCCGCGCCGTCGAACCGATCCGGATCGAGCGGCGCGCCCGGCTCGACGCCTTGCGCAAGGCGCCGCGACACGAACGGCGCCAGCCGCCCTTGGTAAATCGAAGGATCGCTCGGCGCCTCGGCCGGCCAGATCCTGAGCGCGTAGCCCCGCTCGCTCAGCGCCGCGTAAATCGTCTCGACGCTTTGGGGCGTGCCCAGAAACGTCACACCGCCGCCCGGCCGCAACACCGCGTCGAACTCTTTGATCTGCTCGGATAAGCGCGCCCGCGCGCCCGCGGTGAGCGCGTTGTTTTGGGTCTCGACGTCGTCGGCGAGGATCAGATCCGCGCGGCTGCCGGTGATCTGGCCGTTCACGCCGACGGCGCGGAGAGACGGGTCCTTTGCAGGACGCGCCGGACCGACATCGAAAGCGCTGGCGCTGTCGCGCTGGCCGGCGCGCGGCCGAAGAGTGCGC
Organism: Pseudomonadota bacterium; assembly: GCA_038530925.1. GTDB lineage: Bacteria > Pseudomonadota > Alphaproteobacteria > Rhodobacterales > Rhodobacteraceae > JALEGB01. Next base: position 6,103 of record JBCBCG010000144.1, read on the forward strand.
AGCACCGGCAACTCGCTGATCAAACGGCGCACGAAGCGCGCCACCTGATCCGCAGCGGGCTTGGAGGCTGAGACGACCAACACCTTCAAATCGGGCTCGTTCCAGAGCCGCCAAGCGATGAAGGCCGAAAAGATCCAGCTTTTGCCGACGCCGCGAAACGCCATCACCAGTTTGCGCCGCGGCCCGCGCTGCAAATAGCGCGCGATGTCGAATTGGATCGGCGTCGGCTTCGGCAGGCCGAGCTTGCGCCAGACAAGGCCGAGGAACAGCCTGAAGTCCCGGCGCATCGCAGCGTGCAATCTGGCCGCGGCGCGGCGCTCCGCAGTGATGCGAGACGGCATGGCGTCTTCCCCCCATTTTGATGATGCGATGCGGCGCGCCCTGATCCTCGACGCCCGTCTCTCCGCGCGCTGTCTCGCCGCGCGCTGTCTCTCAATGATCGGTCTCGACGCCGAGAGCCGCCGCGAGAGGCGATGAGGGGAGCGGAAGAAGAGCGGCTTGGACGACGGAGAAAACGCGCCCGCGCGCATGCTCGCCGCAAAAGGCGGCGCGCTCTGCGACGCGTCTTCAAAGCGGGAGCCTTCGCGCGCAGGGCCCGATCCGCAGCTCTAACGCCGCGCGGCGAGCGCCTCGTCAAGCAAGGGTTGGCCGAACCGCGCGGCCTCTTCGCGCCAGAGCGGCTCGAACGCCGCCTCCCAAGCGGCGCGATCTTCCTCGCTCAGGCTGTAGATCCGCGCGCCCGCCTGGACCAGAGCGCGGCGATGCGCCTCTTCAAGCGCGGCCGAGGCTTCGACGGACTGCGCCGTGACCCGCGCCATGATCTGGCTGAGCGCCAGCTGATCGGCGCGCGGCGCCGCCTCCCAGAACGCGGCGGACACCACGACAAGATGCGCTGCGAGCGCGTGGCCGGTCTCGGTCAAAGGACCGAGCCGCATCGCCGGCGCTCCGAGATCCAAATCTGGCCATGTCGCCTCTAACACGTCGGCGTCTACCGCCGCCGCATCAGCGTCCGGCGCGGCGGCCGCCTCAGGCGCGCTTTGCGCGTCGCCGACGAGCGCCGCGCGCAGCGCCGGCGCCTCCACCCGCTCCGCGCCGACGCGCTCAAGATACACGCCAGCCAAGGCGCCGCCGCGATCGGCGACGCGAAGGCCCGCCAGCGCGCCCGGCCGCGTGATCGGCGCCACCGCGGAGAGATGCGTCATCCCGGCGTTCCAAAACGCGAGGCCCTTCACCGCGCCATCCGAGGCGCGTTTCAGCCTTTGCCCCGCGCCGGAGCGCTGAAACCACATCGCATCGGCGCGGCTCTTGAACAGGAAGGGAATGTCGAAGATCCGCAGCCCTGGCGCGAGGCTCTCCAAAGCCGCGGCGCGCGGCGCGGCCATTTCCGCCTCGCCTGCGCGCAGCGCCGCCAGCGCCGCGTCATCCGTCGCCTGCGCGCCGGCCGCAACGAGTTCGACGCACACGCGGCCGTCGAGATCGCGGTTCACGCTCACGGCGAAACGGCGCGCCGCCTCGCCGATGGGATGGCCTTGGGCCGGCGCGCCATGGGCGAAGCGGATCCGCCGCTCTCCGGCATCGCAGCCCGCGCCGCCGGTCTCGGAGACCAACGCCCGGGCCGGGAATTGAGATTGGGCGACGGGCCCGCCGGAAGAGAGCCAAAGCCCGGCGACGCCCGCAGCGCAGGCCGCCAGCCCGAGCCGCGCCCAACGCGACGACGCCCAACGCGACGACGCCGAACGCCTGGCGCCGATCGCCTCGCGAAACCGGACAAACGGCGCTCGAGCGCACGCGCGATCGCGTTCGCACGCGCCCGCGACGCGTCCACCAGCGCTCCTTCTGTCGCGCATCCCCGCCCCCACTTCCACATCAGGAAGGAAAGTCGTCGGGAGGTTAGCGCAAAAGGCGCATTTTTGGGAGTCCGCACCGACACGAGCGCGCATGCGTCACAGCGATTGGACGGCGATCGTCAATCCGCCGCCTGGGCGCGCCGATCTCAACGCGCAAGGCGGCGGGTCAGTCCCAGCCGCGGCGGCCGGCGTCGTCCCACTCATCCTCCATCTCGTCGTCGCCCGCCTCGCCGTCTTGCGCCTCGAAATCGGCGGCGGCGAGTTCGGCCATCACCGCGCTGAGCGCCGCGGCGTCCTCATCCTCCGCCATCGCGGCGCTGTTGTCTTTGAGAAAGCGGATCGCCGCCGACAGGTACGCTGGCGGCGCCAGCGGCGAACCCGGCGGCGAACCCGTCGGCGCTGGGGCGTCGACGTCGGTATCGGCGCCCGAGCCCGAGCCCGCCTTCGCCGCCGCCGCGCGGGCGGAGGTCTTCGCCGGTTTGCGGCGCGGCGCCGGCGGCTCAGGACCGCGCCGCTCCAGCACCTCGATCAGCTGCGCCAAGACAAGCGCGCGCAGCCTCTCAAGCCCGCTGCGAAAGAGCTCTGAGGCGTCCTGCGCGTCCGCCGGCGGCGCTTCCGCCTCGGATCGCTCCGCCGCCTTCGCCGCCGGCGCCGCGCGGGCGGCGCTTCGCTTCGCGCTCATCGCGGCATCTCCCGCGTCGCCTTCAGCGCCGCGACCTCGGACTTCAAATCCTGCACATCCTCGCGCATCACATTCATCCGATCCCACGCGCGCTGGCTCTCGCCCGTCACGTCTTGCAGCTCTCGCGTCAGCGCCGCCATTTCGATCTGCACTTTGATCATCGAGTCCTGCAGCTTCACCGTCGCCTCGGTGGTCCGGCGCTGCTCGGTCTTCAGCCCTTCGAACTGGCTGTAGATGACCACCATGAAGGCGAGCGCCGTCGCCGCCGGGCGCCAATTCTCGGTGAGCCACGCGGCGACGGCGGAGACTTCGCGCTGGACCTCCGGCGCCGCCGAAGGCCGGTCCGGCGTCATGACCCCGCCTCGAGCGTCTCGATCCGCGTCTTCAGGCCCACCACTGCGCCCGTGATCGGACAGCGCGCCCGATCGATCACGACAGCGCGGCCGAGGAAGAGATCGTCGACCTGCGCGGCGCTGAGGCCGAACACCGCGCCAAGCGTCGCCATCACGTCGCCGAGATCCGGATCGATTCGCGGAAAAGAGACCGCTGTCTCCACCCGCTCGGCGTAGAGCGCCTTGGCGGCCTCCGGCAATGCGGAGGCCTCGACTTGAGAGATCGTCCACTCGAGAATGCGCGGCTCGCCCGGCTGCAGCGCCACCGCCGCGCGCCAGCGATCAAAGAACTCCGCGCGGGTGAGAGTGACCGCCGCCGCGGCCTCGGCGTCGGTTGGCGGCGCATTCGGCGGCGGGGCCGCGAAGGCCGCGCCGTCGTAAAGCCATCCAACTTGCACGGCGTCCGGACAAGCGATGTAAGGCGACGCTTCGGTGAGGTCGCCATCTGGGCCGTAGAGATGGATCGGCGCGCCGAGCGCGACTTGGACCACCACGCCGTTCTCGATCAGAGCGGATTTGCTCATGTCATACGTCTCCAAATTGTAAGAGGACCGGCGGGACCAGGTTCAATAAAACTCGAGCACCATCACGACCCCGTCTCCGCCGTCTCCGCCATCGGCGCCCTGCTGATTGCCGCCGCCTCCGCCCGCGCCTTTCACGAATGTGGAGATCGACGGGTGGCCGGTGCTGCTCGACCCGCGCCCTCCCTGACCGCCGCCGCCCCAGAAAGACGCGCCGCCCTGGCCGCCCGCGCTCGCGCCGCCCTCGTCCGTGCTCATCCCCTGGCCTCCTCGGGTGCTGATGAGACCAAAGGTGGCGGCGCCTCCACCGCCGCCATCGCCGTTCTCGGCGCCCTGCGAGCCGCCCCAGCCGGTGAGCCAGCCACCGAACGAGCTCAGCGATCCCGCCGCCGCAGGCGTCGCCGCGACGCCGCCAGCCCCGCCGGCCCCGACCGTCACCGCGATGCTCGGCAGATCGATCACATCCAGAACCGAGATCGCGGTGCCGCCCGCGCCGCCGCCGCCGCCCGCATTGCTTGTCGAGCCGCCATAGGCGCCGCCGCCGCCGCCGCCGGTCGCGGCCGCCAGCACGCGGCGGCAGCCATCCGGCCGCGTCCATGTCGCCGAAGAGGTGAAGACCTGCATCGACACCGGCCCTTGCGTATCAAGCAGCGTCATCCGCGGCGCGCCCATATACCAAAGCCCCGTCGCATCCGTTCCCCGGCGCTGCACATTGATCTGAAGCTTCTTCGTGCCCGCCGGCGGCGTCCCGGTGATGCGCGCGTAATAGATCTGCCCCACCGTGATCTCAGAGGGCGAGACATTGGCGCGGCTGTCGCTGATGTAACCGCTGTCGCCGCGATAGTTGATCTGCACCCTGAACTCGCCAACCGGCGGCCCGGTGCAGTATAGCGGGACAATCAGTTCAAACTCGAGCCCCGGCGTCGCAAAGACGTCGTAAGCCGAAGTGACCGCTGCAAATTGAGAGCTGTCGGTCGCATCACCGGCGAACTCTAGAACCTTTGGATCATCGAACAGCTCTGTGTCGCTGTTATGGGTTCGGTCGCGGACGGTGATGCCGACATTGCTGTCGAGCGTCCATGACGCGGCGAAATCAAGCGGCATCGGGATCGAGCGGCCCAATGTCGTCGACAACGCGCTCGGCAGCACCGAAAGCGCCGCCAGCTTGGCCGAGGTGATCGAGCCGTCGGCTGGAACATCGCCCGTCGCGACATCGCCGCCGAGCTTCGCCGCCGTGACCGCGCCGTCCGCGATCTCGGCGGTGCCGACGGCGCCGTCCGCGATCTCAGCGGCGCCGATCGCGCCCGCCGCGATCGGTCCCGCCGCAACGGAGCCGTCCACGATGGCCGCGCGCACATCGCCCGCATACCAAACGCCGGTTGGATCGACGCCGTCGCGCGCCAGCGAGATGCGCATGCGGCGCACATTGCTCGGCGCCGTCCCTTCGAGATACGCCCAGCCGCCGCTCGATCCGATGTCGGCGGTTCGCACCGTCAGCGTCTGCTGCGAAAGCTGCGTGAAGCTGCTATCCATCCATTGCAGCGCGATGCGCAAATCATCATTCGGGCTCTCGGCGTGCTTCAGCCAAACAGCAAGCTTCACCGCTTGGCCCGCGCCGACCTGCGGCGAGCCGGCTTGCGTGGTCTTGGCTTCCTCCAAGCTGTCATTCGCATCGCCGCCCCAAGTAAGGAAGGTCGCGCCGGAGAAATCGGTGATGTTGCCTTCGCGCGGCCAGATGCTAATGACAGCTTGGAGGAAGCCAAGACCACGCAAGCCGGCTCGCCGCAGGTCGGCGCGGGCCA
>JBCBCG010000145.1:0-11333 GCA_038530925.1 Pseudomonadota bacterium
CGCGCGCAAGAGCCGCCCGCCCGCGCGCGTATGACCGCGCAAGAGCCGCCCGCCCGCGCGCGCATGACCGCGCGAAAGCCGCCCGACCGCGCGCCCATGGGCGCGCGAAAGCCGCCCAAGGAGGATCGCGTGACCGAAGCCGACGCGCCCAGCAACCCGTTCGAGAGCCTCGCGATGAACGCGGCCAATCACGTTCCGCTCTCGCCGCTCTCTTTCCTCACGCGCACGGCGGCGGTGTTTCCCGATCGAACGGCGATGCGCTATGGCGATCTCAGCCGGAGCTGGCGCGAGACGGATCTGCGCTGCCGGCGCCTCGCCTCGGCGCTGGAGCGGCGCGGCGTCGGGCGCGGCGACTGCGTGGCGATCCTGGCGCCGAACACGCCAGCCCTGCTCGAAGCGCATCTCGCGGTTCCGATGCTCGGCGCGGTGCTGAACCCGCTGAACGTCAGGCTCGACGCCAAGAACATCGCCTACATTCTCGGCCATGGGCGCGCGAAGGTTCTGCTGACCGATGTGGAGTTTCACAGCGTCGTGGCCGAGGCGTTGGCGCAGATGGAGCGCCCGCCGATCGTGATCGACATCGAGGATGCGGCGGCGAGCGATCCCAAGCGGCTGGGCGAGACGACCTATGAAGCGCTGCTGACGCAAGGCGACGACGGATACGCCTATATCCACCCTGACGACGAATGGCGGGCGCTCTCGCTCAATTACACCTCCGGCACCACCGGCGAGCCGAAAGGCGTGGTCTACTCGCATCGCGGCGCGTATCTGAACGCGCTCGGCAATGCGGTGACCTGGTCGATGGGGCAGTTCCCGATCTACCTCTGGACGCTGCCGATGTTCCATTGCAACGGCTGGTGCTTTCCCTGGACGGTGACGGCGCTGGCGGGAACGCATGTGTGCCTGCGCAAGGTCGAGCGCGAGAGCATATTCGAGGCGGTGGAGCGCGAGCAGGTCACGCATCTTTGCGGCGCGCCGATCGTGATGGCGATGATGACCGGCGCGCTGACTGAGGAGCCGGAGCGCGCCCGCAAGGTCTTCGCCCATGGCGTGAAGATGATGACCGCCGCCGCGCCGCCGCCCGCGCCGGTGATCGCCAAGATGGAGGCGCTTGGCGTCGAGCTCACTCATGTTTACGGCCTGACGGAAGTCTACGGCCCGGCGGTTGTGTGCGACTGGAACCCGGATTGGGACGCGCTGCCGCTTGAGGAGCGCGCGCGGATCAAAGCGCGCCAAGGCGTGGCCTATCCGGTGCAAGAGGCGATCATGGTCGCCGATCCAGAGACGCTCGAGCCCGTGCCCGCCGATGGCGAAACGCTCGGCGAGATCTTCATGCGCGGCAACATCACCATGAAAGGCTATCTGAAGCGGCCCGAGGCGACCGAGGCCGCGTTCAAGGGCGGCTGGTTCCACACCGGCGATCTCGCCGTGCTGCACCCTGACGGCTATGTCGAGATCCGCGACCGCTCGAAAGACATCATCATTTCGGGCGGCGAGAACATCTCCTCGATCGAGGTGGAGAACGCGCTCTACAAGCATCCGGCGGTGGCGGCCGTCGCCGTGGTGGCGCGCCCGGATGAACGCTGGGGCGAGACGCCCTGCGCCTTCGTCGAGCTGGTTCCCGGCGCGGCGGTGTCCGAGGCGGATTTGATCGAACATTGCCGCGCGCATCTCGCGGGCTTCATGCGGCCGAAGACCGTGCTGTTCGAACCGCTGCCGAAAACCTCAACCGGCAAGATCCAAAAGACCCTGCTGCGCGAGCGGGCGCGCAACCTCCATGACGATCCATGAAAGGCGATGCGCGACGCGCGATCCTTGAACGCGGTCCGCAAGCGCGGTCGGTAAGCGCGTTCCGTGAGCGCGTGCGGCTGAACGCGCGCGGCTGAATGCGCGCACTGAATATTCTCTCACGATCTTCACAGAATGGCCCCAGTTGACCGCCCCTCTGGCGGCGTAGAGCGCGGCGCTAGGCGGCCGCCACCCAGCTTTGGGGCCGGTTCTTGCTGTCGTTCAGCGCGAATGGGAGCGGATCGGCGCGGCGCGCAGCTCTCTCACGGGGCTTGGGAGAGAGGGAAGGAACGGATCCCAATGATGAACCTAGCAAGCCACCGCGGCGGCGGGCGTTCACGCGCGGTCGGGCTCAGCGCCCTCGGCGCCGCCGCCCTAGCGCTCGGCGTGGTCGGCCTCGGCGCGAGCGACGCCGCGGCGCAGCGCTCCGTCAGCATGATGGAGGCGCTCGCCGATCAACGCGCGCAAGAATTCTTGGAGCAACGAGACGCAGCCGAAGCGCCGGCGATCGAAGCGCCCGTGATCGAACCGCCGATGATCGAAGCGCAGGGCTTAATGGAAGATCTCGTCCAGCAAGCGCAATATCGCGGCGACCGACCGCGCCGCGCGCGCGGAGACGGCGCGCGGCGGGTTCGCGGCGACCGACCGCGCCGCGTGCAGCGTGAAGCCCGGCGCGAACGCCGCTTCGATCGCCGGCAGGGGCGGCGCGACAACCGCTTTGAGCGGCGCCAAGGCGCGCGGGCGGATCGTTTCGAGCGCCGCCAAGACCGACGCGCGGCGGCGGGCGTCGATCCGCGGCGCGAGCGGCGCCTGGAGCGCCGCTTCGACCGGCGGCAAGACCTGCGCGCCGATCGCTTCGAACGGCGCCAAGATCGCCGCGTCAATCGGTTCGACCGCCGTCTCGACCGGCGCGATCTACGCCGCGCCGGCGCGATCCGGCGCAACGGACGGCTCTACGCGCCGCCTCGGGCTTATCGCCGCGGCCGCGCGCTACCGCCGCGCTTTTACCGCAAAGCCAGGCATGGGCCGCGTTTTCGGTATCGCCATGGCCGCTACAACTATTTCTACGACGGCTGGTGGTATCTGGCGCCATGGTGGCTCATCAGCGTCGCGCCAAGCACCTCTGTCATCTATGATTATCCGGTGGAGAGCGAAGTCTACCTCGGCGATCGCTACGATGAGTTCGACACCGCGTACAGCGAAGAAGGCGCGCGCTGCGGATATTGGTCGGATCGCTGCATCGAGAATTGGGGGTTCCAGAACCCTAATTACTACGGATGCTTGCGCTATCACGGCTGCGACTGAGCCGGCGAGATTTTTTCGCGCAGCGGCGACGGAACACCCCTCGCCGCTCGTTCAAAAGGGGAAACGGCGCGCCAGAAGCGTGAGACCTTGAGTTCAAGAAGAAGATCTCGAGACCCAGGCGCCGCCAGCACGCCCTAGAAGAGGAATGACCATGACGAAACTCAGCGATGCGGCCTGGAAAGTGGCGCGTGGCGGCGCTCTGGCTCTGACCATCGGCGCGATGGGCGCGGGCGGCGCCCTCGCCGGACCGATCACCAGCGCCGGCGCGCCGGTTTGGTTCGGAGGCGATAGCGGGCCGGCGACCGTGACTTTGGTTGAAAGCGAGAGCGATGCGCGCGAGGCCCTGCGCGAGGAGCGGCGCGCCCGGCAGGATAAGCTCCGCCGCCAGACAGAACGGCGCATCGAGCGCAGGGACGATCGCCGCCGCGCGGAACGGCGCGCCGAGCGTAGAGATGATCGCCGCCGCGCGGAACGGCGCGCTGAGCGCAGAGATGATCTTCGCCGCGCCGAACGGCGCGCCGAGCGTAGAGATGATCGTCGCCGCGCCGAACGGCGCGCCGAGCGCAGGGATGATCGTCGCCGCGCCGAACGGCGCGCTGAGCGCAGAGATGATCGTCGCCGGGCTGAACGGCGCGCCGAGCGCAGAGCCGACCGCCGCTTCGAGCGACGTTTGGCGGAACGGCGGCTAGACCGTCGCCGTTACTACCGCGATTATTACGACTACAAGGACTATAAGGACAACGACAACAACGATCTCGCAATCGGCGTGCTCGGCGCGGTCGTCGGCCTTGGCATTGGCGCGGCGATCGCCAATAGCGGCCCGAACGAATATCGGGGCGACAGCTACAACAGCGCGCCAGCCCCGAGCAACGGCGCTTGCGATTACTGGGCGAACCAGTGCGCTGGAAATTGGGGCGTCAACAACGACAATTTCTATGGCTGCCTGCGCTATCATGGTTGCCAGTAAAGACATCGGCGCCGCTCGAAAGAGCGGCGCCTTCGGGCGTGAGACCGCTTAGCGGCGGCGCTTTGAGGAGATCACGCCGGAGTTGAAGCCGCCCCGGCTGAGTTCGCCATTGAAGCGCGAGATCTCCATCTTCGGGCACCGGTTCATCACCACATCGACGCCGGCGGCTTCAGCGCGCGCCGCAGCAGCCTCGTCGCGCACGCCGATCTGCATCCAGACGGTTTGGAGCCCGCGCCCGCCAAACGCCTCCAGAGCCTCGTCCGCCACGGCGCCGGCCGCCTCCGATTTGCGGAAGATCACAACCATGTCCACGGCGCCATCCTTCGCCGCGACCTCCGCCAGCGACGCGCGCGCCGGGCGCCCGAGGATCTCTTGGCCTTCCGCCGCAGGATTGACCGGGATCACCTCATAACCGCGGGTTTTGAGGTAGCGGGACACCATCCAGCTAGGCCGGGTCGGTTTCGGCGAGGCGCCGACCACTGCGATCCGTTTCGCGCGATCGAGCACGCGCCGCAGATACGCCTGATCATAAGGATCCAGCGCCGCGCTGCGCGCGCTCGCCGCCTGCGACGTCGTCTCACTCATCTTTCGCCCCTACGCATCCACGCCTCTTGAAAAGACGCTCTCCCGCCGGCATCGAGCGATCTATGCGCAGGGTCAAGCCCGAAGCGCGCTGCAACCGCAAGCGCGCCTCGGCCCTTTAGTGCACCGCGACCTCCCGCGCGCTGCGGATCTCGAGCGGGCGGATCAACCGCGCGCTCGCCACCCGCACCGAGTGGATCGGCCCTTCGATCTCGCGATTCCAGAAGTCGAGGAAACGCTCCAACTTCGGAAAGCGCGGCGCGGCGTCGTATTCCTGCCAGACGAAGGTTTGCAGAAGGCTGCGATGGTCGGGCAAACGATAGGTGATCTCGGCCGTGGTCAGGCTCATGCCTTCAAGCTGCGCCAGAAGATCAGCGTCGGCGCGCCGCCGCGGCGCGAGGCGATGGGATGGTTTGGACATGATCGGCTCCGTCGAAGCCGGCCGCAGCGCCGACCGGCGTCATCGCGAGCTTGCGCGGTCGCTTCGCCCATCGCCCTACGGCGCCGCCGCGAAGCCGCGGTGTCTTAAGACTGTCGCATAAACCTTGCCGCGGGAAGTGGCGTTCCGCCGCAACTGCATAATTATGCGTGCAATTTTATGGATCCGTGCATCAGGGCGCCTGTTTTGAGGGCGCCACCGCACCGGCTCTGAGCCGCGCGACGAACGGCGGCTCAATCGCCACGGCGCCGGCGCGAAGAGCGCGCGTGGTATTTTTTTTCGCGACGAAATCGGTTCCGGCGCCACCTCTCTGCGCTGAGAAAAACAGCGCGCGGCTAAGCGTCGCACGTTGAAACTGTTAAGGAACCTGCGCCGTCCGGCGCAGTCCTTAATGCGCCTCGGGAGTGGTCCGGCGATGGCTGAGACGCCTTCGAAGACGGGAGTCGACACCGGCGGCGGCGCGCCGACGCTGCTGTGGCTGCGCCGCGATCTGCGCCTGGGCGATCATCCAGCGTTGGCGGCGGCGCTGACGCGCGGTCGGCCGATCATTCCAGCGTATGTTTTCGATCCGATCGACGAAGCGCTGCTCGGCGCCGCGCCGCGTTGGCGCCTGGCGCAAGCGCTGGCGGCGCTGTCGGCGGAAATCGAAGCGCTGGGCGGCCGGTTGATCCTGCGCCGCGGCGAGGCTGGCGCGGCGCTGGCGGCGCTGGCGCGGGAGACGGGGGCGGCGGCGGTTTATTGGTCGCGCTATTACGAGGCCTCTGCGATCGAGCGCGACAAGGCGGTGAAGGCGGCGCTGCGCGCGAGAGGGCTCGAGGCCCAGAGCTTCGGCGGCTTCCTGATGCGAGAGCCGTTCGAGACGACGACGCAAAGCGGGGGGTTCTTTAAGGTCTACACGCCGTTCCGCAAAGCCTTCGCGCCGCCGGAGACGCTGGAGACCGCGCCCTCGCGGCCGGCGCGCTGGCCGGCGCCGCGGAGCTGGCCGAACGGCCTGAGCCTCCGTGATTTGGACCTTGAGGCTGGCATGCGCCGCGGCGCCGCCGTGGTGGCGCGATACGCCGCTTTCGGGGAGGCGGCGGCGGAGGCGCGGCTTGAGCGCTTCATCGAGCGCGGGCTCGCCGCCTATGCGGATGATCGCGACCGTCTTGATCGAGACGGGACCTCGCGGCTCTCCGCGCATCTCGCGCTGGGAGAGATCTCGCCCCGCCGCGCCTGGGCGGCGGCGGCGCAGGATCCCAAAGCCGAGGCGGGCGCGCGCGTGTTCCAGCAGGAGCTGATATGGCGCGAATTCGCCTGGCATCTCGCCTATCACACGCCGCACATCCGCAGCGGCAATTGGCGCGCCGAATGGGATCGGTTTCCCTGGCGCGCGGAGACGGATGACGCGGCCGCCGAGGCGATCGAGCGCTGGCGCCAGGGCCGCACCGGCGTCGCGGTGATCGATGCGGCGATGCGCGAACTCTACGTGACCGGCGTCATGCATAATCGCGCGCGCATGCTCGTGGGCAGCTACCTCACCAAGAACCTGCTGGTGGATTGGCGCGTCGGCGAGCGCTGGTTCGCCGAGCATCTGGTGGATTTCGATCCGGCCTCGAACGCGATGGGCTGGCAATGGGTCGCAGGCTCAGGACCGGACGCCGCGCCGTTCTTCCGGATCTTCAATCCGGAGACCCAAGCCGAGAAATTCGATCCCGCCGGCGTTTATGTGCGGCGCTGGCTGCCGGAGGCGCGGCGCCGTCACCCCGCGGCGCTCGCCCTAAGCGGTCCAGAGGACGGCGTAGCCGGCGACGACGGCCTCGCCTTTTTCGAAGCCTGTCCCAAAAGCTGGGCGCTCTGCGCCGATGATCCCTATCCCGAACAACTCCTGCCCTTGAAGGCCGGGCGCGAACGCGCGCTGGCCGCCTACCAAGCCATGCGCGCCGCATAGCGGCGCCGCGCTCAGCGCTTTCCGCGCGGCGCGTCTCTTCTCCACGACACCCCACACAAGGAACACTGGTTTGAAGATCGCCATCATCGGCGCCGGCATCTCCGGCCTGGGCGCGGCCCTCGCGTTGAAAGACACCGCGGACGTCCATCTGTTCGAGCAGGATCCGCGTTTCGGTGGTCACGCCAACACGGTCGTGGTGGATTACGATGGCGAGGAGACGCCGGTGGACACCGGCTTCATCGTCTTCAACGATCGCAACTATCCGAACCTCTGCGCGCTGTTCGACCATCTCGGCGTGGCGAGCGAAACCTCCGACATGTCTTTCTCGGTCTCGCTCGATCGCGGACGCCTGGAGTACGCCTGCGATGATCTCGACCGCGTCTTCGCCCAGCGCTGGCGCGTGCTCGATCCGAAATTCCTGTGGAGCTTCCGCGAGATCATGCGCTTCAACCGCGTGGCGAAGGCCGCGCTGGAGAGCGGCGCGCTGGAAGGGCTGAGCCTTGGCGCGTTTCTCGACCAGCATGGCTTCGCCGAAGGCTTTCGGCAGAACTTTCTCTACGGCATGGGCGGCGCGATTTGGTCGACGCCGTCGGCGGAGATCAGCGCGTTTCCGGCCAAAGGCTTCGTGACCTTCTTCGCCAATCACGCGCTGCTACATGGCTTCGGCCGCGTGATCACCTGGCGCACCGTCTCCGGCGGCAGCCGCGAATATGTGCGCCGCGCGCTGCAGGAGCTCGGACCACGGGCGCAAGCCGGCGTCGGCGCCCGCGCGCTGCGCCGCCGCGTCGATGGACGGGTCGAGATCGCCTTCAGCGACGGCGCGGAGGGGGTGTTCGATCAGGTGCTGCTCGCCGGCCATCCCGATCAATCGCTCGCAGTGATGGAGGACGCCGACGCTGAGGAGCGCTCGATCCTCTCGGCTGTCCGCTATCGCGAGAACACCGCGGTGCTGCACCGCGATCCCGCGCTGATGCCCAAGCGCCGCAAAGTTTGGTCGAGCTGGAACTTCCTAAACGAAACCGGCGCGAACGCCCGGCCGGCGGCGGTCAGCTATTGGATGAACCGACTCCAGAACATCGACCGGAAGAAACCGCTCTTCGTGACGCTCAACCCGCCGCGGGAGCCGGATCCGAACTTGGTGTTCGGCCGCTATTCCTACGCGCATCCGCAATACGATCAGGCGGCGTTCGACGCGCAAACGCGGCTCGACGACATCCAGGGCCGCGGCGGCCTCTGGTACGCCGGCGCCTGGACGCGGTGGGGCTTTCACGAGGATGGGCTGCGGAGCGGGCTGCGCGTCGCTGCGGCGCTGGGCGCGACGCCGGTCTGGGCGCGGGACCTCGGCGCGCCGATCCGCGGCCTGGCGATCGCCGCGGAATGAGCCTGCGAGACGATGAGCGACCGACGCGCGGCGACAAGGCCGGCGCGGCGCCGCACGGCGTCGACGCCTTCGCGCCGCGGCTTTTCGTCGGGCATGTGATGCATATGCGGCTGAAGCCGGCGCGGCATCGCTTCCGCCACAGCGTCGTCTCGCTCTGGCTCGATGTGGATCGCCTCGCCGAGACGGCGCGGCGGCTGCGCTTTTTCGGCTATAACAAGCCGGCGCTCTTTGGGTTTCGGGACGCCGATCACGGCCCGCGCGACGGGCGCCCGCTCCGCCCTTGGGTGGAGGCGCAGCTCGCGCGGATCAGCGCGCCGCCGCCGGCCCGGTTGATGCTGCTCTGCTTTCCGCGCGTGCTCGGCTACGTCTTCAATCCGCTCTCAGTCTATTACGGCTACGACGCCGACGGACGCCTCAGCTCGATCGTCTATGAAGTGAAGAACACCATCGGCGGCCAGCACGCCTACGCCGCGCGGCTCGATGCGGCGGACGAGGCTGAGGCGGCGCCTCGGCATGCGCGCGACAAGGCGTTCTACGTCTCGCCCTTCATCGGCATGGACAAAACCTACCGCTTCACCGCGCCGCCGCCGGGCGAGCGCCTCGCGCTCAGGATCAAAGAGGCGGATGCGGCGGGCGATGAGCTGATCGCAACCTGGAGCGGGCGCGCCGAACCGCTCAGCGACGCGCGGATCGCCCGGCGCTTCGCCACGCATCCGGCGCTCGGCTTCCGCGTGATCGCTTTGATCCACTGGCATGCGCTGCGGCTGGCGCTGAAGGGCGTGCCGATGATCGGCCGCCGCATGGCCTCGCCCGCGGCCCAGCGCGGCGAGAGCGCCGCTTACGCGGCTGAAAACGGCGCGGCGCCGTCTGGCCGGCGCGTTTGATCGAATTAACCTAATCAGCCGCGCACGACGCGATTTGAAGATGAGACGGAGGGGGAGCGATGGTCAGCTTGGACTGGACGGGAGACGAGCGGGGCGACGCGATCTTCCGCAGCACGGAGGGGCAGCGCGGGCTGCCGCGCTGGTTCGCGGTGATGTTCCGCGCCGTGGCGCGCCTCGATTGCGGCGCGCTGGAATGGCAGACGCCGGACGGCCGCGTCTTCCGCGCCGAGGGCGCGCGGCCGGGGCCGGAGGCGCGCATCGTCGCGCATGATCCGCGTATGTTCGGGCGCATCCTGCGCCACGGCAATCTCGGCTTCTGCGAAGCGTATATGGATGGCTGGTGGAGCGCCGAGCCGAATTTGCAGGCCGTGATGGATGTGATCCTGCTCAACAATGAGCGCGTCGCGCACAGCATTCCCGGCGGCGCGGTGGTGCGCGCCGCGAACCGCTTCCGCCATTGGCTGAACCGGAACTCGAAGACCGGCGCGAAGCGCAACATCCAAGCGCATTACGATCTCTCCAACGCGTTTTACGCGCTCTGGCTCGACCCTTCGATGACCTACTCCTCGGCGCTGTTCGAGAGTGAGGAGCAGAGCCTCGAGGCGGCGCAGACGGCCAAATACGCGTCGATCTGCGATCGAATGGGTCTGAAGCCCGGCGATCATGTGCTCGAGATCGGCTGCGGCTGGGGCGGCTTCGCGGAATACGCCGCAGGCGCGCGCGGCGCGCGCGTCACCGGCCTCACCATCTCGCCCTCGCAGTTGGCGTTCGCCCAAGCGCGCATCGCCAAGGCCGGGCTGTCGGACCGTGTGGAGCTGGTGCTGCGCGATTATCGCGACGAGACCGGCGCTTATGACGGCGTCGCCTCGATCGAGATGTTCGAGGCGGTCGGCGAGGCCTATTGGCCGAGCTATTTCGACGCGGTGCGCGACCGGCTGAAGCCCGGCGCCCGCGCCTCGCTGCAGATCATCACAATCGAAGATCGGCTCTTCGAGAGCTATCGGCGCAAGGTCGACTTCATCCAGAAATACGTCTTTCCCGGCGGCATGCTGCCGAGCCCCTCGGCGCTGCGGCGCGAGACGGCGCGCGCGGGCCTCGAATGGGAGGGCGAACTCTCCTTCGGCGAGAGCTACTCGCGCACGCTGCGCGATTGGGCGGACCGCTTCAACGGCGTTTGGGCGGAGATCGAAACGCTGGAGGGCGCGCGGCCGTTCGATGAGCGCTTCCAGCGGCTCTGGAACATGTATCTGGCGAGCTGCGCCGCGTGCTTCCGCGCCGGCACGACGGATGTGAAGCAGGTGACGCTGCGGCGGGCGTGACGGCGGCGGCGGAACGATCCCTACGCCCATCTTCGCGCTGGGGTTGACGCGGCGACGCGGTCGCGCGACGCCGTGGCGTGGAGAGGGGCGAGTCGGCGAGCGGCGCGCATGGGCGCGCCAAGCGCTTGGGCCGGAACGAGGCCTCAGCCGACGTCGCGAGGGAGAAGACGCATGGCCGCACGATGGGTTGGGGCGCTGCTCTACGCGGCGGCGGGCGCCGCGGCGGCGATCGCCGTTTTGGCGGCGGAAGGGCCCCTCGATCTTCGCCAAATCCGTGAGACCGCGCCGCTGGCCGCGCTGCTCGGCGGGCTTCTCGGCCTTGGCGTCAATGAACGCTGGCCGCTGCGCGCGGATGCGGCGCTGGCCACCGGGTTTTTGACGGCGCTGGTCGGCCTTGTGTTCTTTTGCGGGCTCTATCTCTTCGGCGATGCGGTGATCGAAGCCTATCTCGGCGGCGATCCCGCAAAGGCGGTTGTGGACGCCTCGCAGCGGCTTGGGCAGCGCCTGCCGCTCGCCGCGCCGATGACGATCGGCGCCTTCATGCTTCGGTTACGCTGCGCCGGCGGCGTCTGGATCACCTTTTCGCTCCGCGCGCGCCTTGCGACGCGCTTCCGCGGCGCGGAAGACGCGGCGCCCCGCGGCGGCGATGATCCAGAGCGCCAGCCCGGCGAGCATGAAGGCGCCGATCGTCATCGGCGCGGCGAGCGGCAGGCGCTGCCCAAGCCGCTGCGAGGCGTCCAC
>JBCBCG010000146.1:0-11294 GCA_038530925.1 Pseudomonadota bacterium
GGATCTTCGGCGCGGCGCTGAACGCCACCTCCCGCTCCAGCGCGATGTCGCCTTCATCGACCGAGATCCCAGGCGGCGAGGGCGCCGCGCCGCCGGAGACGATCTCCTGGCCGGCGGACAGCCGCCTGGGATCTTCGGCGCGGCGCTGAACGCCACCTCCCGCTCCAGCGCGATGTCGCCTTCATCGACCGAGATCCAAACCGGCCCCTGGCCGCTCCCGCTCTCGCACCAAAACTCGTCCCACCAGCCAGCGCCGTAATCAAACCTCAGCTGGCCGACGGGCAGCCAGCGCTCGCCGTCGAGCAGCGTCACCTCGCCGAGTTTCAAAAGCGACGGCGCGGCCGCCATCTCGCCGCGCTCGCCCACCGCCTGCGCATCGCCGTCGATCAGCGCGACGGTGACGCCGCATTGATCGCAATCGCGCATGCGCACGAGCTCAAAGCGCCAATCCATCGCGGCGCCGCAAGACGGGCAGGCGCGCGGCGGCGGATCCATCGGCGTTGCGGCGGCCATCAGCGTCTCTCCTCAGAACCAACCCGGGCGCGATCACACGACAGGCGCAGCGGCGCGCTCCGCGCCGGAGACGCGCATCGCGTCGTAATCGACGGCGATCACCGAGCGATAGGCGGGCCGATCTTTCAGCCGGCTGTAATACGCCTCAAGCGCAGGCGTCTCGGGCCGCGTGATCTCGAGCGTCAGGATCCGGTGCAGCGCCGCGCCGAACACAATGTCCGCCAGCGTCGCGCCGGGGCTTGCGCCTGCGAGCCACTCCTGCGCCGAGAGGCGCCGCTCCGCCACGACAAGCCGCGCGAGCAGCGTCTCAAGCGCCGCCTTCAGCGCGCCGGCGTCCCGATCTGGAACTGGTGTGCGGACGATTCCGAGAAAGAGCGCGGTGAGCGGCGGATAGACCGCCGCTTGCGCCCATTCGGCGTAGGAGTCGACCTGGGCGCGCGCCTGCGGATCCGACGGCCAGAACGCCTCCGCCCGCTCGATCGCGGCGAGATAGCGCAAGATCGCCGCGCTCTCGAACACCGCCGCGCGCCGCCCCGCGCGCTCATCCAACAGCGCCGGGATCAGCCCGGCCGGGCTGAGCGCCCGGAACGCCGGGTCGTCGAGCCCGCCGAACGGGCCGCCGACGTCTTTGCGCTCATACGCCAGCCCGAGCTCCGCCAACAGCCACATCGGCTTTTGCACATTCACCGAGGTGCTCCGTCCCCAAAGCGTCAGCATCCGCTCCCTCCCGTCTCTCCGCTAGCGCCGGCGTCAGGTCTCCTCGATCACCTCGTAAAGCGCCGGATGCCACTCAAAGCCGGGAATGCTGGGTTTCGGCACCGTGCTCCACATCGAGGAGAGCGCTTGGCGATAGGCGTCGCTGCTCCGCCATTCGGCGATGTTTATGAAGCGGTATTGCTGGTTTTGGTCGAGGCTCCGATGCAGCCGCGCTGAGACGAAGCCGGGCTGGGCGGCGAAATAGGGCTTCAAAACGCGCCACCATTGCAAAAACCCATCCTCCATCGACGCCGGCACCACGAAGGTCGCGATCAGCACCACCGAGGTCTCGGAGGACGCCTCCTGCTTCGGCGCCGAGGGCGACGGCCAAAAAGGGTTGGGAAAGGTCGCCATCATTCGCTCCTCCATGGGGCGTTCCGCGTGCGTTTCGCGCGCGCCGCGGCGCGCCGTCGCGCCAGATCTCCAGCGCATCGGCGCAATTGGCCCAATTCTTGTTCGCTTAGCAAAGGTCGAGCGCCGCCGCGATCCGCGATCCTTCGCCGCCCGGCCCCTGCGCGGCGCTGTTCCGCGCTGCGAAGCTTACGCCGCCGGCCGCAGTGTGAAAAGCGGCGCGGGAGAGGGCGCGCGGCGCCGGCGCAGCGAAGAAAGGACGGGATGATGGAGCTGTTGACGCTCGAAGGGCTGGGCGCCCTTGGAATGCTGATCTTTCTGCAAGCGGTGCTTGGCTTCGACAATTTGCTTTATTTGTCGATCGAATCAAAGCGCGCGCCCGAGGCGGAGCAAGCGAAGGTCCGTCGTCTCGGCGTGATCATCGCGGTTCTGCTGCGCCTTGTCCTTCTTTTCGTCATGCTCGTCCTTTTGAACTCGCTCACGGCGGAGCTGTTCACGCTTGAGCGGCCGGGCTTGATCGAGATGACCGCGAAGTTCGACAACCTCGTTTTCATGCTCGGCGGCGCCTTCATCATGTACACGGCGATGAAGGAGATCGCTCACATGCTCGCCTTGAACCATGTCGGAACAGATGTGGATAAACGTGGGCGTAAGAGTTCGTTTGAAGTGCTGGTTTGGATCGTGATCATGAACCTGATCTTCAGTTTCGACTCGATTCTTTCGGCGATCGCGATCACGGACGACTTTTTGACGCTCTCTCTCGCGGTCGTCGCCTCTGGCGTGATGATGCTGCTTCTGGCCGACCGTGTGACCGTATTCATCACGAAGAACCGCATGTATGAAGTGCTAGGTCTCTTTATTCTGTTGCTTGTGGGCGTCCTGTTGCTGTCGGAAGGCGCGCATAAAGCGCAGTTGACGTTGCTCGGTTACGAAATCGAGGCGCTGCCGAAAGCGACATTCTACTTCTCAGTCGTGGTGATGGTTCTGCTCGACGTGGCGCAGAGCCGGTATAAGAAAAAGCTGCTCGCCGAGAAGCGGGCGGAGCTGTTGCGGAAAGTTTGACAGTTGCGTGCGCTCGCGTAAGGAGCGTGCGAGGGGCGGATCTTTCTGGGGATGATCCGGCGTCCGAGACCCGAGCGGCGCGGCGCGCGCGCTTCTGGGTCGAGGTGGCCGGACGCGGGTCTGGAGGCCGAAAGGATGGCTGCGAACATGGATCGTCGCGAATACAAGACCGTCGCGATGCCGCAAGCGCTCCGCGCCGGGCGCCGTCTGGGCAAATCCAAAGGCGACCGCGTCGCGGCGGCGATGGCCGAGATCATTAATCGCGAAGCGCAATCGGGCTGGCGCTACGCCGGGTCGGATCACGTGGCGATGACGGAGCGCGCGGGCCTTTTCGGCGGGCGCCGCACGGCGTCCTACACGGTGCTCGTGTTCGACCGCGCGGCGTCGGCGGAGACGCGGGTGGAGCCGGATATGGCGGCGGCGCCGCCGCGGCGCGCCTCCTATCCGGAGGAGCCGGGACGCGACGGCGTCCGCGCCAAACGCCGCGACCCGGCGGACGCCTCGATGATGGGCCGGGGCGGCGGCGTCGCCGATCCCCGCGCGGCCGCTTCCGGCCAGCCGCGCCGACGCTCCCGGGATCTCGGCTTTGACGAGAGCCCGCGCGTCAGAGGCGCCGGCGCCGGCCTCAGCGCCCGAGACGATGACGATATGCGCGGCGGCCGGCCCATGCGGCGGCGCGAGGCCCGCATGGCGGCGCGCCGGTCGGTGGAGGCTGAGCGCGGCGCCCGGGTCAACGGCTCGCGCGAGGATCCGGAGGAGCGCTTCCGCGGCCTCGTGGAGACGATGCGCCAACAGCGCGATCGGGACTGAGAGCGCGCCGCGCCCCCATGGGCGGTGGCGCGAGCCCCCCAGACAACGCCGCGGCGCGAATCGCGGAACGCCGCGTTTCACGCCGCGGCAGCCGCCTCATTCAGCTTCGATGGACAAGGCGAGCGCGTGCACGCGTTGCTCAAGCGCGTCCTTGAGAACACGCATAACCGCGCGCTGGCGCGCGATGCGGCTTTGCCCGGCGAAGGCGGGCGCGGCGAGGCTGAGCCGGAAATGCGTCGCGCCGCCGGGCCGCCAGCCGCCATGGCCCTTGTGGTCATCGCTTTCATCAATCAATTCAAAGCGTGATGGCGCGAAGGCGGCCCGAAGGAGCCGCTCGATCTCCGCCGCCACGACCTCTGGCGGCGCCGCCGCGAAATCGATCCCCGCCGCCTCCGCCGCCTCGGCGGTCTCTTGCTCCGTCGTCATCTCGCCCTCCTTTCCTCTGAGGCGCGCGCCCGCGCGCCGGCGCCGTCTCTCCCCTTGAGCGTCAGGCGTCCTGGAGTACACTCCGCCGCTGCGCCGCGCCAGCGCCAGCGGACGGCGTCGACGAGCGGATGGAAGGAACTCGGATGACGAAGCGAAAGCCTTTGGACTTCGACATCAGCGTCGGCGCTTCGAAACGGCGCAACGCGCGCAGCCGCGGCATGTCCGGCGAAGTGGGCGCCTCGCGCCGCGTCTGCGAATGGGAGGGCTGCGAAAAGCCCGGCCTCTATCGCGCGCCGCGCTCGCGCGAGCGGCTCAACGAGTTTCGCTGGTTCTGTCTCGAGCATGTCCGCGAATACAACAGCCGCTGGAATTTCTATGAGAACATGACCGAGGACGAGATCTCCGAGAGCATGCAGTCGGATCAGCTCTGGGGCCGGCAAACCTGGAAGATGGGCAAAGCGCCGGCCTATGCGACTGGCACGGGCGGGCCGCATCCGGACGGGCAAGCCTTCAAGCGCCTCGGCCTTGACGATCCGCTCGAAGCCCTCGGCGATAAGGCGACGCTCAACCCCGGCGAGCGCGGCCAGGCGCGCGAGGCGCGCGAAAAGGTTCTGCCGAAGACGGTGCGCCGCGCTCTAACGATCATGGAGCTCGACGCGCTGGCGACCAAGACCGAGATCCGCCTGCGCTATAAAGAGTTGGTGAAGCGGTTTCATCCGGACCAAAACGGCGGCGACCGCTCGGAGGAGGCGCGGCTGCGGGACGTGCTCTGGGCCTGGGACCAGCTCAAATCGAACGACGCGTTTCGGGACTGAGGGGCGCCGCGCCGCTTGCTCCCACAGCGCGGAGCGCTAATGTCCGCCAAGCGCAAAGACAGCGTGAAGCGGCGCCCAAGCGCGCCCCGCAAATGACGCAACCTTCCTTGCGGAACAGACTGTTGATGCAGGCGGCGCGCCCGATAACCGTCTGCGCCGGATGAAAAACGAACGATGGGAGCCGTCATGGAGAGAGCCGCGGTCAGCACAGCGAGCGAGCCGAGCCGCGCCGCCGCGGGCGATCCTCCGGCGCATGCGCCTGACGCCGCGTTCGACGCGAAAGCGCTCTTCGGCGTCGATATGGGCGTGAAGATCCCAGGCTTCTCCGCGCCCAGCCCGCAAGTTCCGGATCTCGACGACGCCTACCGCTTCGATCCCGACACCACCCGCGCCGTGCTCGCCGGTTTCGCTTTCAACCGACGCGTGATGGTGCAAGGCTATCACGGTACCGGCAAATCCACCCATATCGAACAGATCGCCGCGCGCCTGAATTGGCCCTGCATCCGCGTTAATCTCGACAGCCATATCAGCCGCATCGATCTGATCGGAAAAGACGCGATCGTGATCGAGAACGACCGCCAGATCACGCGGTTTCAGGAAGGGATCCTGCCTTGGGCGCTGCGCCATCCCGTAGCGCTGGTGTTCGATGAATACGACGCCGGCCGGGCGGATGTGATGTTCGTGATCCAGCGCGTGCTGGAGCGTGAGGGCAAGCTCACGCTGCTCGACCAGAACACCGTGATCACGCCTCATCCTGGCTTTCGCCTCTTCGCCACCTCGAACACGGTCGGGCTCGGCGACACGACAGGCCTTTATCACGGCACGCAGCAGATCAACCAAGGCCAGATGGATCGCTGGTCGATCGTCACGACGCTGAATTACCTAGAGATCGACGCTGAAGTGCAGATCGTTCTGGCCAAAGCGCCGCATTACGACACCGATGAGGGCCGCCCGCTGGTGGAGCGAATGGTGCGCTTGGCGGACGCGACGCGCGCCTCGTTCAAAAAGGGCGACATCTCGACGGTGATGAGCCCGCGCACCGTGATCGCATGGGCTGAGAACGCCGAGATCTTCGGCGGCGATCTCGATTACGCCTTCCGCGTAACCTTTCTCAATAAATGTGATGAGCTTGAGCGCGAGACCGTCGCCGAACTTTATCAACGCCATATCGGCGGCGAGCTGCCCGAAAGCGCGGCGCGGCTCGCCTTTGGCTAAGACATCTGGCTGAGACGCCGCTCTTCGCGCGCTGCGCGCCTCATCGCGGGCCAGTGGCGATGAGCGGCGCAGCCAGCGAAGAGCGTCGCCGCGGAGACCGCCCGACATGAGAACAGATGCGAGCTTAGACGCAGTGCTCCAGCGCATCGACGCCGATCTCGAGCAGAGCCTTGAGCGGCTCTTCGCTCTGATGCGCATCCCATCCATCTCGACCAAAGCCGCGCACCGCGCCGATTGCCGCGCGGCGGCCGATTGGCTCGCCGGCGAACTGACAGCGCTCGGCTATGCGCCGGAGCTGATCGCGACGCCAGAGGTTCCGGACGGCCATCCTATGGTCGTCGCGCGCCGCCCAGGAGCGCCTGGCGCGCCGCGAGCGCTCTTTTACGGCCATTACGACGTGCAGCCTGTGGATCCGCTCGACCTCTGGGCCCATCCGCCCTTCGAGCCGTTTCTCGAGACGCGCGCCGACGGAGCCAAAGCGATCCGCGGGCGCGGCGCCTCGGATGACAAAGGTCAGTTGATGACCTTTCTCGAAGCGGTGCGCGCCTGGGTGGCCGTGGCCGGCGCGCCGCCGGTCGACGTCGCGTTTTTGCTTGAAGGCGAAGAGGAAAGCGGCGGCGCGAGCATGGCGCCCTTCCTCAAACGCCATGGCGCGGCGCTGAAGGCCGATGTCGCGCTCGTCTGCGACACCGGCATGTGGAGCGCCGAGCGTCCGGCGATCACCACGAGCCTGCGCGGGCTGATGGCGGCCACCGTTACGATCAAAGCGGCGAGCCGCGATCTTCATTCAGGCGCTTACGGTTCGGCGGCCAGGAACCCGATCGCGGTTCTCTCCCAAATCCTCTCCGATCTCCGCGATGAGGCCGGCGCGGTGACCCTGCCCGGCTTCTATAAGGGCGTGCCGGAGATCCCGCCTGAGATCCGCGCGCAATGGGCCGAGCTTGGTTTTGATGAGGCCGCTTTCCTGGGCGAGATCGGCCTCTCGGAGCCCGCAGGCGAAGCTGGCTTCAGCGCGCTCGAGCAAATCTGGGCGCGGCCGACCGCTGAGATCAACGGGATCTCCGGCGGCTATCAGGAAGACGGGTTCAAAACCGTCATCCCGGCCGAAGCGATGGCCAAGGTGTCGTTCCGTCTCGTTGGCGATCAGGATCCCGAAGCGGTGTGGCGCGCTTTCGAGGCGCATGTGAAGGCGCACACGCCCGCCGATTGCGAAGCGGTTCTGGAGCGTCATGGCGGCGCGCCGGCGAGTCGGCTCGATTACGGCCATCCTGACCTGAAGCGCGCCGCCGCCGCGCTTGACGCCGAATGGGCGCAGCCCACCGCTCTGATCGCCGGCGGCGGCTCGATCCCGGTTGCGGGCGAGTTCAAATCGATCCTCGGCATGGAGACGCTGCTGATCGGCTTCGCGCTGGAGAGCGACCGCATCCACTCGCCCAACGAGCAATACGAGCTGACGAGCTTTCACAAAGGCGTCCGCAGCTGGGCCCGGATCCTGGGCGCCTTGGCCGAGGACGGCCCCGCCGCCCGATAAGACCAGAGCGCGGCGCAGACGACGGCGCGCCAGACACAAGCGAAACCGAGCGCGATGAGCCGCAAGACCGACAATCCAGCCGAACCTTTCCGCAAAGCGCTCGCCGAGGCGACGCGCGCGCTGGCGGGCGATACGGAGCTGGATGTGAAATACAGCGCTGATCCGCCGGGCCTTTCGAATGCGGCCGAAGGCGCGGCGCTGGCGCGTCTGCCGCAAGTCTCGCATCGCATGACCGCTGAGGAGGTGCGCGCCGCCCGCGGCCATGGCGACGCGCTCGCCATGCGCGCGCGGCACCATGATCCGGCGCTGCATGGCCGCTACATGCCGCAAGGCGATGTGGCGCGCCGCATGTTCGACGCGCTGGAGAGCGCCCGGGTCGAGGCGCTTGCGGGCAAGCAAATGCCCGGCGTCGGCGATAATCTCGACGTGCTTCTGACGGCGGAGGCGCAGACCAAGGGCTGGCGCGGCGCCGAGGGGGCGGACATCGTGGACGCGGCGCGGCTCATCGTGCGCTGCCACGGCTCTGGCCGCGACCTGCCGGATGCGGCGGAGGCGGGGCTCGCCGGCTGGCGCGAGCAGCTCGAGAGCAAAGGCGCCGCCTCGCTCGACCGGCTGGGCGCGTGCCTCGCTGATCAGCGCGCCTTCGCTAAGCTCGCTTGGGATATCATCCAGGATTTCGGCTATGGCGATCAGCTCGGCAAATCGCCCGACGATCTCGACCAGCCCGCCGATGAGGAGGAGCCGGAGACCGCCGAAGAAGAACAAGAGCCCGATGGCGGCGACACCGACGGCGACAGCGACGGCGATGAGGAGGAGAGCGAGGAGGCTGACGACAGCCCAGCCGATCCCTCCAGTGAGCAGCCGACGGAATCCTACGCCAAGATGGCGACGGATACGGAGGATGAGGGCCCGGAACGCGACGAGGATCTTGAAGATCTCGAAGGCGCGGAGCTGCCGGAGCGCCCCGAGACCGGCGCCTTCAGCGACGCCGATCCCGGTTACCGCGTCTTCACGACAGCGCAGGACGAAGTGATCGCGCCCGAGGCGATTTGCGATGCCGAGGAACTCGACCGCCTGCGCGCAATCCTCGACCAACAAATCGCGCCCTTCGAAGGCGCCGCCTCGCGTCTGGCCAACCGGCTGCAACGCCGGCTCCTGGCGCAGCAGAACCGGGCCTGGGAGTTCGACCGCGAGGAAGGGATCCTCGACGCTGGCCGCCTTGCGCGGGTCGTGGCCAATCCAACCACGCCGCTTTCGTTCAAAGTCGAGCGCGACACCGAGTTTCGCGACACGGTGGTGACGCTGCTGCTCGACAATTCCGGCTCCATGCGCGGCCGACCGATCTCGATCGCGGCGATCTCGGCGGACATCCTCGCCCGCACGCTCGAGCGGTGCCATGTGAAGGTCGAGATCCTGGGCTTCACCACGCGGCAATGGAAAGGCGGCGACGCGCGCAAAGCCTGGGTCGACGCGGGCCGGCCGGCCAATCCGGGACGGCTCAATGATTTGCGTCACATCATCTACAAGGCGGCGGACGCGCCCTGGCGCCGGGCGCGGCGCAATCTCGGCCTGATGATGCGCGAGGGCCTTTTGAAAGAAAATATCGACGGCGAAGCGCTGGAATGGGCGCATCGGCGCCTCAGCGCCCGGCCCGAGCAGCGGCGCATCCTGATGGTGATCTCTGACGGCGCGCCGGTGGACGACAGCACGCTCTCCGCCAATCCGACCAGCTATTTGGAGAAGCATCTGCGCGACGTGATCGCCATGATCGAGAAGCGCGCCGCCGCCGAATTGGTGGCCATCGGCATCGGCCATGACGTGACCCGCTATTACGAGCGCGCGGTGACGATCACCGATCCCGAACAGCTCGCCGGCGCCATGACCAACCAACTCGCCGCCCTCTTCGACGCCGACGCGAAGAAACGGCGCGGCGGCCGCGCGGCGTAAAGCGTCGAAATCGGCGCGGATGCGACGGCGGACCAGCTTCAATCTCGGGCCGTTATCGGCGACGTTTTTCAGTTCGGTTACGGCCGCGATCTGCGCGAATGAAGACGGTCGCAGCCAGCTCGGCGCGCTGAGATGGTTAAGGAACGAACTTTATGAGAACGATTATTGCTTGTCTTAGCGCAGTGTTGATGTTTGCCGCGACGCCGTCTCTTGCGAAAAACTTTGAAAACAACGTCTGTTTTCGTCACAGCGCACGCGACAAGAGCCAAGGTCTTCACGGCGCCTCGGTCGGCTTCAAATATAATCCCTATATCATAACCACGCTTCGCGGCGCGCAAAGTATGCTCGAAGCGGCGTCACGTCATTATTCGAGGGCGAACCCAACACTAAACCGAAGGATCCTCTCGCGAAAAAGGGCGATCGACGCCTATATAAACTCGTTTCCGGATTACAGGCGGAAAAGCCTTCTTAACGAAAAGCGGGTCGCGCATGCGCCGCTGGTGACGAGACGCAACGACCTTTGCGATTCCGGCTCGATTTCGTTTTTTCCCGGGGAGTACGTGATCGGATATGGCGGCGACGTTCGCGTGATCGGCGACATCTGCGCAAGCCCCGCGCAGATCGCGATGGAGGCGAGAGTCACAGGCGGACAGCTGAGCCTTGAGAGAATTTTGAGTTCGACTTTGGGGCGCGGCGCTCCGCTCAATCCATCAACTGCGGACACTGGGTGGCGCTCGCGGGCGAATGCGCCTTTCGAGGCCTTGATCCTCGATTTGGTCGCGATCAGCCAAGCGCAATGCGGGCGCCCGACCACCGACTTCGATCTTCACGTTCGCTATGGTCGCTTCGCGCTTCAGCGCATCGTCGATGGGGAGAACGTCGATAAAGTCCGGCTGAGCGTGTTTCCGGCCGCGGACGGGCTGCGCATGAATGTCGAGATGACGGCGCGGGCGGCGCAAACGCTCCGCTACGCTCAGAACCGCCGTCAGCGCTATGATCGCAGCGCAGGCCGCGACGAGCGCGCCGCGGTCGGCGGCATGCTCGTCATTGGCGCGCTGAGCCTTCTCGGCGCGGTCTCCCCCTGCTGGGAGAATCCTAATGATTTCAGCTGCTAATTCGCAGAGAGCGCGTCGTCGCGCTCAATCATCCTCGCCGCGTCGCGTTCAGCGGCATTTAGCGAACTCGATCACCTTGCCCGCGCGGAGCGTTTCGATCCGATCGCCGCGGCGCGTCGCTGAGAGGCGCGCGCCATCTCGATCGAAGAGAACGCGTGTCGAAGAGAGCGCGAAGCCGGCGGCGCCGTCGCTGAGGCGGATCTCCTCGGGTCCCAGCTTCAACACCGTGTCGGTCGAAAACCCGGCGGGCGCGCCCTTCAGCATCGCCTCCAAATCAACGGAGAAGACCGCTTTGCTCCCATCGAACAGCGTGATCGACGACCCTTTGGCGCGCACATCGATAAAGCGGGCCGAGCAGTCTCCGTTCTGGGCGGCGTAAGACCAACGGCCAACGACGCCCGCGGAGAAGGCGCGCCACACGCCCTCGATCCGCGCGCGAAAATGGGCCCGGCAAACCGTCGGCTCCGCATCGCCGCCGCCGCCGATCGCGCAGAAGCGGTCGAGTTCGCCCTCTTCGTCCTCTTCGCCCTTGGCGACCTCAGGCGCGCGCGCGCCGCACCCTAATTGCTGCGACCGGCTCTGCGCGAAGGGCGCGCGCCGCCCGCTAGCTGTGAGTTCTCATAGCGTTGTTCAGCGCTGAGATGGGCGGCTGCGCGTTGAGGGCGGAATTTCGCCTGGCGCGATTGCACCAGTCCAGCCATCTCGGCGGATCGGCGGTTCGCCGATCCGCCGAGATGGCTGGACTGGTGCAAT
>JBCBCG010000147.1:0-11263 GCA_038530925.1 Pseudomonadota bacterium
GCGCTCTCAAGCGCCCATCGCGGCGGCGGCGCAGGCTCGCTCATCGAGACCGGCGACACCGCGCCCGGCGCGCGCACCATCGACCCGTCTTACGCGGTGGCGCCTGAGACGCGCCGCGCGCCGCCCTCCAGCGAGGAGGCGACCTTGCTGCAGCGCGCCGCCGAACTCGCCATGGCGGAGGGCCAGCATTACGGCGCCGTGGCGCATCTCAGCCGTCTGTCGAAGCAGCGGCCCGACGACAAACGCGTCGCATATGATCTGGCGCGCCATCTTCGCTATATCGGCGCGCTCTCCGACGCGGAGCGGGTGTTGAACGACGCGCGAGCGCGGCATCCTGAGGACCCGTTGCTGCAGTTGGAGCTCGCCAAAGCGAAGATCGCCGGCGGCTTCGCCGAGGAGGCGCTGATCCTGCTCTCGGCGCTGCGGACACGGATTAGCGATGATCCGGCTATTCTTCAGGCGGTCGGCGTCGCGAACGACCGGCTTGGCCGCCATGCGGCGGCGCAGGAGGCGTACGCCGACGCCATCGCGCTCGGTCGCCCCTCCGCGCCGCTTTTGAACAATGACGGTCTCTCGCGCCTTCTCAGCGGTGATATCGACGGGGCCGTGCGCAGTCTGCGACGCGCCTCCACCGCTCCGGGCGCCTCGGCGCAAGTTCGCCAGAACCTGGCGCTTGCGCTGGTTTTGCGCGGCGATGATGAAGAAGCGCGCCGTGTTGCGAAAGGCTCGCTGCCCGAAGACCTCGCCAAACAAATGCTCGAAAAATACCGCAGCATCGCCGTGGCGCAGGACGCCTGGAGCCTCGCGCAAGAATAAGCGCCCGCTGGATCGGAGCATAAAAAAAGCGGGCCGCGCTGCGCGGCCCGTTTTTTTCATCTTCGGCCTGGATGGCGAAAACACGGATCGTCGCGCGAGCGGGCGGGCCTGTTACGACATCTGCTCCATAACCTGGATCATCGCCGGCGTCAGGATCACGATGAAAAGGACCGGCATGAAGAACAGCATCATCGGCACGGTCAGCTTCGCCGGCAACGCCGCCGCCTTCGTCTCCGCGCGGGTCATTCGGTCGAACCGGCTCTCCTGAGAGATCACGCGCAACGCTTGGCCGAGCGGCGTGCCGTATTTCTCCGCCTGGATCAGCGCGGAGGTGATCGACTTGACCTGGCTGAGATTCGTCCGCTCCGCCAAATTCTCGAACGCTTGACGCCGGTCGCCGAGATACGAAAGCTCAGCGGTCGTCACTTGGAATTCTTCGGACAGCTCCATCGCGTTCGCGCCAAGCTCGGATGCGACCTTATTGAAGGATTGCTCGACGCTCATCCCCGCCTCGACGCAGATCGTCAGCAAGTCGAGCGCGTCCGGATACGCTTGCACGATCGCTTTCTGCCGCGCGGAGGTCGCCTTATCGATCATCATTCCAGGGACCATATAGCCGACGATGACGCCGCAAAGGACGACAGCCACCGTCATCGTCAGATCAAACGTTTCGGGCTTTAGGCCGAAGGTGTACGCGGCGTAGAACAGCGCGCCCAAAACCGGCGGCAGCGCCGTCCGCAGGAAGACGAAGCGCACCAGATCCGAGCGATCGCGCTTCCCAGCGCGTATCAGGCGCATCTTCAGATCCTTATCGGACAGCTGGTTCTGCAGATTAAGCTTATCGAGCGCCCGACTCATCGCCGCCGTCTCGCCGCTCGACCGCTCAGCGATCGCTGAGCGCGCGTCGCTGCGCAGAGCGGCGCGCTGATCCTTCACCGCCGCCATGCGGTTCTTAAACTTCTTGTCCTGCGCTGCGGAATACAAAAAGCTGAAGAACGCGATCACACTTACGAAAGCAGCCACGCCCGCGAGTATCGTGAAGATCCCAATATCCAAGCCCATACCGCAGGTCCCTTCGCGTCTGAGAGCGCAAGAAACGAGCGCCGCAACGGCGGCGCGCCGCCGTTAGATTTCGAAGCGCACCATCGAGCGCATCACCATCGCGCCGAAGAACATCATGGCGATTCCAACGCCAAGCATCATCTGACCTGTCGGATGCTCGAACATATACATGATGTAATCGGGATTGATGAAGTACAGCGCGGCCGTCACCAGCACGGGAAGCGACCCGATGATGATCGCGGACATGCGAGCTTCCGATGACAGCGCCTTAATCTTCAGCTTCATCTTGCGACGATCGCGCAGGATGCCCGAAAGGTTGCCCAGCGCTTCGGCCAAGTTGCCGCCGGTCTGTTTCTGGATGGCGAGCACCGTACGGAAGAAATTGACGTCCGGGCTTTGCAAACGCTGGTTCATCTGTTTCAGCGCCTCTTCGAGCGACACGCCCATATTGACTTGCGCGAGAATGGTCCGAAACTCTTCGCCGACCGGATCCGGGATCTCGTTCGCGGCGACTTTCATGCTCTCATTCACCGGCAAGCCCGATTTCACGCCGCGCACCATGATGTCGATCGCGTTCGGGAACATCGTCAGGAACTTGTTCAAGCGGTGGCTGATCATGTAGCCGATCACGACGCGCGGGCCGAGAAACGCGGCGACGACGCCCGCCAACGCGGCCGGCGCCGGATCGCGAAACACGGCGTAGACGACAGCGGCGACCGCGGCGGCGCCGAGATAGAACAGGATCATCACTTTCGCGGGCGACGACTTCACGCCGGCTTGCTCAAGTTTCGAGCGCAGCGTGCGCGCGGAGGAGTTCGCCTTCTTCTGCTCTTCAGCGAGCATCCGCAGACGATCGCGCGCGCTCTCTTCAGCAAAGCGGATCGGCGACCAGGATCCGCGGCCGCCTCTCCCTTTCTTTTCGTCGATCTGCTGCAGCCGCTGACGCTTGCGCGCCGCGCCCGCGATCTCCTCGCTGAAGAGCGCGTAGCCGAGGCCCATGATGCAGAAAAGCGCCAGCAGCCCGGCGGTAAGCAAGACGAATTGCGGGTTGTCCGCGAAACCGGTCATAGGTCCGATCCCTCTTCAAGGCGGGCCATGGCGTCCACCAGCTCATCGCCGCGGCTGAAGCCGCGCGCGCGCTCGTAGAATTTGGGCTGGCCGACGCCGCAGCCGACATGGCGGCCGATCAGCTTGCCGTCGCTGCTCTCGCCATCGATCTGATAGCGCAGCAGATCTTGGGTGATGATCGTCTCGCCCTCCATGCCGATGATCTCGGTGACATGGGTGATGCGGCGCGAGCCGTCGCGCAGACGCTGAGCCTGAACCACGATTTGGATCGCCGAGGCGATCATTTCGCGGATGGTTTTGGCCGGCAGGGTGAAGCCGCCCATGGTGATCATGCTTTCGATCCGGCTGATGGCCTCGCGCGGGCTGTTGGCGTGCAACGTGCCCATCGAGCCGTCATGGCCGGTGTTCATCGCCTGCAAGAGATCGAAAGCCTCTGGCCCGCGCACCTCGCCGACGATGATCCGCTCCGGCCGCATCCGCAGACAGTTCTTCACCAACATGCGCATGGTGATCTCGCCTTTGCCCTCGATGTTGGGCGGGCGCGTCTCGAGCCGCACCACATGCGGCTGCTGCAGCTGCAGCTCGGCGCTGTCTTCGCAGGTGATGATCCGCTCATCATTGGCGGCGTAGCTCGAAAGGCAGTTCAGCAGAGTCGTCTTGCCCGAGCCTGTGCCGCCCGAGATCAGAATGTTGCAGCGACAGGCCGCCGCGATCTCAACGATGCGCGCGCCATCCTGCGAGATCGAACCGAAGCGGAGCAGATCCGCCATCCGAAGCTTGTCTTTTTTGAATTTCCGGATCGTCAGCGCGGCGCCGTCGATCGCCAGCGGCGGCGCGATCACGTTCACGCGGCTGCCGTCCATCAGACGCGCATCGCAGATCGGGCTGGCTTCGTCGACGCGGCGGCCGACCTTCGAGACCATGCGCTGACAGATCTCGAGCAATTGCTGGTTGTCGCGAAACTGGATGTCGGTGAGCTGGATTTTTCCGCCGGTCTCGATGAACACATGGCCGGCGCCGTTGACCATGATGTCGGCGATATCGTCACGCTCCAGCAAGGTCTCCAGCGGTCCATAGCCGAGCACGTCGTCGCAGATGTCTTCCGCCAGAAGGTCCTGCTCTCCGGTGGAGAGAACATGGCTCTTCATGGCGATGATGTCGTTGACGATCGCCTTGATCTCGACTTCCGCCTCTTCGCGCTGAAGCGCGGCGATGCGCGTCATGTCCATCGCGCTCATCAGCGCGCCGAACACGTCTGTCTTGATCTCGTAGTAATTATCGGGACGCCCGGCGCCCGAGCGCGTCTCGGTCGGTGTCGGAGCGGGCGGCGGCGGAGGCGGCGTCTCAACGACGCGCGCCGCGGGCTCCGGCTTCGCCTCCGGCGCCGCGGCGGCGGCGTCGGGCGCCGCCGCCTCGCCCTTGATCAAATCCTCCATCAGCGGCGGCGTCGGGCCGGCCTCCGGCGCGCCCTCGCCCCGCTTGCCGCCGCGGCCGCCCCGTCGATCGCCGGCGCCGCCGGAAGGTCTCTTGCCGAACATGTCTCTCTCTCCCTCGGGAACAACTCGATCCGCGACGCGCGGCGCGCTCAGCGCTTCTTGGCGAAGCTGAGCAAGCTGCTCAGGGCGCTGGTTTTCTTAGGTGATTTCTCCGCCAACCCGATCAGATGGGCCGTGAAATCCTCGAGCTTCTCCACCAACCTGCGCGCCGTGGCGAGATCGACCAGCGCCTTGCCGTCGGTCTGCGCCGCGCCGAACAGCGCCGGCTCGTAGCTCATGCTGAGATCGACGGGCGCGCCGATGATCTCGGCGAACTCCGCGGCGGCGATCTCCGGGCGCTTCGGCTCGCCGACGCCGTTCAGAACGATGCGCGGCGCCTCGTCATGCTTGCGCTCCGCCGAGATCCAATCATGGACGGATTTGAGATTGCGCAAGCTCGCCAGATCCGGCGCCGCCACCAGCACGACTTTATCGGCCTGACGCAGCGCGCAGCGCACGCCGTCCGACCATTGGCTCGGCAGATCGAGCACCAGGAAATCGGCGCAGAAGCGCGCGACGTCGAGCAGGCCGAGCACCTCCTCCTCGCCCGCCTTGGCGCGCGGCCGAATGGAGGCCGGCGAGGGCAGCAGCCGCAGATACGCGTCGTGCCGATGCAGCAGCCGCTTGAATTTCACGTCGTCCAAGCCCGCCAGATCGCCGAGCGCATCGGCGATGGAGCTTTTCGCATCGGCGTTGAAGTCGAGCGCGACCGTGCCGAATTCGAGGTCGAGATCCACCAAGATCGTCTCGCGCTCGCTCTGACGCGCCACCAAGGTCCCGATATTGTGGCAGAGCGCGCTGGCGCCGACGCCGCCGCGAACGCCGTAGACGGCGACGGTCTTGCCCGCCGGCGCCGAAGCGGGATCGGCGTAGGCGCCCGCGATCGCCTCGATCACTTGCAGCGGCGCCGCCGGCGTCACGAGGTATTCGCAAACGCCTTGGCGGATCAATTCGCGATACAGCGTGACGTCGTTGGACGGGCCGGCCACGATCACCCGAGTGTCCTCGTCGCACACCTCGGAGAGACCCTCGAGCTCTTGGAACATCGAGAAGCCGTTCGAGAGGGTCTCGACCACGATCAGGTTGGGCGTCCCGATATTGGCGTAGCGCTTCACGGCGGAGGCGCAGCCCCCCATGCCCACCGCCGTCTTGGCCTTGGCCATGCGCCGATCTTGCGCCGCAGTCTGCATCGTGCTGGCGAAATCCGCAGTCATGCAGAACGCCTCGATGTTGATCCGCGGCACGGTCAAGTCGTGCTCGCGCAGGGCGGCTTCTCCGCTTTCGTCCTGCTGCGCAACCAATTCGGCCATATCAGCCATCGGCCTCGTCCTCTCACTCGCGCAAAGGACCTTCTCCTTCGCGTCTATCCCACCCCAAACGCTTGAAAGCGCCTCACACCCCCGAAGGCGGCGGCTACTCGTCGATGGTCTGCGCGTCGTCAGATTCGTTCTGGGCCGCGGTGCGCTCGCCCGCGACATAGGCCGTCAGCACCTGATGACGCCGATCCGCGCTCGGCGGCGTCGTCGGCCGCGGCGCGATCGCGTCGCGCGGATCTTCAAGCATGGCCACGACGTTGTTTTTCACAGAGCATCCGAACCCAGCCGGGCTTTGATTGCTGCGATCGTTCGCGTCGACCATCGGCTCGGCGGGGCAGGCGGTCGCGATCGCTTCCGGCGCGAAATACGACAGCACGACGCCGCGATCGCCGTCGGCCTCCACCGAATACGGTCCGCGGATGATCTGAGTGCGCGGCACGCCCACGCCCACAAGGCTCGCGGATGCGGCCGCGACCGTTTGGCCGCTCTCAGAACCGCTTGGATAAGCGATGGTCAGCTCGCCGTCGCCGGTGCGCAGAAAGTCCCGACCGAACGCCTGGATGCGCCGCGTGTCGAATGAGCTCAGCGCCGTCTCGGCGGGGATCTCCAGGAGGTACGGCGCGACCTCGACCGTCACGGGATAGTTCGGGTCGAAGCGCTGCGCGCCGGTCATTGAGCAGCCGGCGACCAACGCGCTGAGGGCGATCGGGCCGAGGGCGCGGCCGAGCTTCGCGGAGCGCGGCGCAAGGAGGGTCTTCAAAGCGTTCACGGCGATATCTTTCCTATTGGCGTCCACATCTCTCCGGCGCGGCGGGCGGGGCGCGCCGCGCCCTGCTGCGCGCGGCGCGTCACTCCATCATGAAGCCGATCGGGGCCTGGGCGTCCTCAAGCTCGATGAGCATGTCGCCCGCCACAGCGCCGCCGGCGCCGTAGACCGAATTCAGGCGTCCGAAGAGGTACATGTCCAAATCGCTCGCCGGCGCGAAGCCGTCGGTCGGCAGCTTGAAATCGGCCCGCTCACCCGCGGCGACGGCGACCGGCGTGACCAGGATCACAAGCTCGGTCTCGTCGATCTCCTGCTCCTCGCGGCGGAAGAAGCTTCCGAGCACAGGAAGCTGGCGCATGCCCGGCACGCCGCGCGACAAGCGCCGCGTTTCGGATTGGATCAAGCCCGCCATCATGACCGTGCCGCCCGACGGCACTTCCAGCGTCGTGTTGGCGCGGCGCACCGTCAGCGCCGGAATGGTGAATTCGTTGATCGTCACCGCGCCGTCATCTGACAGCTCCGACACTTCGGTCGCCACCTGAAGGCTGATCCGGCCATCGCCGACGACGACAGGCGTGAAATCGAGCCCGACGCCGAACCGCTTGAACTCAAGCGTGACCCGGTTGTCCTCAGCCGCGATCGGGATCGGAAACTCGCCGCCCGCCAGGAAAG
This sequence comes from Pseudomonadota bacterium, assembly GCA_038530925.1. Classification (GTDB taxonomy): domain Bacteria; phylum Pseudomonadota; class Alphaproteobacteria; order Rhodobacterales; family Rhodobacteraceae; genus JALEGB01. Next base: position 7,236 of record JBCBCG010000147.1, read on the forward strand.
AGGCCGGCTCGCCGGAGACGGCGGTCAGGCTCGGCTCCGCCAGCGTGCGCACCAACTGGAACTCCTCCAGCGCCTGCAGATACGTGCCCAAGGTCTGCGGCAAAAACTGCAGCGTCAGGGTCTCGCCGCCGAGAAGATCCACCGCGCCGAGGCCCGTGTCCGAGATCACGGTGCCCGACAGCGCTTCGTTCCAATCGACGCCGAGCCGCTTCAGCACCGTGCGGTTCACTTCGGCGACTTGCACTTGCAGATGGATCTGCTCGTCATTCAGGATCGCGATCCGGTTGACGACGCCCGACTTCGTAGGATCGACGGCGAGCGCCTCGCCATCCTCGCTCTGGGATGCGCGCGCCGCGGCGACGAAGCTCTCCGCCAGCTCGCGGATCGCCGACGCCTCAGCCGAGCTGCGCACCGTGCCGCTCAGCACGACTTGGCCCAGCACCGACTCGACCTTCACGGTCGCGGAAGGATGGCGATCGCGGATCGTGTCCCTCAAAACGGCCACATCATATTCGACGCGCACTTCAAGGGATTTGATCACCTGGTTGTTCTCATCGAAGAACAGGATGTTCGCTTGGCCGATGCGCATGCCGTACAGCACGAGCTGGCGCATGGTGCGCGGGCTGGTCTCGACGATCTTCGGATCGGAGACGAGCGCGTCACGCACATCGGCGCCCAGCTCGACCGTGCGCGCTTTGCCGATATGCAGGATGAAGACGTCCGACGGCTCCGCCGCGGCTTCGGTCCAGCCCTTGGCGGCGGCTGGGCCGGAGGCGAGCGCCAGGAGACCGGCCACCAGCGCCGCAGCCACGGCGAGCAGAGGAGCTTTGAGGATAAAGCGGTTCATGTTCTTGCCCTAATTCTCTCCGCGGTGAGCGGCGCGCCAGCTTCGCCGGCGGGTTGATGGCTGGGCGCGCCGGGCGAGCCGACGCGCCGCATCGGTCATTCGACGGTCGCGCGGCTCGTGACGCCGCCTCTCACAATGGTGATTTTCCCATCGCCAAACCGGGGCGAGGGCGGCGGCGCGGCGACGTCCGCGAGCTCTTCCCCCTCGGGTCCGACGTCCGACGTCCCCTCGTCGCCCGGAAGCGGCAGCCCGCCGCCCGACAACACAGTCGAGTCGATGAGCATGGTCGGCGTCGGCTCGTCGAGCACCTCGCCATCCGGACCGACAAGCTCCGCCAGGCTGCGCAGGGAGAGGGTCAGCCGGCCCGCTTCCTCAGCGTAAGACAGCAGCTCCGCCATCGAAGGATCGACCTCGAGCGTCGCGGTGCGTTTGGTCGGCGCGGTGGCCTCGCCTTCAGTTTGGAACACCGTATCGATCGCCATGACGCGCACGGTCGAGAGCAGGGTGTTGGTGACGATCATCTCACCGGTCGTGAAAGAGCCGTCGCTGCGCTGCGTCTCCACGGTCACCCGCCGCGTGAGGATCACATCCACATAATCGCCGGGCAGGATGAAGCCGCCGGCGCCGGTCTCAAGCGACACTTCGATCGCCATGGCGCGGAAGCCCTGACGCACCAGCGCCGACATCACGCCGGGATGGCTCATGCGGATCAGCTTCGCCTCAGTGATCGGCTCGCCCGCAACGAACGGGCTGCGCACCATGAAGTCGCCCGCCTGCTCCAACGCGTTCGGCTGCTGCGATTGGGTGGTGAAGGTCTCGGAGACAAGATCCTTCGGCCAATCCTGCCAGCGCAGATCTTCAGGCTTCAGCGTCTCGCCGCGCTGCATGTCGCGCGCCGCGACCAGCACGCGCACATTGTTGGTTTGGACGATCGCCGGACCGTCGCGCTCTCCTAAAGCGCGGGCGCGCTCCAATTCGGTTCGCACCAGCGCCACGGCGCCAAGGCCGGCCATAATCGCTATGCCGAGTACAAGAAACTTTAGGCCGCGCACGGGCGCCTCCGTCACAGGTGTTTCGCCTACATGGCAGCACCGTAGCGACGGATCGTTTACATCAGGTATCGAACTGAATTTTCAGAAACTATCTTAAGTGGCGATCAGAGCACGAAATCCGCTCTTTCGCGCGAAACTTATCGTGTATCTTTATTAGGATTCATTAAAAATCGAGTAACTCATCTCGGAATGTGCAGCCGAGAGCATTGCGCAACGCGCCAAACGCCAAGCGCAACCGAGACTTCACAGTGCCCAGAGGCAAAGACAAACGCTCAGCGATCTCCGCATGGGAGCAGCCTTCATAAAAGGCGAGGATCACCACAGCGTGCTGATCGCGCCCCAGCCCCTCCAAAGCGCGCCGCACCCGCGCGTCCCGAACCTCCGCGGCGAGCAGCGTCTCGGCCGGCGCAGGCGGCTCTTGGGCGACGCTCGGATCCTCAGGCTCCGGCTCGCGGCGCTGCGCCCGGCGCGCAAGATCGATCCGCTTGTTGCGAACGATGGCGAAGATCCACGCCGCCGCATGCGCTCTCGCCGGATCGAAGGTCTCCGCGCGGCGCCACACCGCCAGCAGCGCTTCCTGCGCCGCCTCCTCCGCGACATCGGCGGCGGCGCCGCCGCGCATCATGAAGCCTTTGATGCGCGCGCCATAGCGGTCGAAGATCAACCCGAACGCGGCGCGATCGCTCCCCCTGGCGATCCGCTCGAGCAACGCTTCATCCGAAGGTTCGTCATCCGCGGCCCGGCGCTGAGCCGGGCCCGCGGCGCCGCAGCGCGCGGCGTCATCGGCGGGCGCGCCGACCGGATCGCCGAGAGGACCCCTGATGGAGCCGCTCGGCGCGGGGTCGGTCGGATCTCCCGAACCTTCGTAATCTGGAAGTCTGGCCGTCACAGCCGCTCCTGCCCGTTGCTCGCATCGACGACGAAAACGAAACGATGCGACGTCTTGCCTCACTAATTATGTCCGAACGGCTTCAGATCGCAATGGGCAAGACGGAGGCGCGTGCGCGAAGACGCGCGGCGCCGCGGCGTTCGCGAGGCGCCTTGTGATGTTTGAAAGACGCCGTCGAAGCGATTATGACAGCCACAGCGGCGGTTTCGCCGCTTCTGTTAACTGTGTTTCAAGAAAGAGGACGCGAACGCCGCGATGAAAAGCCGATCTTTTCCTCACGAAAACTTGACAATCAAGATCGCGATACCGAAGGGCTGGATCGCCGCGGCGCTGGCCCTCGCGCTCGTCGCCACGCTTCCCGCGGGAATCGCGCACGCGCAGGAGACGGCGGACGCGGTCGCGTCCAGCCGCGATTGGAGCGTCCACGCCCCCACCGACACGCCGATCAAAATGTGCTACGTCTCGTCAGCGCCGATCGACACCCAAGCCTCGCGCACAGGGATTCGCCGCGGCGATCCTTACCTCTTGGTCTCGAATTTCCCTGAACAAGGCGTGACCGAGCAAGTGTCGGTGACGCTGGGCTTTCCGGCCAATGGACGCCGGCCGATCGAACTGCGCGTCGACAATCGGACCTTCAAGATGTCCGCCGAAGGGCAGAACGCCTGGCTGAACTCGCCCGCGGACGATCGCGCCGCGGTGGCGGCGATGCGGGCCGGCTCGAAGGCGAGCGTCACGGCGACGTCGACGCGAGGCACGCGCATCACGGACGAGTATTCGCTGATCGGCTTCACCGCCGCGACGAAACGTTCGTCCGAGCTCTGCCAGTGAGCGAGAGAAGCGGCGCGAGCCGATCATCCGCGCCGCCCGCCGCGCCCGACCTGACGCGCCGCGCCGTCACGCCGGAGCTCCTGACGACGCCGCGCCGGGAGGCGGAGGCGGACAGCGGCGCCCGGCGCAATCTGTTGGGCCTCAGCCGCGAGGCGCTGGCGCAGGCCGCTGAGGAGGCCGGCGCCGCGCCGCGGCAAGCGCGCATGCGCGCGGCGCAGATCTGGCGGTGGCTCTATGTGCGCGGCGCGACGGATTTCGAGGCGATGAGTGATCTGGCCAAAGGCTTCCGCGCCGCCTTGGCCGAACGGTTTGAGATCCGTCGCCCGGAGGTGACGGAGCGCCAGATCTCCGCCGACGGCACCCGCAAATACCTCCTCCGGCTCGAGGGCGGCCATGAGGTCGAGGCGGTCTA
>JBCBCG010000148.1:0-11242 GCA_038530925.1 Pseudomonadota bacterium
CGGCGTTGAGATCGAAATCATATTCCGTGCGGTTGCCCGACAGACTGAGCGTGTCCACGCCCGCGCCGCCGGTGATCACATCGTCGCCCGCGCCGCCGGTCAGCGTATCGTCGCCGCCCGCGCCTTTCAGCGCGTCGGCGCCGTCGCCGCCGCGCAGATCCCCGCCGCTCGCATGCGCGGTGATGTCGTCATTCCCGGTTCCGCCGGTGATCGACGTCTCCGAGACGCCGGTGTCGGTGAAGGTGACGCCGCCATTCCCGAGCGTCAGGGTCTCGGCCTGATCATTGACCGCCAGCGTCAATGTTTCAGAGTAGGTCTGACCGTTCGCATCGGTGACGCGCACCGTCACGTCATGGCTGGTGGCGGTTTCGAAATCGAGCGCGGCGCCGGACTTCACGATGATGTTCGAGCCCGAGATCTCGAAGAAGCCGCTCGGATCATTGGTGATAGCAAAGCTCGCCGTCTCTGACGCGATGCCGCTATCCGCATCCGTCGCCGCCAGCGTCGCGACCACGGTCGGATTGCCGGCGTTCTCATTCACCGCGCCGCCGGCCGCGATCGAGATGTCCGTCGGCGCATCGTTCAGAATGTCCGCCGCCGCGACATCGCCATCGGCGAAGCGGAAGGTCTCGACATTGGTCACGGTGTCCTGACCGTCCACGCCGCCGCTCTTATGCGTCAGCGTGTAGGTCGGCGTCGGCGCGCCGTCCGAAGTGATGGTGTAATCGGCCCAATTGCCTGAGAACACCGCCACATCGCCCGCGCCCGCGCCGCCATCGAGCGCGTCGTTTCCGGCGCCGCCGAAAAGCGTGTCGTCGCCCGCATCGCCATCGAGATCATCATTCCCGGCGCCGCCGACCAGCGTGTCGCCGCCGTCGCCGCCCGCGATCGTATCCGCGCCCGTCGTCCCGAGCACCGTGTCCGCGCCCGCGGTTGTCGATGGGCTGTCCGCCATCACCAGAGCGGAGGTCGCATCGATGGTGAGATCGGCGAACTCCAAGCTCTCGATGTTGCGGAGCGTGTCCGTTCCATCGCGGCCGGCGACGCTGTCGATCACCAACAGGTTGCCATTCGCATCGCGGCCGAAGCTGTACTGGCCGAGGTCGCCCGAGAAGACCGCGGTGTCGTTGTCGACATCGCCTTCCAATACGTCGTCGCCACCGCCGCCGATCAGTCGGTCGTCACCTGATCCGCCATGCAGGTAATCATCGCCGCCGCCGCCGCTCACGGTGTCATTGTCAGTATGGGCGAAGATGTAGTCATCACCGCCGCCGCCGTCGATTACGTCGTTACCTTTATTCCCTCCCAGGAAATCAGTGCCAGACGTGCCTGCATGCGTATTGCTGGCTTCTCCAAGTTGAATCATATCGGCGTAAGTTAGCGTGACGTCGTTAAATTGAACCTTCTCAACGTTTGAGACGTCGATCAAAACGCCATCTTCCATATGATAAAGGTTTTCGTTGTGCCACACGTTGAATTCAGTGATCGAACCGTCGATCCGCAGCGTATCGGAACCGGCGCCGCCATCGATGACGTCAGCGCCGCGGCCGCTGGTCCAGTGGATCACATCATCGCCGTCGCCCGCATTGATCGTATCCGCGCCCGCGCCGCCGGTGATCGTGTCGGCGCCAGCGCCCGCGTTGATCGTCGTCCCACCGCTCGCGGCGATGGTGATGGTGTCGTCGCCCGTTCCGCCATTAATCGCCGTCTCAGCGACGCCGGTGTCGGTGAAGCTCACGCCGCCATTTCCGAGATTGATCGTCTCGGCCTGATCATTGACCGCCAGGGTCAACGTCTCAGTGTAGGTCTGACCGTTCGCATCGGTGACGCGCACGGTCACGTCATGGCTGGTCGCGGTTTCGAAATCGAGCGCGGCGCCGGCTTTGACGATGATGTTCGAGCCTGAGATCTCGAAGAAGCCGCTCGGATCATTGGTGATCGCGAAGCTCGCCGTCTCTGACGCGATGCCGCTATCCGCATCCGTCGCCGCCAGCGTCGCCACCACGGTCGGATTGCCGGCGTTCTCATTCACCGCGCCGCCGGCCGCGATCGAGATGTCCGTCGGCGCATCGTTCAGAATGTCCGCCGCCGCGACATCGCCATCGGCGAAGCGGAAGGTCTCGACATTGGTCACGGTGTCCTGACCGTCGACGCCGCCGCTCTTATGCGTCAGCGTGTAGGTCCCGCCGCTCTCCGTGATGGTGTAATCGGCCCAGTTGCCGGTGAAGACAGCGATATCCGCGCCCGCGCCGCCATCGATGGCGTCGTTCCCCGCGCCGCCGGTCAACGTATCGGCGCCGTCGCCGCCGTCGATCGTATCGTTCCCGGCGCCGCCGGCGAGCACGTCGTTTCCGCCGCGGCCGTCGATCACATCCGCGCCGGCCGAGCCGGTGATCTGATCGGCGCCGCTCGCCGTCCCTTCGATCTTATCGACGCCGGTCAGCGTGACGTTAGTAAAGTCCCAATTCACCGAAGACGTCGCGAAGTGCCGCAGCGTTTCGCCGGCGACGCCCGAGCCGTCGATCTCCTCAATGCCGCTCGCCGCGGAAAAATTCGCTTGGATCTCATAAGTCGCGCCAGCGCCGTCGAAGACGATCCGATCCGTTCCCGAAGAGCCGCTGTCGGTGATGGTGTTCTGGCCCGACGCCACCGAGTCGTGCAGATAGATCGTGTCCGAGCCGTCGCCGCCATCGATCGTGTCTTCGCCGCTCAGACCAATGATGATGTCGTCCGTCGCAGCGCCGGTGAGCGTGTTGTCGACGTTCATCGCGCCGACGAAGAGGCCCACGTCTTGGTCCGTGAAGCGCAGCACTTCGATGCCGGAGATCGTGTCGGTTCCATCGCGGCCCGCGACTTGGTCGGCGACGGTGATGGTGCCGTCATTATTCGAGGTGATGACGTATTCCGAACGCGCGCCGCTGAAGCGCGCGACATCGCCGGTTCCGGCGCCGCCATCGATCGTATCGTCGCCCGCCCCGCCGAAGAGCGTGTCGTCGCCCGCGCCGCCATCGAGATCGTCAGCGCCGACGCCGCCGTCGAGCGTGTCATTCCCGGCGCCGCCGTCGAGATCGTCGTCCCCCGCGCCGCCGATCAACCGGTCAGCGCCGTCGCCGCCGTCGATCGCATCCGCGCCAGAGGTTCCCAACACGACATCGTCGCCTGCGGTCATGCTCGGGTTGTCCGCCATCACCAAAGCGGACGTCATATCCACCGAGAGATCCGCGAATTGCAGCGTCTCGACGCCGCGCACCGTGTCGGTTCCGTCGCGCCCCGCAACGCTGTCGATCACCAAAAGATCGCCATTAGCGTCGCGACCGAAGCTGTACTGGCCGAGATCTCCGGAGAAAACCGCGGTGTCGTTATGATTGCCGCCATCGATGATGTCGTCGCCGGCGCCGCCTGTCAGCGTATCATTTTCATTATGCCCGATCAGAACATCGTCGCCGGCGCCGCCGGCTAGAACGTCATTCCCGCCGCGCCCGTAAATCACATCGCTTCCCGCGCCGCCGGTGAAGCTGTTGGCGTCCGCATCGTCGGAGAACACAGCGGCGTCGCGATCGGCGAAGCGGAACGTCTCGACCCCGCGAATGGTGTCGGTTCCATCGGGCGAACCCGCCCGCGTATCCTTCACCGTGAACCAGAGCCCGCCAGCGTCGATGTCGTAATCGGACATGTCGCCTGTGAACACCGCGACGTCGGCGCCATCGCCGCCTTTGATCAGATCGTCGCCCGCGCCGCCGGTCAGCGTGTCGTCATCATCGCCGCCATCGAGGTCGTCATTCCCCGCGCCGCCGAGCAATTGGTCGTTCCCCGCGCCGCCCTCGAGATCATCGACGCCGTCCCCGGCGCTGAGCGTATCGACGCCCGCGCCGCCTTCCAGCTTATCGTCGCCGGCGCCGGTGGTCAGCGTGTCGTCGCCTTGCCCGCCGCGCAAATGGTCGGCGGACGCCGTGCCGGTGATGTTGTCGGCGCCCGTTCCGCCGGTGATCCTCGTCTCGGCGACGCCGTTGTCGACGAAGACCCCCGACACCGAGAGAGTTTCCGCGGCGTCCGAAACGGCGATGCTGTAAGTCCGGCTCGCGCTCGAGCCGTCGTCGCTGGTGGCGACGACCGTGATGTCGTGGCTGGTCGCATCCTCGAAATTGAGGAGCGAGGCGTTCGCGACGGTGACGACGCCGCTGGTCGCATCGATCTGGAAGCGCCCGCCCGCATTGTCGCTGAGGCTGTAGGTGACGTCGTCCGTGCCGTCCGCATCGGTCGCGCGCGCGGTGAGCCCGACAAGATCGCCATTGCTCGCCGCCTCGTTGACAGTGTTCGCGCCGCCATTCGCGTCTGAAACCGGCGTGATGTCGAACTCGTCGACATCCGTCACATTGATGGTGACGGTCTGAGTTCCGGTGTTGACGCCATCCGAGCTCTGGACGGTGATGGTGTGCGAGGTCGCGGTCTCATGATCGAGGCTCTTGCCCGCCGCGAGAGACACTTCGCCTGTGGTCGCGTGAATCTCAAACAGGCCGCCGGCGTTATCGGTCAGCGAGAAGGTGATCTGCTCGCCCGTCGTGTCGTCGTCCGTCGCGACCGCGGTGTAGATCGCCGTGCTGTCGTTGACGGCTTCCGTGGTCGTCGCCGCGCCGCCCGAGGTGAAGACTTGGCCGAGATCGTTCTCGTCAGTGACGTTGATGGTGAATGTTTCGGTGTAAGCGAGGCCGGCGCTGTCGGTGACGCGCACCGTCACGTCATGGCTGGTCGCCGTCTCGTAATCGAGCGCTGCGCCGGCTTTGACGATGATGTTGGAGCCTGAAATCTCGAAGAAGCCGCTCGGATCATTGGTGATCGCGTAGGTGAACACTTCGCCGCTATCAGCGTCCGTCGTCGCCAGAGAAGCGACCACGGTCGGATTGGCGCTGTTCTCAGCCACCGAGCCGCCGCTGGCGATTGTGATGTCGGTCGGCGCGTCGTCCACCGCCGCGGCCAGCGAAACCGTCCCATCGCTGAAGGTGAGCTTTTCGATATCGCGCAGCGTGTCGACGCCTTCATCGAGCCCGTCGCCGGTGTTTTGGTCCGTCACCGTGAAGGTGCCGTCGCCATTATCGACGACGAGATAATCATTCGCAGCGCCGGCGTAGATCGCGGCGTCCGTCCCGGTTCCGCCGCGGATGTCGTCATTCCCCGCGCCGCCATCGATGGCGTCCGCGCCGTCATGGCCGAGCAGCGTGTCGTTGCCGCCGCGGCCGACCAGGCTGTCGTCGCCGTCATGGCCTTCGAGCACATTGCGCTGATCCGTGCCTGAGAGCGTATCGTTGTGGTCCGAGCCTTCGGCCTCGCGCACGCCGATCAGCGTATCGCCCTGCGCATCGCCGCCAACGCCGGTCCCCGCGTCGAGATCGACGGTGACGCCGGCGCCTGAGCCGCGATAATCGGCCTTGCTCCAGGCGGAGGCTGATCCGTCCAGCCGGTCCGCGCCGGCGCCGCCGATAAGGGTGTCGTTGCCGCCGCCGGCGATCAGCGTATCGTCGCCCGCGCCGCCGCGGAGCGTGTCGTCGCCTGCGCCGCCATCGATGACGCCGCCATCATCATGGGCGGTGATGTCGTCGTTCCCGGCGCCGCCGGTGATCGAGGTCTCGGCGACGCTGCCCGCGGCGTTGTCGTTGAAGGTGACGCCGCCATCGCCGAGCGTGTGGTGCTCGGCCTGATCAGTGACGCTCAGCGTGAAGGTCTCGCTGTAGCTCGCGCCATTGGCGTCGGTGACGCGCACGGTCACATCGTGGCTGGTCGCCGCTTCATAGTTAATCGCGGCGCCGGATTTCACCACGATGTTCGAGCCGGATATCTCGAAGAAGCCGCTCGGATCATTTGTGATCGCAAAGCTCGCCGTCTCGGACGCGATGCCGCTATCGGCGTCGGTCGCGGCGAGCGTCGCCACCACGGTCGGGTTGGCGGCGTTCTCCGCCACCGCGCCGCCGGACGCCACCGCGATGTCGGTCGGCGCATCGTTCAGGATGTCGGCCACGGCCACATCGCCATCGGCGAAGCGGAAGGTTTCGACATTGGTCACAGTGTCCTGGCCGTCCGCGCCGGCGCTCTTATGCGTCAGCGTATAGGTCGGCGTCGGCGCGCCGTCGGAGGTGATGGTGTAATCGGCCCAATTCCCTGAGAAAACAGCGATATCCGCGCCAGCTCCGCCGTCGATCGCGTCATTCCCGGCCCCGCCGGTCAGCGTGTCGTTATCCGCCTCGCCAAAGATCTCGTCATCGCCGGCGCCGCCTTCGATTGTATCGTTCCCCGCGCCGCCCCAGAGACCGCCGACGCCGCCCGGCGCCGCGCTTCCATCGTTCCCGGACGTGCCGGTGATCACATCGTCGCCGCCCCTGCCTTGCAGCCAACGAGACCCGGACAAATCGTCGGCGAAGTCGGAGCCTGTGATCGCGAACGCGTCGCCGATATCGTCGCCGTCAGCGTACCCGCCTGAGACGGTTCCCGCGGCGACGTCGATCGTCACGCCGGCGGTGCTGGCCCTGTAGTCGATATGATGCATGCCGACGAAGATGTCGGCGCCCGCGCCGGAGCGGCCCCAGCCGCCGCTCGCCGTGCTGACCGCCACATCGCCTTCCGCGCCCATATTGTATTTGTCGCGGCCGCCCACCATCAGATCGCGCGCGCTGGTGGAATCCACCTGCTGGCCGATATCCGCGCCCGGCTCGAGCACGAGATTGAACGTGCCGTCAGAGAAGGTGACCGCCTCGATATCGATCAGCGTATCCGCGCCATCGGCGCCGGCGCGCTGATCCGTGACGACCAGATTCTCGTCGACGTCAAACGAGAAGGCGTAGTCGCTGAGCGCACCGGAGAAGACCACGCGATCGATCCCCGCGCCGCCGCGGAGCGTGTCGTCGCCTGCGCCGCCATCGATGACGCCGCCATCATCATGGGCGGTGATGTCGTCGTTCCCGGCGCCGCCGGTGATCGAGGTCTCGGCGACGCTGCCCGCGGCGTTGTCGTTGAAGGTGACGCCGCCATCGCCGAGCGTGTGGTGCTCGGCCTGATCAGTGACACTCAGCGTGAAGGTCTCGCTGTAGCTCGCGCCATTGGCGTCGGTGACGCGCACGGTCACATCGTGGCTGGTCGCCGCTTCATAGTTAATCGCGGCGCCGGATTTCACCACGATGTTCGAGCCGGATATCTCGAAGAAGCCGCTCGGATCATTTGTGATCGCAAAGCTCGCCGTCTCGGACGCGATGCCGCTATCGGCGTCGGTCGCGGCGAGCGTCGCCACCACGGTCGGGTTGGCGGCGTTCTCCGCCACCGCGCCGCCGGACGCCACCGCGATGTCGGTCGGCGCATCGTTCAGAATGTCCGCGACCGCCACATCGCCATCGGCGAAGCGGAAGGTCTCTACATTGGTGACCGTATCCTGCCCGTCCGCGCCGGCGCTCTTATGCGTCAGCGTGTAAGTCGGCGTCGGCGCGCCGTCCGAGGTGATGGTGTAATCGGCCCAATTCCCTGAGAACACAGCGATATCCGCGCCAGCTCCGCCGTCGATCGCGTCATTCCCCGCCCCGCCGGTCAGCGTGTCGTTATCATGCCCCCCAAGGAGGGTGTCGTCGCCGGCCCCGCCAGTCAGCGTGTCGTCGCCAAAGCCGCCGCTCAGCCCATCATCGCCGGCGTCGCCGCTGATCACATCATCCCCCGCGCCGCCATTGAGCTGATCATCTCCGCCGCGGCCTTCCAGCACATCGTCGCCGTCTCGCCCTTGCAGGACGTTGCGCGTGTCGTCTCCTCTGAAGACATCGTCGAAATCAGAGCCGTCGAGCCCGTCGATCTCGATCAGCACATCGCCTTCGGCGTCGGCGCCTTCGCCGGTTCCCGCAGCGAGATCCACCGTCACGCCGCCGCTTGAGGCGCGGTAATCGGCGCTGGTCCAAGCGGAGGCGGAGCCGTCCAGCCGGTCCGCGCCTGCGCCGCCGAAGAGCTCGTCATTGTTGCCGCCGCCGGCGATCAGCACATCATCGCCCGCGCCGCCGCGGAGTTTGTCGTCGCCCGCGCCGCCATCGATGACGCCGCCATCGGCGTGGGCGGTGATGTCGTCATCGCCGGCGCCGCCGGTGATCGAGGTCTCCGCGACGCCGGTGTCGACGAAGGTTCCTGAGACGCTGAGATCCTCGGCGACGTCCGTCACGGCGATGCTGTAGCTTTGGCTCGAGGTCGAGCCATCCGTGCTGGTGGCGCGCACGGTGATCGAATGGCTGGTGGCGTCCTCGAAGCTGATCAGCGAGGCGTCGGCGATTGTGACGACGCCGGTGCTCGCATCAATCGCGAAGCGACCGCCCGCGTCATCGGTGAGGCTGTAGGAAACGCTGTCGGTTCCATCGGCGTCCACGGCCCGCGCGGTGATCCCGACCATGGCGCCGTTCGCCGCCGCCTCGCTCACGCTGTTGGCGCCGCCATTCGCATCGAGCACTGGCGTGACGTCGAATTCGTCGTGATCCGTCACAGTCAGAAGGACGGTCTGCGCGCCTGTGTTCACGCCATCCGAGCTTTGGATGGTGATGCTATGGCTCGTCGCGGTCTCGTAATCGAGCGCGCGGCCCGCCGCGAGAGACACTTCGCCCGTCGCGGCGTCGATCTCGAACAGGCCGCCCGCATCATCGGTCAGGCTGTAGGTGATCGTCTCGCCGGTGGTGTCCACATCCGTCGTCGTCGCGGTGTAGAGCACCGCGGTGTCGGCCGCCGCCTCCGACGTCGTCGCCGCACCACCTGAGGTGAAGACCTGGCCGACATCGTTCTCATCGGTCACGCTGATCGCAACGGTTTGACTGGCGGTGTTGACGCCGTCCGAGCTTTGGATCGTGATGCTGTGGCTCGTCGCGGTCTCGTAATCGAGCGCGCGGCCCGGCGCGAGAGACACTTCGCCTGTGACGGCATTGATCTCGAACAGACCACCCGCATCATCGGTCAAGCTGTAGGTGATCGCCTCGCCGGTGGTGTCGATGTCGGTCGTAGCCGCGGTGTAGATGACCGCGGTCTCAGACGTCGCCTCCGACGTCGTCGCCGCGCCGCCCGACGTGAACACCTGGCCAACATCGTTCTCATCCGTCACTGCGATGGTGACGGTCTGGCTGCCGGTGTTGATCCCGTCCGAGCTTTCGATGGTGATGCTGTGGCTCGTCGCAGTCTCGTAATCGAGCGCGCGCCCCGGCGCGAGCGACACTTCGCCTGTGACCGCGTCGATTTCGAACAGACCGCCCGCGTCGTCAGTCAGGCTGTAGGTGATCCGCTCGCCGGTGGTGTCGATATCAGTGGTCGTCGCGGTGTAAATCACCGCATCGTCACGCGTCGCCTCCGAGGTCGACGCCGCGCCGCCGGAGGTGAAGACCTGACCAACGTCGTTCTGATCGGTCACATCGAAGCTGACGATGGCGGAGCCGCTTTGGCCGAAAGGATCGCTCGCCGTAATGGTCAAGGACACCGTCGGCTCGGTCTCAAAATCGAGGCTTTCGCCTGCGCGCAGACGCAGCATTCCGCCGACGATCTCGAAGCGCGGATCATTGACGCTCCAGCTTACGCCTTGATCATCGCTGGCCGAGACGCGCGCGATGACGCCGCCGACGACGTTCTCGGCGATCTCCGCAGCGCCCATCGCGACGCCTGACGGCGAGAGATTGACCGGCTCGCTGGAGCGCGCGATCGGCTCGGCTTCCGGCGCGGCCGCATCCTGAGCCTGAGGCTCGGTCGACGGCGCGGGCTCGTCTTGGGTGGCGGCGCGCCCCGCGTCAGGCGAAGGGCCGCTGGCGACCAGCGGCGTATCGACATTGGCCTCCCGCAAGCTGAAGCCTTCGGTCAAGGGCGGCGCGATGAAGTCGAAGGCGGCGCTCGCCTCCTCCACCGCGATCTCGTCGGTTTCGATCGGGTCCCGCCCACGCTCGGCGCGCCGGATCGGCGTCTCCTGGTCGAATTCGGGCCCGCCAAGCGGCGCCGATTGTCCCACCAGCGCCTCATCCGCGCCGATCGGCCCGCCGGCCTCGATGGGGTCATGCGACTGGAACTCAGGGGCGATCGAGCCATCCAGCGTGTCGCCGACGATCACGGCGCTGGTGACGGTGATCACCAGCTCGTCGCGATTGGCGACGTCGAGATTGGGACCGTCGAACAGGAGATCGCCCTCGGGATCGTCGAGCTGCTGCTCATCGCGGCCCTGCATGTCCTTATCGACCGCCGCCTGACCGCCAGCCTCGCCCTGTTCCGACGTTTCGTTCTGCGACCACGGATCGCGCCGCCCGGCGAACGCATCCTCAGAAGACGCGGCGACGCCATTTTCGGTTGGGCCGACGTTCTTGTGCTGGTCGTCAGACATGATGCGTCCCCTTCGCAATCAATTCTCGCCTCGATACCCTAGGGATCTGAGTGAAAGAAATTGTTAGAAAGTTGGGTGAGCGGAAATTCACCTAATTTATTTGAATTACCAGAGGATAACTTTGCTTTTATTCACAGTAAAGATGCAGTAGACGCCATGACCGCGGTCAATATTTCAATGACGTTACGCCCCGCGCAACCAGACCGACGTCCTCCGCTGGAGAGGGCGCGGCGCTCGGCTTTTGAAGATTGCTCAAGGGCTTGCTTCGGCGCTATGGCGGGCGCTCCGAAACGCTGGCGCGCCCGCCTTGTCCGCATCGGCGGCGCTTGCGCCTCGTCATGGGTTTCGCTTCGTTAAAGGACGCGCCGCATGCTCAGAAAAAACGACCGCGATCAGATCTTTCGCCGCCCGAACGGCGCGCGCGCGCCTTTGCCGTTCAGCGCCGCGGAATATGAGCGGCGCATCGCGGCGCTGCGGGCGATCATGGCCGAGCGCGGGCTCAGCGCGGCGCTCCTGACCTCGATGCACAACATCGCCTATTACACGGGCTTTCTTTATTGCAGCTTCGGGCGCCCTTACGGATGCGTGGTGACCGAGAGCGGATGCGCCGTGATCTCGGCCAATATCGACGGCGGTCAGCCTTGGCGCCGAAGCTGGTGCGACAACCTCATCTACGCCGATTGGCGGCGCGACAACTTTCAGCGCGCCGCGGCCGATTTGATCGGATCTGCGCCGCGCCTCGGGATCGAGGGCGATCATCTGACGCTGAGCGCGCGCGACGCGCTGCTGGCGACGCTTGGCGCGGTTGAGCTGGTGGATCTGGCGCCGGGCCGCGCGCTCGATTACGAGACCGCGACGAGCCACAGCATCACGATCCAAAGCTCGGACGGC
>JBCBCG010000149.1:0-11150 GCA_038530925.1 Pseudomonadota bacterium
CGAGATACTTGTTCTCGCGCCGCTCGCCGCCGCGATACGCGCCGGGCGACGTCTCCAGCGCCGAGCCGGACACAAGATCGCCGAACGCGGCCTGAGCGGAACGGACGATCGCGGCGTGATCCACCGCGCCCGCCGCGCTGATCACCAGTTTTTCAGGCACATAGCGTTCGGTCATGAAGTCAGACAGCGCCGCGCGCCCGAACCGCGAAACGTTTTCCGCCGGCCCGAGGATCGCCCGGCCGATCGGCTGGTTTGGAAAGGCGGTCTCCTGCGCCCAGTCCCAAACGATGTCGTCTGGCGTGTCGCGCGACTGGCCGATCTCCTGCAGGATCACGCCGCGCTCAAGCGCCAGATCCTCCTCCGCGAACAGCGGATCGCGCAGGATGTCGGCGATGATGTCGAGCGCAAGGCCCGCATCCTCGCTCAGGACGCGCGCGTAATAGGCCGTCGCCTCGCGCGAGGTGTAGGCGTTGAGTTCGCCGCCCACATCCTCGATCTCCTCGGCGATCTGCAGCGCTGTGCGCTTGGAGGTGCCCTTGAACGCCATATGCTCGAGGAAATGCGCCACGCCGTTCTGATCCGCGCGCTCATGGCGCGCGCCCGCGCCGATCCAAACGCCGAGCGCGGTCGAGGCCAGGCCCGGCATCGCATCCGTTACGACGCGCACGCCGTTGGAGAGCTGAGAGACCTCGATCGAGGCGTCGTCATCGAAGCGCTGGCTCACTCAAGCTCTCCCCTGTTCGTCTGTCTGCGGCTCAGCGCCGCGCCGCGCCGTCGATATGCGCTTCGACCGCATCGAGCGCGTTCGGCAGCACCGTGAAACGCTCGGGCCGCTCATTCAAGTCCGACAGATGCGGCGGCAGCGCGGGATGCGCGCCGCAGGCGGCGGCGACCGCGTCCGGGAATTTCGCGGCATGCGCGCAGCCGAGCGCGATCATCGGCGTCCTCGGATCGCCGCGCCGCGCCCGGCCGGCGGCCACACCGATCGCGGTGTGCGGATCGATCACCTCTCCGGTCTCGTCATGCACCCGCTTGATCTCGGCGGCGACCTCCGCCTCCGAGATGCGCGCGCTGTCGAAGGCGGCGCGCAGCCGCGCGAGCGGCTCGGGCGCGATGGTGAAGGCGCCTTCGGTCTTCAGATCCGCCATCAAGGCCGAGACGGCGCCGGCGTCGCGGTCGTAAGCATCGGCGAGCGCGCGCTCGAAATTCGAGGAGACCTGAATGTCCATGCTCGGCGCGGAGGTGCGGCGCACGCCTTGCGGCTGGTAGACGCCGCTCTCCATCGCGCGGTGCAGGATGTCGTTCTCATTGGTCGCGATCACCAGCCGCTCGATCGGCAAGCCCATGCGCTGCGCCGTCCATCCCGCGTAGATGTCGCCGAAATTGCCGGTCGGCACGCTGAACGACACCGCCCGGCCCGGCGCGCCGAGCGCGACGGCGGCCGTGAAGTAATAGACCACCTGCGCCGCGACGCGCGCCCAGTTGATCGAGTTCACCGCCGCCAGGCCCAGCCGGTCGCGGAAGGCGAAATCGTTGAACATCGCTTTGACGAGCGCTTGGCAATCATCAAAGGAGCCTTCGATCGCGAGCGCATGCACATTGGGCTCGGCCGGCGTCGTCATTTGCCGGCGCTGCACCTCCGAGACGCGGCCATGCGGATAGAGGATGAAGACATCCGCCGCGTCCAAACCGCGGAAGGCCTCCATCGCCGCCGAGCCGGTGTCGCCGCTGGTGGCGCCGATGATGGTGGCGCGGCGGCCCTGCGCCGTCAGGCTCGCCTCAAAGAGCTGGCCGATCAGCTTCATGGCGAAGTCTTTGAAGGCGAGCGTCGGGCCGCGATGCAGCTCGAGGATCCAATCATTGTCGCCGATCTGGATCAGAGGCGCGCGCGCCGGATGCGCGAACGCGGCGTAAGCGCGCGTCGCCATCGCTTGCAGCGCCGCAGGCGCGAGCGCGCCCTCTCCGGCGCCGAGGAAGGGCGCGAGGATCTCCGCCGCCGCCGCTTCGTAAGGCGCGCCGGCGAGCGCGCCGATCGCCTCGGCGGGCAGGCTGGGCCATCGCTCGGGCACATAGAGCCCGCCATCACGCGCGAGCCCGGCGAGCATCGCGCCTTCAAAATCGAGAACCGGCGCGTCGCCGCGCGTGCTGAGATATCGCATCACCCACTCCCGCCGCGCCCGCCCTCGCCACACCCTAGCCGCTCGCTCGGCGCGGCGGCGTCACGCGCGCCTTCTGAACCCCAGGAAGGCGGACATGACAAGCCAAACAGCGGCCAGCGAGAACCAAGTGATGGCGTAGCCGAGATGGTTGTTGGGCAGATCGATCGCCTCGGCCCGCGGCTGCGGCCAGCTCTGCGCGGCGATCGGCGCGGCGCGCATCGGTCCTGAATTCGGCGACGGCGCGGCGGGCGCGGCGCCGGGCGGCGGCGCTTCGACTAAGAGGACCGGCGCGGCGCCGAGCGCGGCGGCCATGCTGGGCACGTCGCGGGCGAACCAGAGACGGTCAGCCCTGTTGGGGTCGGGCGTGAAACTTGAGCGTTCGTTCGGCCAGCGCAGGCGCCCTTCGATGCGCTGCGGCCCTGAGGGCGGCGGGGGCGCGGCGCCGCCACGCGGCGCGATCGGCTCCGGCGCGAAGCCGCGATCGACCAGAATGCGGACGCCGCTCTCAAGCTCGAAGGCGTGGATCAGGCGGAAGCCGGGCCCGACGCCCTTTTGCGAGGTGAGATAGCGCAGCGGCTCATCGGCTGCGTAAGCGCCAGAGGCTACGGCGCGGCGATGATCGTCCCGCGCCGCGATCTCGGTCCCGGTCACGCGGATCGACGCCTCTTCGCCGCGGGCCTCGATCTCCGCGATCAGGCCTTGCTTCCAACTGAGACGATCGAGCTGCCAGAAGCCCAGCCACAGCAGCAGCGCCAGGCCGCCGAGGCCGAAGGTCGCGAGAAACAACAGCCGTCGCGATCGCGTCATCCGGTCAACTCGGCGTCAGATCAGCGGCCCGGGCGAACGCGCCCGAGCCCGCAGCGGCGCGGTCACAGACCCCAAACCGCGCCCACATAGATCCCTGCGAAGAGGAAGAGCCACACCACATCGACGAAGTGCCAATACCAGGCCGCCGCTTCAAAGCCGACATGGCCTTCCGGCGCGAAATGGCCCTTCAGCGCCCGGATCAAGCAAACGCCGAGGAACAGCGTGCCGATCAAGACATGGAAGCCGTGAAAGCCCGTGGCCATGATGAAGCTTGAGCCGTAGATCCATCCGACCGAAGGGTCGGTCTCATTCACAAACCAGCCATATTCGAAGATCTCGTAATATTCGTACGCTTGGATCGCG
Organism: Pseudomonadota bacterium; assembly: GCA_038530925.1. Classification (GTDB taxonomy): domain Bacteria; phylum Pseudomonadota; class Alphaproteobacteria; order Rhodobacterales; family Rhodobacteraceae; genus JALEGB01. The sequence goes on from JBCBCG010000149.1 coordinate 3,330, forward strand.
GTGAAGAGCACGCCCAGCACGATCGCCAGCACCAGCCCGTTCACCAGGCCCTTGCGGTCGTTCTCCATGATAGCATGGTGCGCCCATGTGGCGGCGGCGCCCGAGGTGAGCAGGATCAGCGTGTTCAACAGCGGCAGATGCCAAGGATCCACGAGTTCGACGCCCGTGGGCGGCCAGACGCCGACGCCGCCATGATTGCCGCCCAGCGCCTCCACATCGCCGGTGGTGGCCGGCATCGGGATCAGCGCGTGTTTGAAGTACATCCAAAACCAGGCGACGAAGAACATCACCTCGGAGATGATGAAAAGGATCACGCCATAGCGCAGACCGATCCGCACCACCGGCGTATGATCGCCGCCATGGGCTTCCTTCACCACATCGGCCCACCAAGCGTAAGCGACGTAGAAAATGATCGCGAGGCCGACCCAAAACAGCCAAGAGCTCGTATTGTCCGTGCCGTTCATCCAGAAAATCGCGCCGGTCAGCATCGTCAGCGCGCCCATCGCGGCGATGAACGGCCATGGGCTTGGATCGACGAGATGGAAGTCGTGCTGTTTATGACCGGCCATTCTGGTCCTCTTTCGAAAGCTGGCGCGTCTGACCTTGGGACTAGCCTAGACGCGAAACCGTTAAAACATCCAAGCGCCGCTTCCTCTTGGTCCGCGGCGCCGCAGGCGGATGCGGCGCGCCGTCACTCATCGACCGCCGCGGTCTGTTCGATGCGGAAGAAGGTGTAGGAGAGCGTGAAGGTCGTCACGTCTTTATTCTCCTCATCTTCAAGAATTTCGGGGTCGACGAAGAAACTAACGGGCATCTCCATCGTCTCGCCTGGCTCAAGCGTTGTCTCGGTGAAGCAAAAGCACTGCACTTTCGCGAAATAGCCGCCGAGGTCGAGTGGAGCGACATTGAAGGTCGCCGACCCGGTGATGGGATAATCGGTGGGGTTATGCACTTCATAATAAGCGAGCGCCGGCTCACCGAGCCGCACGGTCATGCTGGTTTGCTTTGGGCGGAACTCCCACGGCATCTCGTTATGCGTGTTGGCGTCGAAGAACACGCGGACGGTGTGATCGCCGACGGCGCCCGGCGCGGCGTCCGCTACTTGCGTGGTGCCGGCGAAGCCTGTGACGCGGCAAAACCAGTCGTATAGCGGCACGGCGGCGAAGGCGAGGCCGCCCATGAAGACGGCCACCAGAACCGTGCCGGCCATGCTGCGCAGCGCGCCGGCGCGTTGCGTCGCGGCGGCGTCATTCCGTTGGTTCATAGGGGACTCCGTCGGCATAGCTCGGGTTCCAATACTCGGTGAAAGGACTACGGGCGTTTTCCTGAAGTTTCACCAACGTCACGGTGAAGAGCAGAACTACGAAGCCGCCAACCAGCGCCGCCACCGCGATATTGCGCCCTCTGCGGCGCTTGTAGATCTCATGCTCGGCGCTGCCGGACATCGTTCGCTCCTCGTCTCGTCTCGTCTCGTCTCGTCTCGTCTCGTCGCGCGCATTCAGCGCATTCGGCTCTAAGGGGGCGGCGCTCGCCACAGCGCCGCGCCCACCAAAGCGGCGGCCGCGCACAGCGTGATGAGCGCGGCGATCAGGCCCCAGCGCCGCCGCGCGCTGGGCGGTCTCTTCTTCACAGCCCCGCCGCGAGCGCGGCGAGCCCCTCCGGCGCGACGCCGAGCGCCGCCAAACCCGCATCCGCCAACAGCGCTGCGAAGAGCAGCAGCAGATAGAGGATCGAGAAGCCGAAGAACTTCTTCTCAGCCAGATGCTTGTCCGCCTGCGCCTGATCGGTACTCCGCCGCAGCAGGCGCAGCGCGTTCCGCAGCAACATCACGCTGAGGATCACGCTGGCGAGCCAATAGGCCGGGCCTGCGATGGGCGTCGCCAAGAGGCTCAGCACCGCCGCCGTCAAGCCGAGCGAATAGAGCCAAATCTGGCGGCGCGTCTCCGCCTCGCCGGCCACGACGGGCAGCATGGGCACGCCGACGCGCGTGTAGTCGTCGTTTCGGAACAGCGCGAGCGCCCAAGAATGCGGCGGCGTCCAGAGAAAGATGATCGCGAAGAGAACGAAGGGCTCGAGCGACAGCGACCCGCCGGTGGCGACCGCCCAGCCGATCATCGGCGGCGCCGCGCCGGCCGCCCCGCCGATCACGATGTTGAGCGGCGTCGCTCGTTTCAGCCAAATCGTATAAATCACGAGGTAGAACAGGATCGTGCCGGCCAACAGCGCCGCGGCTGTCAGATTGGCGAACAGCCCAAGGAACAGCACGGAGACAGCGCCGAGCGCCGCGCCGAAGCCAAGCGCGTCTTCGGCGGAGACGGCGCCGCGTGGGACGGGCCGCTTTTGCGTGCGCTCCATGATCCGGTCGATATCGGCGTCCCACCACATGTTCAGCGCGCCGCTGGCGCCGGCGCCGACCGCGATGCAGAGGATCGCGGCGAACGCGATGACCGGATGCGGCGCGCCTGGCGCCGCGACAAGCCCGACGAAGGCGGTGAAGATCACCAGCGACATCACGCGCGGCTTCAGCAGAGCCCAATAATCGCGCGCGCTCGCCTCGGCGCTCGTCGCGCCCTCCCCTCTCATCCCCGCCGCTTCGGCCGTGGCCGCCGCCGCTTCGCTCATGGATTCTTCCTTACATCACGCGTTCGGCGTGTTTGGTCGTGAAAGCGGCGCGACGCCATCCGCCGGCTGCGCCGCTCGATGTGGCGTCGGCGGTTCAGCGCGGCTCCGTAGTCGCGTCGGCGAGGCGCGTCTCTGCCGCGGCCTCGGCCGCGGCGACCCGTTCTTGCGCCTCGAGGATCTCAAACATCGTCGGCGTCGGGCAGTCCGAGACGTCGTTCGCTTGCGAGCAGGCGACCCACTCGTCATAGACCTCTTGGCTCACGACCTTCACCGTAATGGGCATGAAAGAGTGATCCTTCCCGCAAAGCTCGGAGCACTGGCCGAAGAAAACGCCCTCTTTTTCAGCGTTGAACCAGGTCTGGTTCACGCGCCCTGGCACGCCGTCGGCCTTGACGCCGAAAGCTGGAACAGCCCAGGCGTGGATCACGTCGCCGGCGGTGACTTGGACCAGGACGGTCTTGTTAACTGGCACAACCACGGCGGTGTCGGTTGCGAGTTTCCAAGCTCGGGGCGGATAGCCGTATTCGGCGAGTTCGGCCTCAACCTCCGCCGACATCTGCGCTTCGCCGCTTCCCAGCATGAAGCTATCGAACTCAAGCTCCTGCTCCGGATATTCGTAGCTCCAATACCACTGATGACCCGTGGTTTTTATCACGATATCCGGCTCAACTTTCGAGAAATCTTCTTGCTTCAAAAGAAGCTGCACAGAGGGTATCGCGATTATGACTAGGATAACGACAGGCGCGAGGGTCCAGGTGACTTCAATCGGCGTATTATGCGTCCAGGTCGCAGGTTCTTTATTGGCGACGCTGTTGTAGCGCAAAATCACAATCACCAGCAGCGCCAGCACGAAGATCGTGATGCCGGTGATGATCACGAGCATAAAATTATGCAGGTCGTACACTTGCCGCGCGACTTGGGTCGCAGGCTCCTGGAGGTTCAGTTGTCCAGGCTCGGACTGTCCGATCGACTGCGCGCCCGCGGCGCCGGCGGAGGCGATCAACGCCGCCGCGCCGAGCCCGGCCCGCAGCGCCATATCGCCCATTCGCGCCTGCGCCCGATGATTCGCCGCCGTGATCCGTTCTAGAAACATGCCCATTCCGCTAGCGTCCCGCTGTTGATCCTCGCCAAAGACCCGAAGGCGCGCAGAAAACTTGGCCGCAGCCCTTGGCGCGGCCGCGCCTCTGCGCATGTGTTAGGGATCTTCGCTCGCTCTTGCTGCGAAGTTGCTAAACATAGCTGCCTCACTCTGCAATCGCTTCGACGCGGCAAACCGCCGCGCAGAGGCTGCGAGAGGGCGAGAGCGCGACAAGAACGCCGCTGAGGCCCGTCGTCGGGCGCGGCTTCATTGAAGGAGACCGAACCGCATGACGCCACCGTCCGACGAGGCGACCGCCGGCCGCGCCGAACCTCAGGCGCTTTACGATCCGTTCGCCGATCAAGTGGATGAAGCCGCTGCGCGCCGTCTGATCGCCGAGGCGTGCGCCGGCGCCGATGATGGCGAGCTTTTCTTCGAGCGGAGCCGATCCGAGAGCCTGGCGTTCGACGACGGCCGGCTGCGCTCGGCGAATTTCGGCGCGTCCGAGGGCTTCGGCTTGCGCGTCGTGCAGGGCGAGACGATCGGCTACGCGCACAGCCCGGAGATCAGCGAGGCGTCGATCAAGCGGGCGAGCGAAGCGGCGCGGCTGGCCGCGCGCGCTGGCGGCGGCGTGGCCGCGTCCGCGCCGACCGGCGCCAATCAGCGGCTTTACGGCGATGAGAACCCGCTCGAGGCTGCGCCCTTCGCTGCGAAAACCGCTTTGCTGCGGGAGATGGACGCGTGGGTGCGCGAGCAGGATCCGCGCGTCGCGCAGGTCTCGCTCTCCATCGCCGGCGGCTTGCAGGAGATCGCGATCCTGAGGCCCGATGGCGCGCGTTTCTCAGACGCCCGGCCGATGTGCCGTGTGAACGTCTCGGTGATCGTGGAGAAGGACGGTCGGCGCGAAAGCGGGTCGGCCGGCGCGGGCGGGCGCCATGGCTATGGTCCGCTCACAACACCCGAAGGGCTGCAGAAACTCGCTAAAGAAGCTCTGCGCCAGGCGCTTGTGAACCTCGATGCGCAAGAGGCGCCGGCCGGCGTGATGGAGGTCGCGCTCGGGCCGGGCTGGTGCGGCGTGCTCCTCCATGAAGCGGTCGGCCATGGGCTCGAGGGCGACTTTAATCGCAAGAAGACCTCCGCTTTCGCCGGCCTTATGGGCGAGCAAGTGGCGGCCAAAGGCGTCACGGTCGTGGATGACGGCACGCTCCCGGAGAAACGCGGCTCCATCACCATCGATGACGAAGGCACGCCGTCAGGCCGCGCCGTGCTGATCGAAGACGGCGTGCTCACCGGCTATATGCAGGATCGCCAGAACGCGCGGCTGATGGGCGCGAGCCAAGGCGGCGCGGGCGCCTCCACCGGCAATGGACGCCGGCAAAGCTACGCGCATGCGCCGATGCCGCGCATGACCAACACTTTCATGCTGGGCGGCGACAAAGCGCCGGAGGAAGTGGTCGCCGCGGTCAAGGATGGGATCTACGCGGTCGGTTTCAGCGGCGGGCAGGTCGACATCACCAACGGCAAGTTCGTCTTCAACTGCACCGAGGCCTATCGGGTTAAGAACGGAAAGGTCGACCATCCGGTGAAGGGCGCGACGCTGATTGGCGATGGGCCGACGGCGCTGAGGCGAGTGCGCATGATCGGGAACGACATGGCGCTCGATCCGGGCATCGGCATGTGCGGCAAGAACGGGCAGGGTGTGCCTGTGACGGTGGGGCAGCCGACGATCCTGATCGACGGGCTCACCGTCGGCGGCCGCGCCGCCTGAGCCGAAGCGATCCCGCAGCGCGCGCCGATCCTTCGCTTTGATCCTGCGCCTCGATCCTGCGCCTCGATCCTGCGCCTCGATCTTCGCCGCCGCTCCCGCCCTCCGCGGATGGAGCGCCTTAGCCGGGGCGGGAAGGCGGCGCCGGGCGCCTTCGAGCGGCCCTACTTGGCGCGCTAGGCTTCTCGCCTGTTGCGGACGGCTCGGGAGCCGTTGCGGAGGGGACGCGACGCCTGTGGGCAATGATGATCTGCACATGAGGGGCTATCTCGCGGTCGCGCCGCGTCACGGCTTCTCGAACGCTGCGCAGACGGCGCGCGCGCCTCGGCCGCGCCGCCGCAGCGGCGGCGCGCGTCGCGGCCTTGGAACGCTTTGGGCGCTCTCTCCGGCCGATCCATCCGGCGATGAGGGCGGCGCCAATGAAGGCGGCGCCAATGAAGGCGACGCTGATAAGCGTGGCGCTGACAAGCGAGACAAGGGCGACAAGCGGCGCATCGACCGCGCGGAGGCGTCGCGGCGCGCGCGGCGGGCTGCGGAGCCGGCCGGCGCGCTCGGGCTCGAGATCCGGTTGCGGCCGCTCTCGCGAGAGTATTGGCCAGAGCCGGAGCGGCGGCCGTATCTGCGGCTCGCGCTCGGGCTGCTCGCCTCCACGTCGCCCGTTTTTCTGATCACGCTGACGGCGGCGTTCCTACTCTATCGCCTTGAAGAGGGAACCTTTTTCGCCGCCTGGGCGATGACCCAAGCGACCGCCGCCGATCTTGCGCCGGCCTTCCTGCTGCTGACTTTCGGCGGCGCCGCGCCGGCCTTCGCCCTGCTGTGGAGCCTGCGCCTGACGCGCCGAACCGCCTTCGCCGCCGCCGGCGCGATCATCGGCGTCGGCGCGACCATCGCGCTCGAACAGGTCGAACGCGGCGTCACCCCCGCGGCGGCGCTCTATCTCACCGGGGCCGGCGCGGCCACCATGCTGTGCTTGCGTTGGATCGCAGGCGTTCGGAAAACATCGGTTCGTCCCTGGCGGCGCTGACGCCGCCGAGAGATTAAGGAGCGCCACATGGACGCGATCGCGCGATCGGAGCGAAAGGAGCCGCCGCCCATGGCCGCCGAGCCGGACGCCGTTCAAAGCCGCAAGCTGCCGAACCGCGCCGCGTTTTTTCTGGCGCTGATCGCCGCGCCTTTGATCATCGGCGGCTGCGGTCTGGGGCTGATGGGGCTTGGCGAGCAAATGGGCCGAGGCGACGCCGCCGAGGCGGTGAGGATCACGGGGCTGATCGCCGCGCTGTCGGTTCCCTTCGGCGGGCTCAGCTACGCGATCGTCGGCGGCGTCATGTTCTGGCGCAAGCATAAGCGCGCCGCCCGCCGCATCGTCGATTTCGTGATCACCGCCTTTCTCGCGAATTTCATCGCCGCGCTGATCGCCTTTCCTTTGGTCAGCTTTTTCGGCGTCGTCTCCGGAGCGCGCGAACCGATGAGCTTCGGCACGCTGGCGCTGGTGGTCCACGGCTTCGGCTTGATCTTCGCGCCTCTCTACGGGCTCATCTTCGGCTTCGTGTTCACCCGCACCGCCCGCGACCTCGGCGCCCCGCCGCTGCCCTCCGACACGGTGGAGGCGGTGTTCCGCTGAGGCTCCTCGCCGCATCGATTGGAAAGGGATCCGATGCCTTTCATCTACGATTTCGAGACGAACACGCCGCCGCTCCTCGAAGGCGAGGAAGACGAGTTTGGCGCGCCGCCGGCTGAGGATTTCGAGTATTTGCCGCCGCCGGACTATCTCGGCGGCCCCTCAACGGTTCATTTCTCGGTGGCGCGGGCGGGCTCTTCCGCGACGGTCACGCTCACCGATGGCCGCGCGCCCGGCGCTGCGATCACGACTGATGGCGAGGCGCTGGCGTTCTTTCTGGATCTCTTCGAAGCGCAAGGCGTCGTTATGCTTTGTCTGCGCTATGATGGCGGCAGCGATGAGGGTTTCGCCTGGGTCGACAGCGCGACGCGGGCCGATGGGGCGAGCGTATCGAGGGCGGTCTTGATCGACTGGTTGAGGGCGGCGGAGATCGAGCCCTTTCTCGAGCCTCACGCGCACCCTTCCTTTCCGCGCGAGGCGGCGATCGACAGCCTGATCGATTTCACGCTCGCCGACCCCTTTTGCGCGGCGCTTTTGGGCGAGGGCTTCGGCACGGGCGATTATCTTCTCTACGGCGCCGTCCTGCTTGATTGGCGCGCGGGGCGGATGAGCGACGACCCGAACGCCGAGGCCGTCGTCAAACACATCGATATCGCGCTCTGATCATGGCGGCGGGCGCTGGCTGAGCGGATCGGCGCCGGCCTCGGCGTTCGGCGGCTCGCCGGCGCGTCGCTGCGC
>JBCBCG010000150.1:0-11027 GCA_038530925.1 Pseudomonadota bacterium
CTTTCCAACCTATTGAACGACCGCATGAAGTTTTTCCTCACGATGGTTCGAACCGGGAGCGCCTCGCGTTCGATCCGAAGACCATTGAAGCGCTCACCGCGCCGCATCTGAAGGGCGCCGCGGCTCTGGCGTCTCGGGGTGAAGATGCGATGCAGGACTTATGGCGCACCGGCGACTCAGATCATTCCGCTGGCGCCTCGGTGACCCAGGTTGCTTCGTCGTGTGATGGCGGGGCCGCGGCCGCCTGGTTGCGAGGGCGCTTGGAGACTGCTGGGTTCGATCACCTTCTTGTTGAAGACGCGGCGGCTCATGTCGGTGTGAGCGGCGGCTATCCAAGCGCCAAGGCGCCTGAGTGGCAGGCGATACAGAATGAATACGCTCAGACCTGTGGTGATGGAGCGCCGCTCTTGGCGGATGTCACAACCTTTGACCCAGACAGCGAAGTGATCGAGCCTCCGGCTGTCGAGGCTGTGATGCTCTCGCCAGAACCCGCAATTCTAGTGGATGGCGTTAGGTACCAAGAGGGCGACGAACTTCGACAGGGCGTCTCTGTGGGCCAGATCACAAGCGATTTCGTTGACCTGCAAACCGACCGAGGACGCGTCAGGGTCGACTTCTGATGGCCGTCACCGCCCCAGCAGAGAATCTGTACGTTTCGCTAAAGAGACTGCCGGGGGGGGCGGAACTTGCTCTCTCCGCCGTGGTGATCATGGCCGTGGGGCTGATGATCCTACCTGTTCCCGCTTTCTTGGTTGACGTATTTGTATGTTTAAATCTCGGGTTCGCGGTTATTCTATTAGTTCGATCTCTGTTTCTAGAATCGCCCGTAGAGATGTCGAGTCTTCCTGGGCTCATTCTCCTTTCGACGATTTTTCGTTTGGCGCTGTCTGTCACCACCACGCGGCTGATCCTGAGCGAAGGGTACGCTGGGCAGATGATCGAGACTTTCGGCGAGTTCGTCGTCGCAGGTAACGTCATCGTTGGCTTGGTGATCTTCTTTATCATTATTCTGGTGAACCTTACTGTCATCGCCAAGGGCTCGGAGCGGGTCGCCGAAGTGAGCGCGCGATTCACGCTTGATGCGATGCCAGGTAAGCAAATGGCGATCGACGCGGACCTTCGAAATGGAGAAATAACTCAGGAAGATGCGAGGGCTCGCCGCGCAGCGCTCCAGCAGGAAAGCCAGTTTTTCGGCTCCATGGACGGAGCTATGAAATTTGTGAAAGGCGATGCCATTGCGGGCATCATAATTATTCTAATCAACTTGATCGGCGGGCTGTTAGTCGGCATGGTCCAGTTAGGGATGAATTTTGGCGATGCTCTGAGCCAGTATTCGCTCCTTTCCATTGGCGATGCATTGATTGCACAGGTCCCGGCTTTATTTGTCGCGATTTCTGCGGGCGTCATTGTGACACGTGTTGCAAGCGCCGACGACGCTGACCCAAACTTGGGCCAAGACATCACCAATCAACTTCTCTCGGACCACCGGGCGTTGCAGATTTCGGCCGCTACATTGGCCGGTATCTCGCTCGTTCCTGGGATGCCAACGCTCATTCTGTTGGCGATCGCAGCAGCGTTCGCGGCGCCTCCGCTTGCGGCTCGATGGCGCGCGCCCAGCTCAGGCGAGCCCGACGCTGATGGTGAAACAGTCGATGCGGACGGCGCGGAGGGCGGCGCCGGCGCGGATGAAGCTGCTGAGCTCGAAGCAAAGGCGCAGGCCCTTGTAGATCGACTAGAAGAGCCGAATATCGTCTCCGCCGCAAATATCGATGTCGGCCCGAACGTCATGGTTAGTCTTGGCGAGTGGAAGCTCAAGGAGATCCTCGTAGAGGCGCGGAATAGGTTCGCGCGCGAGTTTGGTTTTGTAGCACCTATCGTTGATCTTTATTATGATAAGAAGTTGCCGCCGTACGGATTGCGATGCGAGATTGAAGGTGTTCCGGTTGCAGAGATTTCTTTGAGTCCCATCGATCAGTTGATCATCGGTCCGCAAGAATCGCCTGAAACTGATAAGCCAAAAGAGCTTGGGCTGAGGTTAGTCCATGTTATGCGTAGTGGGCGCTCGATCTGGTCGATCGAGGATCCCTCGACCGCGGAGGCAGCTTCCGATCTCGGAGAAGCTGCGGACAACACTTTCGCTATGCGCTTGTTCGTCGCTGACATGATTTCGTGTCACGCCGCAGAATTTATGACAGTCGCCGAAACAAATCGCGTGATAGAACGCGCGAAAGAGTCGCTTGGGGACATTGTCACCGAGGCGATAAAGAGTATCACATTGCCTCGGCTAGCGGACGTGCTGCAAAGACTGATTGCGGAAGACATCAGCATTAGTAACATTCGTCTGATTATGCAGGCGGTTCTCGAATTCGCGAATGCAGAGCCGAATCCGTCGATGCTAACGGAGCTCGTACGGTCAAATTTGAAGCGGCAGATCACCAATCAATACGCCGGCTCCGACATGCGCTTGGACGTGCGGATTTTCGATCAGGACGCGCTTTCAAAGCTGACAAAAGCGCTCGTGGACGCGCCAGGTGGAAGCAAAGCGCTCCTCCTCGAAGAGCAGCAATCGGAGGCTCTCAAGCAGAATTTGCAACGCCTTGAGCAAGATCGGCGATCTGGGTCTCGTGACGTTATCTTAACATCGCCTGATTTGCGTCGGCATATATTTGTTTTCGCGAAAAGAAATCGTTTACATGTTCCAGTATTGTGTACTGCGGAACTTTCGGGTGACGCAGTTGTGGAGGTCTCTGAACGCTTGACGCTGTGAACTGGTCTGCGTCATCGTTGCGCCCTCCGCTCGCTCCTAAAAGAAGCGTCTTGGAAACGAGAAGCCATCGGGTGGGGATATGCATCACAACCGTTCATATCGTCATCAAAGGCTCCCTTTTGGGAGCTTGAATTAAAATCAGGCGCCGACGTGAATCGTGTCGCCCAACAGGCGCCAATTTTTTTAAGTGTCCGACAACGACATATCTGCGCCACATTCTCTCCGCGATCTCGTCCGTGTGCCATGCAGTGACTCCGTTCTTTTTGAACGTGGATGTTCGCATCATTCATTTCAAGCTCAGAAGATATTATTTCGGTTTTATCTGTTATAGTAAGCTCAATAACCTCGAAATTATTCCGATTTATTCGCTTCGGCGCAACTCGGAATTTGACTTAATTGTGGCGTGTGCAGCCAATGCCGGTCGTTTACCAAATGTTAAGCCGCGGTTCTGAAAGTCTTAACGCGATTCGCAGCAGGGCGCTGCGGATCAATTGTCGGCGGTTCATTGCGCCGGATGTGAAGTTGAGAGGGGGAATCCAGAATGATGATGCATTCGCATGATATGGACGACGCGGTTGAGAGCGTCAGTTGGACGTATGCGGCGACGCATTTTGTAACCGAGCGTGGGGATGTTGTAATTCCGAAGGGCGTCGTCGTGAGCCTCGACCAAGATGCGACAGTGGATGGCGCGCTCGTTATCCATGGGTCGCTTGAAGTCAGAGACACATCCGATTTAACGCTCCACGTCGATAACTTGATCGTATTCGGGGAGCTTGAAGCCGGGACGCCGCTTGAGCCTCACACGCATCTCTTCGAGATCGTTTTAACGGGTCGAGAGAGCGATCCTAAAGTCGTATTGGCCAATTGGGTCGAAGGCCAGGCTGATCACAGCATGCACGAAGAAGGCGTGCAAAGTCCAGATATGCACGGTCATAGCGGCCACGACCACATGAACGAGGCGTTCCACTCGAAAATGTTGATCGCAGCGCCGGGCGCTAAGGTCAGTTTGCATGGCGCAGAGGCGAAGAGCTGGACGCAACTTGACGGGACGGTAAGCGCCGGCGCCAATACGATTTCCGTGTTAGACGCGTCTGGTTGGAAAGTTGGCGATAAGATTGCGATCGCGCCAACCGACTTCAACAGTTTCGAAGTTGAAGATAGGTTTATCCAATCGATAAACGATGGCGTGATAACACTCGATGCGCCACTTCAATTCCAGCATTACGGAGAGCAGCAAGAGCTCGAAAATGGGAAAATCTTGGATATGCGTGGCGAAGTCGCCAACTTGTCGCGCAATATCCGAATCATTGGCGAAGAGGATCCAGAAGCGCGCGAAATCGCCAATAGCAGCACCAAGGAGGGTCACACTGCGAGAGACGGTTACGGTGGTCACACGGTGTTTCTAAACGACACTGAAGTTTCAATAGATGGTGTGGAGTTTTCCCAACTCGGTATTTCCGGAGAGCTTGGAAGATATCCGGTCCACTTCCATCATGGCGGTGATCAAAGTGGATCCTACGTCCGCGACGTCTCTGTTCATGACACGTTTCAGCGCGGCATTGTCGTGCACGCCACCGACAATCTGCTTCTCGAAGACAACGTCGTATACGACACGATTGGACACAGCTACTATATCGAAGATGGCACTGAGACGGGCAACCTGTTCTCTGGAAACCTCGCGATGCTGCCGCGTTCGACGCCGCGGGAGAACCGCGTCGACGACATCACGATGGTTCACACCATCGTTGACGAGCGCGCGTCTGCGTTTTGGATCACGAATGTAGGCAACGATTTCATCGACAATCATGCAGTCGGCGTGCCCGGTGGACAGGGTTTCTGGTTCTCGAGGCCAGACCAAAAGTTCCCGGACGCGAAGGGGCATCCGGGAAAGAAGGCGCCTTTCGGAACGTTCGACGGCAATACAGCGCATACCATAGAGCATGACGCCTCGATCTCGCCGCTCCTCACCTATGGTCCGCATTGGACAGGCGTCGCGCTGGATGTGCATGGCCGGGCGCAAGATGGCGATCAAATCCCGATCAATGACTTCACTGCGTGGAAAGTAACAAACATGGCGATCTCAGCCGGACGGAATGCTCCGGACGTTGAGAATGCGATCCTGGCTGACGCGCGAGCGTATGTGCATACGCCGATGGCGATTGGTGGAAAGAACGCGATCCTTACCAACCCAATCGTGATCGCCAAAACGGACAACAATCCCGACACGCGCGATATGGCCCAGTTTTACGACGATCTGATTGGTTGGGGCGATTTCGATGGGCCCTATATTGCGACTGGTTCTCGTTCGGTTGAATTTCGCGGGCTGCAGCTCGCCGATCCCGAAAATGTACTCGCCGTTTCGAACTCGCATCGTTACTTTGACGGCGTTGTTTTACGACCAAACGCCGATGGCGAAGGTGTGTCGCGGGTCGAAAATCTTCCTCAAGAATTGCGATATGGAGACGAGGACGACATAATCTTCGGATACGGTGGCAACGACCATCTGATGGGTCAGAAGGGCGACGACATCGTCGTTGGCGGCGCTGGAAATGACCGGATCAGCGGACATAGCGGCGATGACATCTTGGTCGGCGGTTCCGGCGATGACGTTCTGACCGCGAAGGGCTCTGGCGTCATGCGAGGCGCGCAGAGCGACATCTATTTCGGTGGAATTGGTGATGATTATCTCAAAGTTAAGAATAACAAGGAGTCTGATGCTACAATCGTTTTTCGAAAAGGAGACGGTCTGGACCGTGTGGAAGGGTTTTCTCCGCATACGGACAAGTTTGTATTGATTGGTTATTCTGAAGATGACCTCGATAAAAATGAGGACGGCGCATTTACAGACAGTGACGTCGAGCTTCTGTTCGAGGATCGCGTTAAAATTCATCACGCAAGCGTAGAGTGGACGCTGAACCTCGTTAACGGGGACGGATTGATCTTGAAGGGGCAGAGCTACAGTCTAAAAAATATTTCAACTGACAATTTCGAATTTTATCCGGATTCGAGTGAAGCGTCAGGAGATATAGCCGTCGCGCTCAGTTATCATGCTCTTGATTATGAGGCCCTCATTTTCACCGGAGGTGATCTTTACAATGACGGCGTAGCTGCGCAGGACATAAAAGACCTTCGCGACGACGTCGACTGGAGCTTCACGAAAATCAAGAGAATAGACGATTTCGAGCTTGTGGCGAAGGGGACACGCGACGCCGATCAAATTGTTGGGTCCTCGGGCAGCGATCATCTGCGGAGTGGAAGTGGCGACGATGTAATCTATGGCCTGGAAGGAACCGACAAAGTTAGAGCCGGGAAAGGTAATGACGAGATTTTTGCAGGCGCTGGAGATGATCGACTCTTCGGCGAGCAGGGTAACGACATTATTTGGGGGGGCGAAGGAAGAGATCGCTTGAGCGGGCAGCATGGTGATGACCTGCTATATGGTGAGAAAGGCGATGACAATTTGTGGGGTGGTAAGGGCGACGATCTTTTAGTCGGCGGAGCTGGCGACGATTGGTTCAGAGGTGGCAAGGGCGCCGATGTTCTTGTTGGCGGCTCTGGTCACGACCTCTATGATTTGCGAGGCGGCGATAGCGATGACACCGTTGTAATCTCGGGCGCGGATGTTGGACATGACCAAGTCAACCGGTTCACCCTAGGTCGTGACTTTTTAAAGATCGCTTCGGAGTGGTTGAGTTCTGTCTCCGTCTCCAGAGCAGGGAACAGTAGTGTCGTGCTGCAATTTGATGATTATAATTCTGTCGGCGTGAATTTTGACAGAAGCGCCAAGCTATCGAAGTATACTGATGAAGAGCTTTTCGATGCAATGCTCGCCAGAGACACCGACCTTGATCTCGCCATCAGCGGCGCGGAGTCTCTATATTATTGAATAATGGCGCGCACTCATGTGGGGAGTCCGATCACTGATCGGCTCCGACGCCGAAGGGCGGTCTGTCCAAGAGGTGACGGACCGCCCTATCAACCAAAACCCGATCAAGTTTACAGACGCTTTAGGTCAAAGCGACAGCAGGGTCCAAGTTGCTAAAGCGACGATTTGGAGCGCGGCTCCAAGGGCGATGGGCGCGTGGGCGAGCGATCCGTGGAAGCGGCGCCACAAGATCCAACACAGGCAGAGCGACAGCGCGGCTTCGAGTGGGATGACATAGGCAGCATACGCGCGCATGTCCCAATAGCTGACCGGGCTTTGATAGATCCAGTCAGTGAATGGCTGGAAGTGCGCTCGGCCGTCGTCATGGTGGAGCGGCAAGTCGAGGGCGATATGGAGGAGCGCCGCGCCGGCCAGGGCCCAGAGCCAAGGGCGGCGCAGCCAGAGGCCGAGCCCGAGGAGCGCGGCGTAGAGCGGCGCGGAGTTGTCGACGGCGAAGACGCCCCGCCAGAGCGGCGAGAAATAGCTTCGCTCGAAGATCGTCTGAAAATCCCGCCCCAGCGCCAAACGTTCATAGGCGACCAGCAGATAAAGCGAGAGATCCGGCAGCATGCCGCCGATCAGCGCGGCGGATGTCACAGGACGGCGCCCCGGCCGCCCGAAAGCGGCCGCCGCGACCAGAAGATGGGTCGGCGTGTTCATCGAGAGTGAGCGGCGACGGCGCGCCGGCGGAGATCCCGCGCGGCGAGAGCGCGCCCGCCCGCCCACCCCGCGCCCTCTCCGCCGCCCTCTCCGCCGAGCGGCGTGTCGCGCTGCGGAGAGGGCGGCGGCGGGCCCGCCGCTTTCGCCTTAGCCGAAGAACTGGGCGCCGTTGGCGGAGATCGTCGAGCCGTTGATGAAGCCGGCGTCATCCGAGGCGAGAAAGGCGACGCAGCGCGCGATTTCCTCGGGCTCGCCGAGGCGGCCGGCCGGGATCTGGGCGATGATGCTCTCGCGCACTTTCTCGGGCACCGCCATCACCATTTCGGTCGCGATGTAGCCAGGGCAGACCGCGTTGGCGGTGATGCCGGCGCGGGCGCCTTCTTGGGCGAGCGAGCGGACGATGCCGATATCGCCGGCTTTCGTGGCGGCGTAGTTCACTTGGGCGAACTGGCCCTTTTGTCCGTTGACGGAGCTGATCACGACGACGCGGCCGAATTTGCGCTCGCGCATGCCGGGCCAGACCGGATGAACCGTGTTGAAGACGCCGGTGAGGTTGGTGTCGATCACCTGTTGCCACTGCTCCGGCGTCATTTTGTGGAACGGCGCGTCGCGGGTGATGCCGGCGTTGGCGATGACGATGTCGATTGGACCGAGATCAGCCTCGACTTGCTTCACGCCAGCGGCGCAGGCTTCATAGTCGGCGACCGACCATTTGTAGACGTTGATGCCGGTCTCTTCTTTAAACGCGGCGGCGGCGGCGTCATTGCCGGCGTAATTCGCCGCGACGGTGCAGCCAGCCGCTTTCAGCGCCTTTGAAATGGCGGCGCCGATGCCCCGGCTTCCGCCCGTGACGAGCGCTACTCTTCCCATGGTTCCCTCCGTTTCGAGATCTTGTTTGAACGATGATGGTTGGTCGGCGCCCGCGGGCGGTTAGTCACAGCGCGTGACGCCGAAGCTTTCCTCCGCGCACTCGGCTCTTTCGCCGCCATAGTCGACGGTGAAGCCGCCTTCGTCGGTCGGTTCGGTGCGGAATGGATCGTCGCCGTAATGGCCGGAGAGGCCACCCCACCGATCCGCCTCGGCGGAGATTTCGCGGTCGCCGATCACGCCCTCGACATTGCCGAAGCGGTCGCGCTGGAGATCGACCTCTTCCTCGCTGATCACGCCCGTGACGGCGCCGAATTGGTCGGTTCGCAGCACGCCATAAGCGCCATCGTCGCAATCGAGCTCAAGACCGCCGAAGCCGTCGGATTGCGCTTCGCAGGCGAGCGCGGCGCTCGCCTGCAAGCCGACGGCGCAAAGGAGCGTCGCGGTTAAACGCAGCGCCGCAATACGCAGCGCCGCAAGACGCGGCATCGTAAGACGCGGCATCGTAAGACGCGGCATCGTAAGACGCGGCATCGTAAGACGCGGCGCCGCGCATGCGCTTCGGAGCAGGGCGGCGCCCGCTCTTTGCGACGCGTGGCTCTCGGCGCCGCGCCGGGGCATCAGGGCCGCTCGACGCAGAGAGCGACGCCCATGCCGCCGCCGATGCAGAGCGTGGCGAGGCCTTTCTTCGCGTCGCGGCGTTTCATCTCGAAGAGCAGCGTGTTCAGCACGCGGCAGCCGCTGGCGCCGATCGGATGACCGATGGCGATCGCGCCGCCGTTCACGTTCACGATGTCCGGGTTCCAGCCCATGTCTTTGTTCACGGCGCAGGCCTGGGCGGCGAAGGCTTCGTTGGCTTCCACCAGATCGAGATCATCGACCTTCCAGCCCGCTTTCTCGAGCGCTTTGCGCGAGGCCGGGATCGGGCCCGAGCCCATGATCGACGGGTCGACGCCGGCCGTCGCGTAAGACGCGATGCGGGCGAGCGGCGTGATCCCGCGCTTGGCGGCCTCATCGGCGGTCATCAACAGGGTCGCCGCGGCGCCGTCATTGATGCCGGAGGCGTTGCCGGCGGTCACCGAGCCTTCCTTCGCGAAGGCGGGGCGCAGCTTCTGCATCGCTTCGATGGTCGCGCCATGGCGGATGTACTCGTCATCTGCGACGATGGTCTCGCCTTTGCGGGTCTTCACCGTGAAGGGCGCGATCTCGTCCTGGAACTTGCCGGCCTTCTGCGCCGCTTCGGCTTTGTTCTGGCTGGCGAGTGCGAATTCGTCCTGCTGGTCGCGGCTGATCTGCCATTGCTGAGCCACGTTCTCGGCGGTTTGGCCCATATGATAGCCGTTGAACGCGTCCCAGAGACCGTCCTTGATCATGGTGTCGATGAAGGAGAGGTCGCCCATCTTCTGGCCGGCGCGCAGATGCGCGGCGTGGGTGGAGCGGCTCATGCTCTCCTGCCCGCCGGCGATCACGATCGACGCGTCGCCGAGCGCGATATGCTGAGCGCCGAGCGCCACGGCGCGCAGGCCCGAGCCGCAAACCTGGTTGATGCCCCAAGCGGAGCTTTCTTTCGGCAGGCCGGCGGCGATATGCGCTTGGCGCGCCGGGTTTTGACCCTGGGCGGCGGTCAGAACTTGGCCGAGTATGGTCTCGGACACCTCTTCCGCGGCGACGCCGGCGCGTTCGATCACAGCGGTGATCACCGCGGCGCCGAGCTCATGGGCCGGCGTGTTGGCGAAAGAGCCGTTGAACGAGCCGACAGGCGTGCGCGCTGCGCTGGCGATTACAATATCGGTCATGGCGTATCTCCGTGTTTGGACGTCTCTTCCTGGCCGACCTTCTTCCGACCATCATCCTTCCGGATGCCGGCGCCGCGGCTCGTCAAAATGAGCCGAGTTTCGCCGCCAGAACGAGCGAGCCGCCTTCGATCATCTCGCCGAGATGTCGCGGCGGCCCGCGGATGCATTAGCGGATTTTGCGCGTCAGCGCCTTTGGCAAATCGCCGCGTTTCGGCCTTATTGTCGCGCGCCGGCGCGGAAGGCGGGCTCAGAAATCGGCGAGCACCATCGGCAGCACGAACAGCGCCAAAGCGACGCCCATCGCGATATTGAAGAAGCGCAGGCGCCGACCTTTGGAGAGCCATGTCCGCATGCCGGCGCCGAAGCCCGCCCAGCCATGCGCGGAGCTGAGGCCGGCGGCGATGAAGGCGGCGGCGACCGCGGCCGCTTCGGCCAAAGGCGCCGCGCCGACCAGATAGGTCGAAGCGACGCCGATCGCCATCATCCACGCCTTGGGGTTGATCCACTGGAACGCCGCGGCTTCGAAAAAGGTGAAGGGGCGTCCAGCGGTCAAAGCGCCGTCGCCGGGCGCGGCGCTGGCGGTGGCGACGCGCCAGGCGAGGTAGAGCAGCATCGCCGCGCCGCCCCAGCGCAGGCTCTCGCGCAGCAGCGCCGAGTGTTGGAACGCCTCGCCAAGCCCCAGCGCGACGCAGAACGCCATCGCCGGAAAGCCGAGCGCGACGCCCAGCGCATGCGGCACGCTGCGCCGAAACCCGAAACTCGCGCCGGAATTGGCGAGCATCATGTTGTTCGGGCCGGGCGTCCAGGTGCCGGCGAAGGCGAAGCTGGTCAACGCGACGAGGCGCTCAGCGGAGAAGAACTCGGCGGCGGCGACGGCGGCGGCGGGCTCGGTCATGGGCGGGCTCGGTCATGGGCGTGCGTCTGGCTTGGGCGACAGGGTCGCGGCGGTGGCGTTGGGTCGGGGGCTCCGATGGCGCGCCGGAGACCGCGGAAAAACGGCGCCGGCACCCTT
>JBCBCG010000151.1:0-10829 GCA_038530925.1 Pseudomonadota bacterium
TCGCTTCTCACCAGAGGAATGCGGCCGCTACCTCGCCCATTGCGGATATGCGTCTACTTCAACATGACACGCTCTAGGCGCGGCAAGAAGCGGAGTTCCGCCCCTACCCCTCGCCTCGATCGCCTGGCGCGCCCGCGCGCTCTTTTGGCTCCTGAGATTGTCCATGATCACGATGACTCCGGGCGCCAGCCTCGGCGCCGGGAACCGCTTGAAATAGACGCTGAAGATCTCGCCGTTGATCGGCCCTTCGATCAGCATCGGCGCGTCGACGCCGGAGAGCCTGAGGCCGGCGACGACGCTGGTCGTCCGCCAGTGGCCTTGGGGCGGGCTCGCCCGCAGGCGGTCGCCGCGAAGGCTTCGGCCGCGCAACCGCGCCATCTTGGTGTTGAGCCAGGTTTCATCAATGAAGATCAGGCGTTCGGGATCGAGGTCGGGCGGCTCGGCGAGCCAAGCCCGGCGCGCCGCGGCGACGTCTCTTCGGCTCTGCTCGTCCGCATGGCTGGTCTTTTTTGAACGACCAGCCGCGCCGGTCGAAAAACCGACAGATCGTCACCCGCGCCGCCCGGTCGCTGTGCGCCGCTCGCCCGTCTCACGCCAGCGCCGCGCCCAGCGCACGGCCGCAGCGGCGCCGATGTTGAACCGCGCCGGCGCAGCCCGCGCCGAAGCCCCGGCCGCCACCGCATCGAGCACCCGCTGCGCCAGATCGTCAGAATAGGTCCGCAACATGCTCTCCGCCTCCACATCTTGTGCAGGCGAAGGCTCTCAAATCCAATGGCGCCCGTGAAGCCCCTCAACGAATCAGGGATCGTGAAAATTGCGCTAGCAGATCGGTCGACGCGCTGAGAGCAGCGCGCGAGACGCGGCGGCTCCAGCGGCGGCGCGTCCGATCGCATGGGCCGGGCGCGCCTCGGATGCTTCTACTCCGTGGCCTCCTCGAGCCGACGCTCGGCGTCTTCGATCGTTTGATCCAACGCTTCGCCCAGGCGCTCGCCTGGGCCAGGCTCCTCCTGACCTACATAAATGTACGCCCCGAGACCGATGATCACGAGTAATGCGATCAGCAACGCCGCGCGCATGGTGTCCCCCTGTCTTTCCCTGTGTCGTCATCTTTGCGACGCCCCGCCCCGGCGGCGACCGCGTCGTCTCCAAATGTAGGAAAGTCAAACCATGCTTGCGACCACCGCCGCGCTGATCCCCGCCAATGTCAGCCCCGCCGCAAGCTTTACGAGCGCGAAAAGACGCAGGCTGTCTTCGTCGCGAGCCCGCAGAGCGCCCGCGTCCCGCAGTGCGGAGGCGCCGAGCGCCACCGCCGCCACCACCAAGCCGACGCCGAGGGAGATCGCCAACGAGGCGAGCGCGCCGACGACGTAAAGTCCGAAATTCCAAGCGATCGCCAGCACGATCACCGCGCCGGAACACGGCCGCGCGCCGATGCTCAGGATCAACGCCATCGCGCCGAGCCATCCCTCCGCGCTCTCAGCTTCCTCCGCGCTCGGCCCATGACGGCACCCCGACGCGCAAGCGCCACTGCTGCTCTGCGCATGCTGGCGGCGATGGCCCTGCGCGCCGCTGTTGTGGTTGTGGTGGTCATGGCCGCAGCCATGGCGGCTGTGGTCGTGGTCGTGGTCGTGGTCGTGGTCGTGGTCGTGGTCGTGGTCGTGGTGATGGGCCGCGCCGCCGCGCATCTGCGCAAGAAACAAGCGCCCGCCGCCCCATGCGATCCAGAGCCCGACAAGGCCGATGGCGGCGATGCTCAGCGGCGCGAGAACCGCCTCTCCCGCCGCGGCCGCTTGACGCCCTGTCATCGACAGAAGGCCAAGCGCGCCATAAGCGAGCAGGATCGCGCTGACGCCTTGGGTCAGGCTCGCGGCGAAGCCCAAACGCGCCATCCGCCAAGCGGTCCGCCGCGAGGTGGCGGCGGCGCCGCCGATCACAAGTTTGCCATGCCCCGGACCCGCCGCATGGGCGAGGCCATAGAGAAAACAGACGCCCAGCAGCAGCGAGACCGCGCCCGGATCGCCGGCGCGCACCGCGCGCACGGCGCGGGCGAGTTCGGTCTGCATTTGGCGCTGCGCGTCCGCCGCCCACGTGGCGATCTCGGGCCAGAAAGCGAACAGAGCCCAGAACAGCGACGCGGCGACGCCGATCAAGACCACCAGACGCCGCATGAAACGGCCTGTCCAAATCCGTCCTGGCGCCGGCGCCGTCGCCCTCACAGCGCCATGCGCGCCTTGCGGCGGCGTCAGGCTTGGAACCGCCTCGCGCCCGCCGGTCGACGTCCGGTTCGTCTCATCCAACGCCATCGCCGCACCGAGCCTCCACTTTATCGGCGAACCGCCGCCCCACTGTCGGATCATCCGGAGTCTCATCCGGAGGAATCAACGCCAAAGCCTGCAACAAGCGATCCGCCGCCGCGTCCGGAACGAAGCGATCCAGCGTCACGGCGCAGCGTTCAGCGCCCGCGCCCAGGATCGTCGGCGCCGCATCCCATTCAATCGCCGCGAAATAAGTTGGATCATAGAGATAAACTTCGACCGGCGCCGTGAAGCGCCGCGGGGCGGCGAACGGCAGCTCGAAATCGATCGACAACACCCCGTCATCCATCCGCGCGTCGCTCCGGCGCGGCCGCGCCACCGGCGCCGGCGCGCCGCCCTCTTGGATCTCGGCGAACCATCCGAACGGCTCATAGCCCTCCACATAGGCGTCGGCCACCATGCGCGCTTGAGCCGGGGTGAGCGGCCCGTCCGGATCCAGTCCGAATTCCGAGGCGATGTATAAGCTCTCCGTCTCATCCATCGCGTATGTCACCTTCAAAGCGTCGAGACGCCCCGCCTGATCGAGCAGAAGCGCGCCGGTGACCGTGATGAATTGATGCGGATGCGCCATCGCCAGCCCCGGCGCCGCGATCAAAGCCGCCAAAAGGGCGGCGAGCCGATGTCCGTTCCGTCCCGCCATCACCCCTCATCGCGCGCGGCGTCGCGATCCCGACCCGCCGCTCCGCCCTCGGCCGCCCCGCGAATGGCCGCACTGCAAATGGCCGCTGCGCCCTCGGCCGCCCCGAAAATGGCCGCCCCGCCATCCACAGCCCGGGTTTCATTGCGCCGTCGTCCGATCGGTCAAACAATCGCGAAACGCCTCCGTCAAGCGGCGCATCAACCGCGGGTAAAGCTCCGCGCCCGGCGCAAGGGCGGCGCCAAGCGGATCGATCGCAGCCACCCGCGCCCCCGCGCCGCGCGCCGCCACCCGGGCGAGGTCGGTGTCGAATTGCGGCTCGGTGAAGACGCAAACGGCTCCTGTCTCCGCGATTTGCGTCTGAATCGCGGCGAGCCGCGCCGGGCTCGGCCGAAGACCAGGGGCCGCCACCGCGCCCACCGCCGCAAGCCCATAACGCGCCTCGAAATACCGATACGCGTCATGATGAACCACGAATGGCCGCCCCGCGGCGGGCCTAAGCGCCGAGGCGATCTCCGCGCTCAGCGCGTCAAGCTCGGCCGCGGCGGCGGCGGCGTTCTCGCGGTAGCGCGCCGCGCGCGGCGGATCGAGCGCCGCGAGCCGGTCGGCGATGCGGCGAAGCCACAGCGCGGCGTTCTCCGGGTCGAGCCAAAAATGCGGATCGCGCACCCTTTCGCTTGCGCTCTCCTGCGCGCCGCTCCCTCCTGCGCCGCTCGCAGCCGCTTGGGCGGCGCGCCAAGCCGCCGCCGCGCGCTTCAGCGCGTTGCCGCCCCAGCGCGGCCCGCGGCGAAGTTGGTGGATCACCAAGCCCGGCTCCGCGCCAAGCGTCGCGATCTCCGCCTTCCGCGCCAAGGTCGCGATCGGCTGGATCAAGCCCGCTTCCAGATCAGGCCCGACCCAGAGCACCAAATCCGCGTCCGCCAGCGCCGCCGCCTCGGACGGGCGCAGCGTTTGCGAATGCGCCGATGCGGTCGGCCTGAGCAGCAGTTTCGGCTCGCCGACGCCGCGCATCACCATCGCGGCGAGCGAGTGGAGCGGCGCGATGCTCGCCGCCACCGCCGGCGACGCCGCGCGCGGCGGATCTTCGGCGGCGCTTGCGGGACGCAGGCCGAGGCCAAGAAGGCTCGCGCAGAGACACCCGAGGCGCAGCGCCTGTCCGACGGCGCGCGCGGCGCCTTTTCTGCTCTGCGTCATCAGCCTTCTCCGCAACCGGGCGCTCCGCCGCTTTATGCGTTTGGGCGCGCTGGCGAGGCGCTAAACCAGATGTTATACTGTTGCAACGCGCGTTCCACTCGGTTAGGCGATCGGTCGCGCCAAGGATCAGCCGCAGCGTGGCTTTTAAGGCCTCTTCGCCTCGATGCGGCGCGCGCGGCGAAGCGGTTCAGGAACAGGGCGAGGCGATCCATGGCGAAGCGGGACGAGCGAGGCGAGCGCCCGCGGTCGGCGCCGAAAGCGTTCGCGCCGCATGATCATGATCTCCGCCGCAGCGGAGCGATGCGCGCCGCCGAAGCGGTGTGCGCCGCGCGCGGCGCTCAGTTGACGGCGATCCGGCGACGCGTGCTTGAGTTGCTTTTAGAGAGCCACAAGCCGTTGGGCGCCTATGCGCTGCTCGAACGCCTGCGCGAGGAGCGCGGCGCCGCCCAGCCGCCGACCATCTACCGCGCGCTCGATTTCCTGGTGGAGCATGGGCTCGCGCATAAGGTGATGCGCCTCAACGCTTTCACCGCCTGCTCTCATCCCGGCGAGCGGCATATGCCTCAATTCCTGATTTGCTCGGAATGCGAGCGGATCTCTGAGATCACCGATCCGGCGGTGATGCGGGCGCTCGGCGCCGCGGCGGAGGCGGCGGGCTTTGAAGCGCATGAGGCGGCCATGGAGTTGCTCGGCCGGTGCCCGGCCTGCCGCGAAGCCGCCGAAGAGGCTGACGCCGCCGCCGAGACGACGCGTCGATGATCGAGACGCGCTTCGCGGGAGAGAGGCGGGCGGACGCCGACGAGCCGGCGCCGCGGGTCGGCGCCCCGGGCCAAGCCCCTCTGCGCGGCGAGCAGCCATGCCGCGCCGCGGCGCCTCTGGCGGCGGCCGAAGCGCTCAGCCTCGCCTATGAAGGGCGGACCGTGCTGCGCGATGCGTCGCTGACGGTGCGTCCCGGCGAGCTCGTCACGGTGATCGGCCCGAATGGCGGCGGCAAAAGCTCGCTCCTCAAAGCGATCATCGGCGTGCTCGACCCGAGCGCCGGCATGGTCGCGCGCCGCGCCGCGCTCCGGGTCGGCTACGCGCCGCAAGCCTTCGCGCTCGATCGCAGCCTGCCGCTCACGGTCGATCGCTTCCTCAGCCTCGGCGCCGCCGCCGGGCGCCGCATGCGGCCGGCGCGCGACGCGGCCTTGGCGACGGTCGGTCTGCCCAGTCAGGGCGGCGCGCCGCTCGCATCCCTGTCCGGCGGCGAGCGCCAGCGCGCGCTTTTGGCCCGCGCCCTGCTGCGCGAGCCCGAGCTTTTGGCGCTTGATGAGCCGACCCAAGGGCTCGATCACCGCGGCGCCGCGCGGTTCTATGAGGTGATCGAAGAGCTGCGCCGGCGACGCGGCCTCGGCGTGCTGATGGTCAGCCATGATCTCCCCTTCGTCATGGCCGCTTCCGACCGCGTCTATTGCGTGAACGGACAGGTGCTCTGCGAAGGCGCCCCGCGACAGGTCTCAGCGCATCCGGAGTATCGTCGCCTCTTCGGCGCCGGGCGCGGCGCGGACGCGGAAGCGGGCGAGGAAGTGGACGGGCAAGAAGGGCGGCGCGGATGCTGACCATGCTGATCGACGCGCTCGCCCGGGCGCTTGGGAGCTTCGACTTCATGGTGCGGGCCGGCCTCGCCGCGATCGGGCTCGCGCTTGCGGCCGGCCCGCTCGGCTGTTTCGTGCTTTGGCGCCGGCTCGCCTATTTCGGCGAGGCGACAGCGCATGCGGCGCTGCTCGGCGTCGCGCTCGGCCTCGCTTGGAGCCTGCCCGCCTGGCTCGGCGCCTTGGCGACGGCGGCGGTGATGGCGCTCGCAGTCGCGCGTTTTTCGGCCAGCGGCCGCTTCGCCGCGGATGGTCTCTTGGGCGTCTTCGCCCATGCCGGCCTCGCCCTCGGCTTGGTTGCGCTCAGCCAGATCCCGAACAGTCGGCCCGACCTTATTGAAGCAACGCTGTTCGGGCAGATCCTCACCGTCTCCGAAGGCGAGCTGATCTTGATCTGGGGCGGCGCGGCGCTGCTCGGCGGCGCCCTCGCCTGGCGCTGGCGCCCGCTGCTCAATGCGACGATCAGCCCCGAGCTCGCCCGCGCCGAGGGCGGCGATCCTGAGCGCGAGCGCCTTCTGCTGACGCTCGGCGTCGCGTTCTGCGTCGCGATCGCGATGCAGGTGGTCGGCTTGCTGTTGGTGACCGCGATGCTCCTGCTGCCGGCGGCGGCGGCGCGCCCTTTGGCGCGAACGCCCGAGAGGATGGCGGCGCTGGCCGCGCTGATCGGCGTCGTCGGCGCCGTCGTGGGGCTTCAAGGCGCCTTCCACTTCGACGCGCCGGCGGGCCCGAGCATCGTCACCGCGATTTTCGCCGCGTTCTTGGCGACCACCGCCGGCGCCGCGCTCATCGGCGCGGCGCGGCTGGAGAGACGAGCCTGATGATGAACCAAAGCGCCGAAAACGCCGCCCCTGCGGTCGAGATCGAAGCGCTCACCTTCGCTTGGTCGGCGGCGAAGGCGGAGCAAGAGCGGTTTCGCCTTGAGATCCCGGCCTGGCGGCTGGAGCGCGGCGCGCGCGTCGCGCTGACGGGCCCGTCGGGCTCGGGCAAGACCACGTTGCTGACGCTGCTCTCCGGCGTCGCGACGGCGCAAGGCGGCGCGCTCCGCGTGCTCGGGCAAGATCTCGCTCAGCTCTCCGGCCCGGCGCGAGACCGCTTTCGCGGCGCGCATATCGGTTTGATTTTTCAAATGTTCAATCTCTTGCCCTATGCGGGTGCGGTCGAGAACGCGCTGCTGCCGCTGCATTTCGCGCCCGCCCGCCGCGCCAAAGCGGGCCCTGATCCAGCGGCCGAGGCGGCGCGGCTTCTCGGCCGCCTCGGCCTGCCGCCTGAAGCCTATGGCGGCGCGCCGGTCTCCCAGCTCAGCGTCGGCCAGCAACAGCGCGTCGCCGCGGCGCGGGCGTTGATCGGCGCGCCCGAGCTGATCATCGCCGATGAGCCCACCAGCGCGCTCGACGCGCCGAACCGCGACGCGTTTCTTGATCTGCTTTTCGCGGAGGCCGACCGCTCCGGCGCGGCGCTGTTGTTGGTGACCCATGACGAAGCCGTCGCCGCGCGGTTCGAAACCGTCACGGCGCTCGGCGCCATCCTCTCCGGCGCGGCGCGCGGCGCCGAGACGACGAGAGCCGAGCCGCCGCAGGCGGCGCGGCTCGAGGAGACCAAGCCATGACGCTGCTCCGCGCGCTCCTCTCGCTCTCGCTGCGCTCGCTCTGGGCGCGGCGGCTCACCGTGGCGCTGGCGGCGCTCTCCATCGCGCTCTCGGCGGCGCTGCTTTTGACCGTTGAACGGATGCGCGACGCAGCACGGGCCAGCTTCGCCTCCGCGATCTCGGACACGCATCTGGTGATCGGCGCGCGCACCAGCCCGACCCAATTGGTGCTCTACGCCGTCTTCCGCCTCGGCGACGCCACCAACAACATGACCTGGCGGAGCTATCAGGACATCGCCGCGCATCCGGATGTGGATTGGATCGTGCCGATCTCCCTCGGCGACAGCCATCGCGGCTACCGCGTCGTCGGCACTGATCTCGGCTTTTTCGAGCATGTGAAGTATCGGCGCGGGCGCAGCTTGGCCTTCGCCGCGGGCGCGCCGTTCGACGATCTCTTCCACGCCGTGATCGGCGCGGAGGTCGCCGACACGCTCAATTACAAGGTCGGCGACGAGATCATCGTGGCGCATGGCGTCGGCGCGGCCGGCTTTTCGCTGCATGACGACAAACCGTTCACCGTCTCCGGCGTTCTCGAGCGCACCGGCACGCCGATCGACGACGCGGTGCATGTGAGCCTCGAAGCGATCGAGGCGATCCATATCGACTGGCGCCAAGGCGCGCCGATCCCAGGCCTTTCGATCTCCGCCGAGCAGGTCCGCCAGATGCGGCTCGAGCCCCAAGCGGTGACGGCGGCGATGGTGCGGATGAACTCGACGCTCGACATCCTCTCGATGCAGCGAAAAGTGAACGAGTACCGTGAAGAGCCGCTGACCGCGGCGCTGCCAGGCCTCGCCTTGCAGCAGCTTTGGCAGATCATCGGCGTGGCGGAGACGGCGCTGGCGGCGATCAGCGCGCTGGTGGTGCTGGCGGCGCTGATCGGCATGGCGACGATGCTGCTGGCGAGCCTTAATGAGCGCCGGCGCGAGATGGCGATCCTGCGATCGGTCGGCGCGCGGCCGGGAACGGTGTTCGGATTGCTGACGCTTGAGGCCGGGCTGATCGCCGGGCTCGGCGCGGCGCTTGGGCTGCTCCTGCATCTCGTCCTCGTCGCGGCCGCGGGGCCGTGGATCGATCACGCTTACGGCGTCGATCTGAGCCTGGCGCCGCTCCAGTTGGAGGCCGGCCTCTGGCTCGGCGCGGTGGCGCTGCTCGGCGCGGTGATCGGACTGGCGCCGGCGCTGCAAGCCTATCGCCTGTCCTTGACGGACGGCATCGGCTTGCGTCTTTGAGCCCGGCGCACGACATCGTGACGTCGCGGCGCTTGCCGGTCGCGGCGCGCGGACCAAGCTATGTAGAACAAGGTGCGCGTCGCAAGCCGCGCCAGGGCGTGACGCAATCGAGCGGGATATCATGAAGCAGAGCTTGAAACGCTGGGCGCCTCTCGCCGCCTTCGCTCTCGCCCTCACCGGCGCCGGCGCCGCGTATGTGGGCGGCGCGATGGGCGGCGCGCCCGCCCTTTCTTCCTTCTCGGCGAGCGCGCCGGAGGCGGAGACGATTCTGATCACCTGGGCCGATCTCGCTCCTGGACCGCAAACCGAGGAGGAGATCCGCGCCGTCGAGGAGATGGCCGCCGCGCTCTCGGGGTTCATGGGCGATGCGATGTTCGGGCCGGAAAGCTATGGCGAGGGGCCAGGGCCCGGCATCCTCCAGCACGGGGCCGCGACCGCCTATGTTCTTGATGGCGATCGCTTTGTCGAAGACTACGATGACAAGCGCGTCAAAATGGCGGGTTATCTCTTGCCGCTGGACTTCTCCGAACACGGCTCGACCGAGTTCCTGCTCGTGCCCTTCATCGGCGCCTGCATCCATGTGCCGCCGCCGCCGCCGAACCAGTTGGTTCTGATCAAGACCGAAACGCCGCATATGCCGGCGACGATTTTCGAAGCCGTCACCGTCACCGGCCTCTTCGAGCGCTCCATGGCGCAGACCGAACTCGCCGAGAGCGGCTATAAGATCGCCGCCGAAGCGATCGTCGCGTTTCAATAGCGCGCGCCGCGGATGATTTAAGTCGAATTAAGCAGACATATCCCTGCTTTATAAACCTGAGCGCAGAGCCAGGCCCCTATCCTGCGACCGATCGGGGCGTTACGGAGGCTGGCTCATGCTCGGCAAGCTGGATATCGCGAGCAAAATAAAGTTCGGTTTTTTCTTCAAAACCGCGATCATCGCGCTTGTGGCCGGGTTCGTGATCTACGAGGTGAACCGACTCGCCGCATCCCTGGGAGAGTTCCGCGCCATCGCGGCGAAGACGGTCGCCCTTGGCGCCTTTTCCGAAAACGTCGCCGCCACGCGCACCGCCGCCATGCGCTACCGCCTCGCGCCGCATCCAGACGCCATCGCGGCGGTCGAGGCCAGCGTCGAGCGCGTTGAGGCGGACGCCGCCGCCGCCGCGCGCGCCTTCGCAGACGCGCCGGCCAAGCGCTCTTTGCTCCAAGCGCTGGCGGCGCAGATCGATGCGTATCGCAGCGAGTTTCAGAGCCTGACGAGCCTGCGCGCGCGGCTCGACGCGTTGGAAGCGGAGCGCGCCGAGATCAGCGCCGACCTCGCGGCCGCATTGGCCTCCGCGCCCGCCTCTCCGGCGCTGGCCGAAGCGCGCCGGCTCGTGATGGCGGCGCAGTTTGAAACCGAGCGCTTCGCGCGCTTGCGCAGCCTTGAGGCCAGCGAGGCTGCGCAAGCGGCGACGGCCCAAGCGATCGCAGCCGCGCGCCGGATCACAGGCCCAGCGGGCCGCCAAGCGGTCCAAGAGCTTCAGCGCCACCAAGAGACGATGGCGGCGATCGGCGCCGCCGAAGCGCAGGCCGAAGCGATCGCCTCGGATCGCCTGGACGCCATCGGGCCGCAAGTCCGCGCCGCGCTGGGCGGATTGATCGCGGAGACCATCGCGGAGGAGAAAGCGCTCAGCGCCGCTCTCGGCGAACGTGTGGCGCTGACCACCACCATCATCGTCATCGTCGGCGTCGGCGGCGCGCTGCTCGGGCTGGCGCTGTCGCTCATCTTACCGCGCACGCTGCGCGGTCTGACCGCGCTCACGCAAGTGGTCGGCGCGATCGCCCGCAAGGAGGACGACGTGGCGGTGCCGGGACTGGAGCGCAGCGATGAGGTGGGCGCGCTGGCGCGGGCGTTGAAGGAAATCAGCGCGAGCGGCGCGGAAGCGGCGCGCGTCGCCGCGGCGGTGGCCGCATCGGACACGCCGATCGCGCTGATCGACGTGAATGAGCGCATCATCTACGCCAATGACCGGTTCGAAGCGTTGGCGGCGGCGAACCCGGCGGCCTTCGCCGCGCTGACGCCGCAAGACGCCGAGGGCCGGGACGCCGCGCCGCTGCTGAAAGCGGTCGACACTGCGATCGACGACGGCGACACGCGCGTCCAGCACAACGGGGCCGAGCAAGCGGAGATCAGCGTCG
>JBCBCG010000152.1:0-10812 GCA_038530925.1 Pseudomonadota bacterium
CGGACCAAGGTCAAATCGCCCAAAACCAACGGCTTCGTCGCGCGCTTCAAGGGCGCCGTCCTCGATGAATTCTTCCGAGCGGCGATGCGTAAGACGGTCTCCGAGACCGTCGCGGCGTTGCCGGCCGATCTCGACGCCTGGCTCATCCACCACAACACCGAGCGGCCGCATCTGGGCTGCCGCAACCAGGGCGGACGGCCTATCGAATCCGTCACGTCATTCGTCAGGCAAGAAGGTGAAGTGGACATTTCACCTTCATCACTGAACGGCCTGACGACGCCCGCCCGACGACGCGCTTTTGCCGACGACGGTGGTCTTCGGCGATCTGGGCCTTCCAAAAATGGGGGTTGAGGAGCCGGCGGCGCAGCTAGGGCGCCGCTGAGAGTGTGATGGGCTCTGGTCGCGCGGGCCATGTTCTAGCCTGCGCATCGCCGAGACGGTTTCCGAAGGCGCCGTCTGTCGAACTCCAAGCGAAAGGGATATGCGGTTCGATGCGCGGCGCGCGGCGGCTCGGGCGCGACTGCGGCGATTATGCCTCTGCGCGCCTGCGGCATCGCCATTGTGCGCCTGCGAAGATTCTTGCGCAGGCGCGAAAGGTTGATACGCTGACGCTCGACATGACATTTTCGAGACGGCGCTCCAGTGACGGATGACATCCGAGGGAGGGAGCCGCGACCTGAAAGCGCCGCTGCGGCGGCGCCGGAGCCTTCTGCGGAGGGCGCAGGGCCGAACGGCCCGCCGAAGCGCCCTCCGGAAGCGCGATCCGATGACGGCGGGGCGCCCGAAAAGGCGAGCCGTTCCTCTCGGCGGCGCCGGCGCCGCGGGAAAAGCGGCGGACGAGACCAGGCGGGCGCCGCTCCAAAGGCGCCCGCCGACAGCGCTCCTCGGAGCGCCGCAGCATCCACCGACCGGATCGCGGACGGAGGGCATTCCCCTGACGCGCGCTCCGCGCGGGATCGGCGACGATCGCGCGAAGACGAAGAGGCGGCTTGCGAAGGGACGTCGCAAGCCGCGTCCTCCGGCGGCCGCTCCCGGGGCGGAGGCGGGCGGCGCCGCAACGCCGCGTCTGGGGCCGCTGGGGCGGACGCGGCGAGCGCTGCGGAGGCGTCGGGAAACACGGGCGCGCCTGCGCGTAAGCGCGGCGCGACGCGCCGGCATCGCGGACCGGTCTATGCGGCGCTCGATCTCGGCACCAATAATTGCCGCCTGCTCGTCGCGCGCGCCGATGGCGAGGGGTTTCAAATTCTCGACGCTTTCTCCCGCGTGGTGCGGCTTGGCGAAGGGCTTTCGGACACAGGCCGCCTCTCCCACGCCGCCATCGACCGCTCGGTGGCGGCGCTCTCGATCTGCGCCGATCGAGTGGCCAAACACCATGGCGCGCGGCTGCGCGCGATCGCGACCGAAGCCTGCCGCCGCGCCGACAATCAAACGGAGTTTCTTGACCGCGTCGCCGCCGCGACCGGGATCGCGCTCGAGGTGATCGACGCCGAACAGGAAGCGCGTCTGGCGGTGGCGGGCTGCGCGCCGCTGCTCGATCCCAAAGCCGATGAGCTGTTGGTGTTCGATATCGGCGGCGGCTCGACCGAGCTGATCTGGGTTGATCTCTCCCGCACCTCGCCCGAGCGCCGGCGCGCTTTGCTGATGGCGTTGGCCCATGGCGATCGGCGCGACGACCGCACGCGCGCCGCGGCGCAGCATGTGCGCGCGTGGATCTCGCTGCCGGTTGGCGTCGTGACCTTAGGCGAAGCGTTCGCGGCGCTTCCCGGCGATGGCGAGCGCTTCGCCGCCATGCATGAGCGCGTGGCGAGCCTGCTCGCGCCGTTCGAGGCGCGTGTCGGCCCACCCGCGGCCGAGCGGATGGCGCGGCTGCAGATCCTCGGCACGTCCGGCACCATCACCACGCTTGCGGGGGTGCATCTTGAATTGGAGCGGTATTCGCGCCGCGCGGTGGACGGGCTCTGGATTCCATCGGCAGCGGTGCAGGGCGTGATCGACCGGTTGCTCGCGCTTGGTCCGGACGGTCGGCGCCGTGTGCCGTGCATCGGCGATGATCGCGCCGCTAACCTGATGGCGGGCGCGGCGATCTTGCAGGCGATCCTGAACGCCTGGCCGACCGAGAAGCTGCGCGTCGCTGATCGGGGGCTGCGCGAAGGGATGCTCTACGGCCTCATCCAGGACGGGCTGCGTCGGCGCCGCCGGGGCGGCGGAGGCGGCAAGGCGGAGAAGCGCGATGGCTGACCGGCGCGGCGGCGGAGGCTCGGGGCGGGGCGGCGACCGCGCCGATCGCAGCTTGAAGACCCGCGTGAAGACCGCCAAGGGGCGCAAGCTCTCCTCCACGCGTTGGCTGGAGCGGCAACTCAACGATCCTTATGTGCGCCGGGCGCAGCGGGAGGGGTTTCGCTCGCGCGCCGCCTATAAGCTCCTTGAAATCGACGACAAGCGGCGTCTGCTGAAGCCGGGCCTTCGCGTGCTCGATCTCGGCGCCGCGCCGGGCGGGTGGAGCCAGGTGGCGGCGGCGCGGGTGAACGCGGCGGGGCGGCCTGGGGCGCGCCGCGGGCTGGTGCTGGGCGTCGATTTGCTGGCGATCGATCCCATCGCCGATGTGCGCTTGATGCAGCTCGATTTTCTCGCCGATGACGCCGAAGAGGCGATCCGCGCCGCGTTGGTCGAGGCCGGCGCGGTCGACGGCGCGCGGCCGGAGGTCGATTTGGTGCTCTCGGACATGGCGGCGGCGACCACAGGCCACAAAGCGACCGATCATCTGCGGATCGTCGCGCTGGCCGAGGCGGCGGCGCTCTTCGCCTGCGAGCTCTTGGCCGAAGGCGGCGGGTTCGTCGCCAAAGTGCTGCAGGGCGGCACGGAAGGCTCGCTCCTGACGCTGCTCAAAACCCGCTTCGCCAGCGTCGCGCATGTCAAACCGCCGGCCTCGCGCTCGGGCAGCGCGGAGAGTTACGTGGTCGCGACCGGCTTTCGCGGCGGCGATGCGCGCCGCGCGCCGCGCTGAGCCGGAGGGCGGCGCTATGGACGTCTTCGATAAAGCGGCGTTGACCGAGGCGCTTCGCGCCGGAGAAAGGGCCAAATACGTCTTTTTCTGGAGCCATAACCGCCGCCATCCGAGCGATGCGCCGGGCGCTGAGCAGCTCAGCCAATGGGCCGAGACGCCGTTCGCAGTGGACGGCGTTCGCTATGCGACGGCGGAGCATTTCATGATGGCCGAGAAGGCGCGGCTCTTTGGCGACGAGGCTGCGCTGGCGCGCATTCTCGCCGCCGCATCGCCGGGCGCGGCCAAGGCGTTCGGCCGCGAGGTGCGGAACTTTGATCAAGAAGCCTGGGAGGCTGCGCGCGAAGATGTCGTCTTTCGCGGGAGCTTAGCCAAAGCGGAGCAAAATCAAAGCGTCGGCGCGTTTTTGAGCGCGACCGGCGCGCGCGTGCTCGCCGAGGCCAGCCCGCGCGACGCGATTTGGGGGATTGGTCTGGCCAAGGATCACGCCGATGCCGAGCGGCCGGAGGCCTGGCCCGGGCTCAACCTCCTCGGCTTCGCCTTGATGCGCGCGCGGGCGGCGCTGAGGGAGAGGCTCGGCTGAACGCGGCCGTTGCGGCGAAGGCCGCGGCGCTAACCGGCTGGCATCGCCGGGCCTCGGCGGCGCCGGGTCTCCGCCCCGGTCGCTCGGGTCGCTGGACAGAACGCCGCGCCGCCCGCTAACCATCGGCGCACAGAGAGGGCGGCGCGCAGGGTCGCGCCGGCGCAAGCGGAGCGGAACGCGCAGCATGGCCAGTTTGAACGACGTCCGATCGACGTTTCTGACCTATTTCGAGAAAAACGGGCATGAGATCGTGCCCTCCTCGCCGCTGGTGCCGCGGAACGATCCGACATTGCTCTTCACCAACGCCGGCATGGTGCAGTTCAAGAACGTCTTCACCGGTCAGGAGCAGCGCGACTACAAGCGCGCGGTCACGAGCCAAAAATGCGTGCGCGCCGGCGGCAAGCATAATGATCTCGACAATGTCGGCTACACGGCGCGGCACCATACGTTCTTCGAAATGCTTGGCAATTTTTCCTTTGGCGATTACTTCAAAGAACAGGCGATCCCGTTCGCTTGGGAGCTGATTACTAAAGAATACGGCCTGCCGAAGGACAAGCTGCTCGTCACCGTTTATCACGATGACGACGAGGCGGCGACGCTGTGGAAGAAAGTCGCCGGCCTCTCGGACGAGAAAATCATCCGCATCGCCAGCGCCGACAATTTCTGGTCCATGGGTCCGACCGGCCCGTGCGGGCCGTGCTCGGAGATCTTCTACGATCACGGTCCGGAGATTTGGGGCGGTCCGCCTGGCTCGAAAGAAGAGGATGGCGACCGCTTCATCGAGATCTGGAACCTTGTCTTCATGCAGTTCGAGCAGTTCGAAGGCGGCAAGCGGGAGGATCTGCCGCGGCCGTCGATCGACACCGGCATGGGGCTCGAGCGCGTCGGCGCGGTGCTGCAAGGCCGGCATGACAATTACGACACCGATCTGATGCGCGCGCTGATCGAGGCGGCGGCGCAGGCGGCGGGCCCAGAGCCGGACGGGCCGGGCAAGAACCATTACCGCGTCATCGCCGATCATCTGCGCTCGACCGCGTTCCTGATCGCCGATGGCGTCTCGCCCTCGAACGAAGGTCGCGGCTATGTGCTGCGCCGGATCATGCGGCGCGCCATGCGCCATGCGCACCTCCTCGGCGCGGAGGAGCCGCTCATGTGGCGCCTGACGCCGGCGCTGGTGCGGGAGATGGGGCAGGCCTTTCCCGAACTGGCGCGCGCCCAACCCTTGATCGAGGAGACGCTGCGGCTTGAGGAGACGCGCTTCCGGGCGACGCTCGATCGCGGGTTGAAGTTGCTGGATGATGAGCTGGATAAGCTTGGCGACAAAGAAACGCTGCCTGGCAGAGCGGCCTTCAAGCTCTATGACACCTACGGCTTTCCTCTGGATCTGACGCAAGACGCGCTGCGGGAGAAAGGGCGCGCCGTCGACGTCGCCGGCTTCGACGCCGCGATGGCTGAGCAAAAGGCGCGGGCGCGGGCCGCGTGGTCGGGTTCGGGCGAGGCGGGCGAGAGCGCGGTGTGGTTCGATCTGCGCGACGCGCTTGGGCCGACGGAGTTTCTTGGTTACGGTGCGGAGCAGGCGGAGGGGCAGCTCGGCGGCATCGTTCAAGACGGCGCCAAGGTCGCGCGCGTCGAGGCGAAGAAGCTCTCTAAGCTGAAGGAGCCGCCGAGCCTTTTCTTCGTGTTCAACCAGTCACCCTTCTATGCGGAATCCGGCGGGCAGCTCGGCGATCACGGCGAGATCCGCGGGCCGAAAGGCCGGGCGGCTGTGCGCGATGTGCGCAAATTCGCCGACGGCGTCTTCGGCCACCGCGTCGAGCTGCTGGACGGCGCCTTCGCCGAAGGCGAGCCGGCGGAGTTGATCGTCGATCGCGGCCGCCGCCGGCGCATCCGCGCGAACCATTCGGCGACGCATCTTCTGCATGAGGCGCTGCGCGCGGCGCTGGGCGATCATGTGGCGCAGAAGGGCTCGCTGGTCGCGCCAGAGCGGCTGCGCTTTGACTTCGCACACGCCAAAGCGATGAGCGGCGAGGAGCTTGAGCGCGTCGAGGCGGAGGTGAACACCTATGTCCGCCAGAACGACGCGGTCGAGACGCGGGTGATGACGCCGGCGGAGGCCGAAGCGATGGGCGCGCGGGCGCTCTTTGGCGAGAAATACGGCGATGAGGTGCGCGTCGTCTCCATGGGGCGGCGCGCCGTGGGCGAGACCGGCCCGGCGGGTGAAATCTATTCGATGGAGCTTTGCGGCGGCACGCATGTGGCGCGCACGGGTGAGATCGGGCTCCTGAAAATCATCGGCGAGAGCGCCAGCGCGGCGGGCGTGCGTCGCGTCGAAGCGCTGACGGGCGCGGATGCGCTCTCTCATCTCGCGGCGCAAGATCAGCGCCTGCGCGCCGTGGCGGCGACGCTGAAAAGCGCGCCGGAGGAGGCGGCGGAGCGGGTCGCCGCGCTGCTCGACGAGCGCAAGAAGCTGACGAACGAGCTGGCGAGCCTGCGCAAGCAACTCGCGCTGGCGGGCGGCGCGAGCGGCGGCGGCGCGGCGGCGGAGCCTGCGAGCAAATCAATCGCCGGCGTCGCCTTCTTGGCCCAAGCGCTTGACGGCGTGTCGGCCAAGGATCTGCGCGGCCTCATCGACGAGCACAAAAAGCGCCTCGGCTCCGGCGTCGTGCTGCTGATCACCGGCGCGGACGGCAAAGCGGCGGCGGCGGCCGGCGTGACGGAGGATCTGACGGCGAAGATCTCCGCCGTCGATCTCGTTCGCGTCGCGGCGACGGCGCTCGGCGGCAAAGGCGGCGGCGGCCGCCCCGATATGGCGCAGGCCGGCGGCGCCGACGCCTCCAAAGCGCCGGACGCGATCGCCGCGGTCGAGGCGGCGTTGGCCTCGAAGATGCGCTAATGTTCAGGTGCATTCAGGCGCCGCGCACGAGGGCGCGGATCGGATAGCGGCGTTCTTTGAGCGGCGTGACGCATGTGAGCCTTTCGGACGAACATGGACGCCGTCGTCAGGCGATCTGTCGAGATCGCAACGCGGCGCGGCCCAGAAGCCTGTCTGGCGCGCCAATCCGATCTTTTACGCTGCGCCGGCGAGACGGCGGCCAGGAGGCTTCAACGCCTCAGACCCTCCAAAGCCCCTATGATCGGCGACCAAGCTGCGAAACCTCGTTGACGGTTTCATATGCGCCTGCGCTTCCCGCCGCCCCGGTCGAAATGGCTTGCGGCCCTGTGAAAGCCGAGGCGGACAGCGGTCCGCATTGTCGAGCCTGAGCAGGCCGCAGCTAAGCTTGCGGCGGTCACAGCTTCCAGGCGCCCTTCGGGTGAAGAAGCCTCCGGAGCTGCAACCCTAGTTAAAGATGTCGAGCATGCCGCCGAGGTCGAAGCCGTCATCCTCGGCGCCGCTCGCATCCTCCGAGGCGTCGGCGCCGGGCGCTGCTTCGGCGACATCGCCAATCCCGCCGCTGATCAGATCCGCCAGGAGAAGGCCGCCTGTCACCGCCAGGGCGGTTTGCGCCGCGCCGCCGAGGAAGCTTCTCTCCCGCGGCGCGCCCGGCTGCGGCGCCGCAGCCCCGCGCGCCGCTCCCGCCGCTTCAAGAGCGTGCTCCAATCCGATGATGGTTTGAGCCATCCTGTAAGCGGCGTGCGGCGTCTCTGCGAGCTTCGCCGCGATCAACGCCTGAGCCTCAAGATCGGGCGCCGCCGCCTCGGGCCCGGCCGCCTCCAGCTTCTCGAACAGCGCCTCGATAGCCGCACGCTCGTCCGCTCGCATGTCTCGCCTCCCGTCTTCGCGGCCCGGCCGCGCTCTTGAGCGCAAGATGGCGCGCGCCGATGCAAGCTCAAGAGCGCGCGGCGAGACGAGCGATGTTGGACGCGGCGGCGGAGCGCCCCGCAGCCAAGGCGCGGCGCCGAGCGCGCCTTACGGCTGCTCAGGCAGTCGATCCAGCGCCGCGCGGAACAAGACGAGATTGCGGATCAGCTGGCTCACCGGAGCGCCGTCGCATCCGGTGCGGCGCATCAAAGCGCCGATGTCCTCCGTCGTCGCGCCGTCCACGACCGCGTTGCTAAAGAGCCAGCGCCCTTGGGCCGCCGCCATACCCTCCTCGAACGCGCCGGCGAGGAGGTCGGGAACCCAAATATCCTCGATCAGAGGATCGGTTTCTTCGCCGCTGATCCTGTCCGTCCGCCACCGCGACAAGCGGATCTGCGACGCGCCGCCATGCACGCTCGCCTTACAGACGCGTGTCGTGGCGACGATGACCGAGGCGACAATGGCGCTGTAATCGGATCGATCAATGAGAAGCTTGCCAGTCTCGCTTCTCTCCAATCCCAAGATCTCAAGCAGGGACGAGCCCGCGACCGGCTTACGACGCTCGAAGAAATTGAATTGGCAGAAGAGAATGTTGAAGACGCGCGTGTCGCGAAACATCGGCGGCGCCTCGACGCCGACAAACGCCAAACGCTTTGCGACAAGCTCCGGATCGCGTTCCGGCGAAAAGCCAAGCTGCGTGTCCGGGCAATTCACGAACGAAGCCGCACGCTCCTCGTTCGCGACAGATGTGGCGGAGAGCTGGCTGATGGACCAGACATCGCCGGTCACCGCCTCGTCGCGCCACGGTCCGGCCTCAATATAGCGCTCATACGCGTATCGCCGCTGGGGAGGCTGCTGCGGCCTGACGGTCAACGACCAAAGCGGCGTATCCCAAAACCCGGTTAAAGAAGCGCCGATCTCCGCGTTCACTTCCGCGGCGGTCCGCACTTGCGACGCTTCGCCGATAACGTAATCCGCCGCGAAGTTCATAAATTTGATCTCTTGGATCAATGGGCAGCGCCGCAGCACAGCGGGCAAAAGCGTCTCATCGACGAAGCGAATATAGGCCGGTCCATAGCGCAGCTCTTCATCAGGCGCGCGATCCCAGGCCACGGCGATGAACCGATGATCGCAGCGAAAGGCGCGGGTGCGCCAGCCATAGGCGGCCCAATCCTCGCCCTCAGCGATCAAACTGCTTGGCGCGAAGCGCTCCGCTTGCGCGGGCGCGAGAAGGCCGAACCCGATCCAAGCAAGGCAGGCGATGATGATCGTCTTCGCGGTCACGCGTCGTCCCCTTTCACCATGCGCCGACGCGCGGCGCCCAACTTCACGGCGTCGCCATCCAACGCTCGAACCAGGCTTCATGCGCCTCGCGCAGCGTCTTGAGCGGCAGAGCGTCCGGCGCGGCGCCGTCTTCGAGCCCTTCGAACAGGATCGCCTCGCCGCCGGTCTCGCCGACCCGCACCGCCGCCGCGCCCGCCTCGGCCGCCATATCGAACACCGCCGCTTTGCGCTCCGGCGCGACGCTGAGAAGATAGCGCGCCTGATCCTCGCCGAAGAGCCATTCATGGCTGGCGAGGCGCCGACCGTCTGGATCAAGCCCCGTCGCGGCCAGGCGGCAACCAAGCTCGGCGGCGAGCGCCATCTCCGCCGCCGCGACCGCCAAGCCGCCATCCGAGAGATCATGCGCCGCGCTCAGCAGCCCGCGATCATTAAGCGCCCGCACCAGCGTTCCGAGCCGACGCTCGGCCGCGAGATCAACCGGCGGGGCGTCGCCCGCCTCACGCCCAAAGGCTTTGAGATAGAGTGATTGTCCCAGCCAACCGCGGCTCTCGCCCAGCAAAATGAGCGCCTCGCCCGGCGCGCCGAAGCCGATCCCGAGCCGTTTGCGAACATCGCTTAGGAGCCCAACGGCGCCGATTGTGGGCGTCGGCGGAATGCTCTTGCCTTCGGTCTCGTTGTAAAGCGAGACGTTGCCTGAGACGACCGGCGTTCCGAGCGCCGCGCAGGCCTCCCCGATCCCTTGGATGCAGCCGACGAGCTGCCCCATGATCTCCGGCCGTTCGGGATTGCCGAAATTGAGGTTGTCCGTCACCGCCAGCGGCGCGGCGCCCACCGCCGAGAGGTTGCGATAGGCCTCCGCCACCGCTTGGGCGCCGCCGCGGCGCGGATGAGCCTGGCAATAGCGCGGCGTCACATCCGCGGTGAAAGCGAGCGCTTTGTCCGTTCCATGCACGCGCACCACCGCCGCATCGCCGCCTGGCCCGGCGGCGGTGTCGGCCATGACGCTGCTGTCATATTGCCGCCAGATCCAGGCGCGCGAGCAGAGATCGGGCCCGCCCATCAGATGCAGAAGCGCCGAGCTTGGCGACTTCATCCGCGGCGCCGGCCCTGCGGGAAGCGCCGGCGGCGTCTCGATCCAGGGCCGGTCGTATTCCGGCGCCGCGCCCGAGAGCGCCTTCAGCGGCAGATCCACCTCGCGAAAGCCGTTCAGCCACACCTCGAAGCGGTCCTCGGCGATGGTCTCGCCGACGATGGCGAAGTCGAGATCCCATTTCTCGAATATCGCGCGGGCGATCGGCTCTTTCTCCGGATGCAGAACCATCAGCATCCGCTCCTGGCTTTCCGAGAGCAGCATCTCATAGCTCGTCATGCCCGCCTCGCGCGTCGGCACCGCATCGAGATGCAGGCGCACGCCGAGATCGCCCTTATCGCCCATCTCCACCGCCGAGCAGGTGAGACCGGCGGCGCCCATATCCTGGATCGACACCACCGCGCCCGTCGCCATGAGTTCAAGACACGCCTCGAGCAGGCATTTCTCCTTGAAAGGATCGCCGACCTGCACTGTCGGCCGTTTCTCTTCGGCGTCCTC
Source organism: Pseudomonadota bacterium (assembly GCA_038530925.1). Lineage (GTDB taxonomy): Bacteria > Pseudomonadota > Alphaproteobacteria > Rhodobacterales > Rhodobacteraceae > JALEGB01. Next base: position 10,256 of record JBCBCG010000152.1, read on the forward strand.
CTCGAAGCTCGCCGAAGCCATGGTCGCGCCGCCCACCCCGTCGCGGCCCGTCTTGGCGCCGAGATAGACGATCGGCCGCCCAACGCCCGCGGCGGCGGCGTAGAAGATCTTGTCCGCCTCCGCGAGACCCGCGGCGAAGGCGTTCACCAGGCAATTGCCGTTATATCCTGGATGAAACCGCGTCTCGCCGCCGACGGTCGGCACGCCGAAGGCGTTGCCATACCCCCCGATGCCCGCCACCGCGCCGCGCAGCAGGCTTTTCGTCTTCGCCAGCGCCGGATCGCCGAAGGAAAGCGCGTTCATCGCCGCGATCGGCCGCGCGCCCATGGTGAAGACGTCGCGCAAAATGCCGCCCACCCCCGTCGCCGCCCCCTGATAGGGCTCGATGAAAGAAGGATGGTTATGGCTCTCCATCTTGAAGACCACCGCCTGCCCATCGCCGATATCGACGACGCCGGCGTTCTCGCCCGGGCCTTGGATCACCTGCGGCCCCTCGGTCGGCAGCGTGCGCAGCCAGCGCTTGGAGGATTTGTAAGAGCAGTGCTCGTTCCACATCG
>JBCBCG010000153.1:0-10761 GCA_038530925.1 Pseudomonadota bacterium
CGACCTCGGTGCTGATCCGCGGGCCGGAAGAGATCGACTGGAACTGGTTACGCCGACCGAGCGCGCGGCGGCGAACCAGTTCCAGTCGATCTCTTCCGGCCCGCGGATCAGCACCGAGGTCGCGCAGCCGGCTCGGGCGCCGACCTCGACCAGACGCTTGGAGTTCGAGGAGTTCGGCGCACCGATCACCAGCAGCACGTCGATTTCAGGCGCGATCGCCTTCACGGAGGCCTGCCGGTTCGTGGTCGCGTAGCAAATGTCTTCCTTATGCGGCCCGACGATGCTCGGAAACCGCGCCGTCAGCGCCGCGACGATCTCCGCGGTGTCGTCGACGCTCAGCGTCGTCTGCGTGATGTAGGCGAGGCGTTCGGGATCCCGCGGCGCGAGGCGCGCCACATCCTCCACCGTCTCGACCAGCAGCACTTCGCCTTCGGGCAATTGGCCCATGGTGCCGATGGTCTCGGGATGGCCGTCATGGCCGATCATCACCATTTGCAGGCCGCGCTCGTGATGGCGCGCCGCCTCGATATGCACCTTCGAGACCAGCGGGCAGGTCGCGTCGACGAACAAAAGCTGGCGCCGCTCAGCTTCGGCGGGAACCGATTTAGGCACGCCATGGGCGGAGAAGATCACCGGCCGATCGTCCGGACATTCATCGAGTTCTTCGACGAACACCGCGCCCTTGGCCCGCAAACCGTCGACCACATGGGCGTTATGCACAATCTCGTGCCGCACATAGACCGGCGCGCCCCATTTCGCGAGCGCCATCTCCACGATCTTGATCGCGCGGTCCACGCCTGCGCAAAAACCCCGCGGCGCCGCCAGTTTCAGAGTGATCGCCCGCCGCTCCGGCGCGCCTTCGTCCCGCGCCATGGGCGCCCCCCTCTTCTGCGCTGTCCCGCTGCGCTATCGCGGCGCGTGATCCAACTCAGCGCGGATGGCGGCGAACACGCTCTCGAACATCTCGGTCGTCAAGCGACGCGTCTGCGTGTTGTATCGCGAGCAGTGATAGCTGTCGAACAGCGCGAGCGCGCCGGCCTGCGACGCCGCGTCATGCCGCGCGCCATGGGCGAAAGGATGCGCCGAGAGCTTTCGGCCGAGCGCTTTCAGAACGCTGTCATGCGCGATTTTGCCAAGGCAGAGCACCGCGCGCAGCCGCGGCAGCGCTGCGATTCGCGCCGCGAGAAAGGGGCGGCAGCTCGTGATCTCAGCCCCGGTCGGCTTGTTCTGCGGCGGCGCGCAGCGCACGGCGTTGGTGATCATCGCGTCGATCAGCGCCAGCCCGTCATCGGGGCGCGCATCGTAGACGCCGCGGCTGAAGCCGAACTTCGCAAGCGTCGCGTAAAGAAGATCGCCGGCGTAATCGCCCGTGAAGGGCCGGCCCGTGCGGTTGGCGCCGGAGAGGCCTGGCGCGAGCCCGACGACCAGCAAAGACGCGTCCTCAGGCCCGAAAGACGGCGCCGGCCCATTGAACCAGCCCGGTTGCGCGACGCGGTTCGTCTCGCGATACGCGGCGAGCCGCGGACACAGCGCGCAGCTTTTCTCAGGCTCAGGCGTCGTCGTAGTCGTCGTCATCCATGTCGCCCATGCCGCCGCGCCCGTTATCGTCGCGCTGCCTCGGCTCGCGCCCGATGATCGAGCGCAGATCCTCGAGATCGATGAAATTATCCGCCTGACGACGCAAGTCGTCCGCGATCATCGGCGGCTGAGTGCGGATCGTCGAGACCACCGACACGCGCACGCCGCGCCGCTGAACCGCCTCAACCAGGACGCGAAAATCGCCATCGCCCGAAAAGAGGACGATGTGGTCGACGCTTGGCGCCAATTCCATGGCGTCGATCGCCAGCTCGAGGTCCATGTTGCCTTTGACCTTCCGCCGACCGGTTTGATCAGTGTATTCTTTCGCAGGCTTTGTGACCATAGAGAAGCCGTTATAGTCCAACCAATCCACCAAAGGACGAATTGGTGAATATTCCTGATCCTCAACCAGCGCCGTGTAATAAAAGGCGCGAACAAGCTTGCCACGCTGCGCGAACTCCGCTCTTAGTTTCTTATAATCAATGTCGAAACCAAGTGTTTTGGCAGCCGCATACAGGTTCGAACCATCAATGAAGAGAGCAAGACGCTCATCACGGTAGAACAAGAAGACCTCCTAAAACGCAAACCGTGTCGGTAACAGCGCCGAGCCGACGGTGCAATGGGATATAGGGCTGAGGCGACGCCGTGCCAAATTTGGTCGCAACACGAAACGAGACCGCCGCGGCGGCGCTGATCGCGCTCGGCGCGAACACCGCTTCGCCGGTCGGCGGGCCGCAAATCACGCTCGAAACCGCGCTCGATCGGCTCCGCGCCGAGGATCTGCAGGTGCTGCGGCGCAGCGCCTGGCGCAGCACGCGAGCGGAGCCGCCTGGCGCCGGGCCGGATTTCATCAACGGCGTCGCGCTTATCGAGACGACGCTCTCCGCTTCGGCGCTGCTCGATCGGCTCCATGACGTGGAAGAAGCGCTCGGGCGCCCGCGGAGGTTGCGCGACCAGCGGCGCTGGCGTCCGCGCGGCGTCGATCTCGATCTCCTCGCGCTCGGCGATCATGTCGCGCCGGACGAGGCGGCGGTGCGCGACTGGATGGCGAAGAGCGACGCGGCCTGCCTCGCCGACGCGCCGACCGGCCTCCTGCTGCCGCATCCAAGATTGCATCGCCGCGCCTTCGTGCTCGATCCGTTGATGGAGGTCGCGCCGGCGTGGCGGCATCCTCTGCTTGGGCTGACCGCGGCGGCGATGCTGTCGGACTTGCCCGAAGCGATGCGCGCCGGCGTCAGATTGGCGTGACGCGCGCTTGTAAAAACCATGACGATCCCGTATCAAGCGGCCTTGACTTTCATCAGGAGATCTGAATGGCGCGCGTCACCGTTGAAGACTGCATCGACAAGGTCCAGAACCGCTTCGAGCTGGTGATGCTCGCAGCGCATCGGGCGCGGGTGATCTCTTCAGGATCAGAGCCGCTGGTGGAGCGCGAGCGGGACAAGAACCCGGTGGTCGCGCTGCGCGAGATCGCGGACCGGAAACTCTCGATCGACGGTCTGCGCGAAGACGCCATCGAGAGCTATCAGCGTCATATCGAGGTTGATGAGCCGGAAGAGGATCGGATGGCCGAACTCGCCGGCGAAAGCAGCGCGCCTGGGCCGGAGGATCTGTCCGAGGAAGCGCTGCTCCGCGCGTTGGCCGCCGTGGGAGCGGATGACGGCAACCGCCGCGATGTCGGCGACGATGATGACGGCTTGATCGGCTGAACCGGACGCCGCAGAGACGATGCTTGCGAAAAGCCCCGCCGCGCGCCGCGGCGGGGCTTTTCATTGGGGCGGCGCGGCTCGCCCCTTCGCGGGCTTGCGCGCCAAGATGCGGAGCGCTGCTGCAAGCCCTTGATGCCGCGGCCCTTCATCGAGACGCACCAGCCCCGTCATCGCCTCGATGATCTCGGCGCCCGGCAGCGCGGCGATCACCTCGTCGCAGCGATATCGCGCCGCCGCCTCCGGGCCGAGCCGATCAGCGTCCGCCGCCCGCGGCCCAGCGACAGCCTCCACCGCCAAGGCGTCCTCAGCGAAGGCTTCCTCAGCGAAGTCTTCCGCAGCGACGGCTTCCGCAGCGAAGGCCTGCACGGCAAAAGCCTCCAACCCGAACCAGCCGCCCGGCGCCAGCCCGCGCCAAGCCGCGTCCATCGCCGCCGCGCGCAGCGCCGGCGGCCCTTGCAGATAAATCAGGAAGGCGGCGTCCCATCGCTCGGCCGGCGGCGTCCAGCGTTCCAGATCGGCGCAGATCCGCTCCACCGAGACGCCCGCGGCCGCATCCGACGCCGCGGCCCGGCGCGTCGCCTCCGCGGAGAGATCGACCGCCGCGCAAGCGACGCCGCGCGCCGCCAGCCAGCGGCTGTTGCGCCCATCGCCATCGGCCAGAAACAGCGCCGACCTCAGCTTCAGCTCCGGCCGCTCCGCGACCGCGCGAAGATACGCGTTCGGCGCGCCGCCGAACAGCCCCTCCGCCGGCGCCGCCCGGTAGCGCGCATCCCACTTCGCCGCCCACGCCCCATCGCCGCTCATGCGCGCCTCCCGATGCGCCGCTTCAGATGCGCCGCTTCAGATGTTTTGCGAGCTCGATCATGCCGATTTCGCCCTGATTATTGACCGGGATCAAGGCTAGAGCCCGGGCGATAGAGACAGGATGCCGCGCCTCGCCGAACGCTCGGCGGCCACGGGAAGGGCTGACCGCCATGGAAAAGACCAACGAAGATCGCGCTGAGCTGGTGAACGCGATGGCCGAACGCACAGGCGGCGACGTCGCCGAAGGCTTCCGCCAAGGCGTGATGACGCCGCGGCTCTATCGCGAATGCCTCGACCGCTGCGCCGAGTGCAAGGATACCGAGGCCTGCAAGCGGCTTTTGGCCGAAGAGCGCTTTGGCGACGCGCCAGAGTATTGTGAGAACAAAGACCAGTTGAAAGCGTTCGAGGAGAGGCTGCGCAAAGCAATCGGCTGATCGCGGCTTATGTCGCCGCGCCCAGCGCGATCCCCAGCCGATCCCACATCGCATCGACCTTTGTCTTCGTCTCGGCGTCCATGTCGAGCACCTTGCCCCATTCCCGATCGGTCTCTCCAGGAAGCTTGTCGGTCGCGTCCAGCCCGATCTTGGAGCCAAGCCCGGCGATTGGCGAGGCGAAATCCAAGTAATCGATCGGCGTGTTCTCCACCATCATGATGTCGCGCGCCGGATCCATCTTGGTGGTCACCGCCCACCACACATCCTTCCAGTCCCGCGCGTTCACATCGGCGTCCACGACGATCACCCATTTGGTGTACATGAACTGCCGAAGATAGCTCCAAGCGCCCATCATCACGCGCCGCGCATGGCCGGCATACGCCTTTCGCATCGAGATCACCGCGATGCGGTAAGAGCATCCCTCCGGCGGCAGCCAGAAATCGACGATCTCCGGGAACTGCTGCTGCAAGAGAGGGATGAACACCTCGTTGAGCGCCTCGCCCAGCACGCTCGGCTCATCTGGCGGGCGGCCGGTGTAGGTGGAGAGATAGATCGGATCGCGGCGCATGGTCATCGCCGTGACCGTGAAGACCGGGAAAGGCTCCACTGAATTGTAATAGCCCGTGTGATCGCCGTAAGGGCCTTCATCCTCGTAATGATCGAGACTCACTTCGCCTTCGAGGACGATCTCCGCCGTCGCCGGAACCTTGATCGGCTGGGTGAGGCAATCGATCAGCTCCGCCGGCCGACCGCGCAAAATCCCGGCGAAATGGTACTCGGAGAAATTATCCGGCACCGGCGTCACCGCGGCCAACGTCGTGCCAGGATCCGCGCCGATCACCGCCGCGGCGGGCAAGGGCTCGCTTTTCTCCGCCGCCCAACGCCGATGCTGTTGGGCGCCGCCGCGATGCTTCAACCAGCGCATGATTAACTTATTTTTGCTGAGTTTCTGCATGCGGTAGATGCCGAGATTATAGCCGTCCTCCTTCCGGCCGGACGGGCCGCGCGTGACGATCAACGGCCAGGTGATCAGCGGCGCGGCTTCATCCGGCCAGCAGGTTTGGATCGGCAAACGATCGAGATCGACCTCCTCGCCTTTCAGCACGACCTCTTGCGCCGGCGCCGCGCCGCCGAACACCGCGCCCTGCACCCCGCCATAGCCCTTTGGCCGCATCTGCAGCACCGTCTTGGCCAGCGGCACAAGGCCGAGCGCCTCCTTCAGCCCGCCTGGCGGCTCGGGCTGGCGCAGAAAGGCGAGCAACTCTCCGACCTCGCGCAGATCCATCGCCGTGCGCCGCTCTTTGCCGTCCAGCGTCACGCCCCGCGCGACCCGCTCCACCGTCCCGAAAAGATTGACGAGCACCGGCATCGCCGCCGGCGTCCCATCCTCTTTCACGACGTTCTCGAACAACAGCGCCGGCCCGCCCGCCTCCAGCGTGCGCCGATGGATCTCGGTGATCTCCCGATCCGTTGAGACGCGCTCGGAGATGCGCACGAGATCACCCGCCGCCTCGAGCGCCGCGATGAAATCGCGTAAGGAAGAGAAAGCCGTCATGCGATCATCCTAAGTTCGCCGCGCCCGAAACGTCTGGAGATCAGGGGACAGGGTTCCGCCGCTCCTCGCGCCGAGATAGCGCAGGCGCGGAGGATGTAACGCCCTTATCGGTCACGCCGCCCGGCTTTCCTCGCGCGCGGCTCCCTTCGCTGATGCACGGCGCGATCGCTCTGACGCGCGCCGCCTGATACTCCAAGCGAAAAACGTCCGGAGGACATCCTTTTGCTCAAGCCAAATCACGGCGCGCGACGCGCCGGAGCCGCCATTGCGACAAGCGTCGCGCTCGCCCTCGGCGCGCTCAGCGCCGCCCATGCGGCCGAGCCGCGGGATGAAACGGAGATCCCAACCGCCATGCGCAGCGTTCCCGCCGCCAAAGACGATCAAGTCACACTGATGAACTGGGCGCGGCCGCCTTTCAACGCCTGGGGCTTCCGCAACACCAGCGTGAACCCAGCGCTGATGGTGGCGCGCGGCGGCCCGGTCCATCCCATGCCGGAGGCGCCGGCCGATCCCGCCGCGATCGAAGGCTTTCGCTTCGAGCATAACGGCGAGACCGGCCCGCTCCTTGACGCCATACGCGCCGAGCGGGTCGACGGCGTTCTCATCCTCAAGGATGGCGCGGTGATTTATGAGCGCTATTTCGGCGCGTTCAAACCGCATCACCATCATCTCTGGGCGTCGGTCACCAAGTCGATGATCGGCATGCTCGTCGGGATCCTCGTCGAGGAAGGCGCGCTCGATCTCGGCAAAACCGTCGCGGAGTATCTGCCGGAGATGGCCGAAAGCGGCTTCGCCGACCGCACGCTGCGGCAGCTTCTGAACATGACGACGGCGCTCGAATTCTCAGAAGACTATGCGAATCTCGCGCCGGGCAGCGTTCACCTCGAGTACTTCCGCCGCCTCGGCTTGACGCCCGCCTTCGATTTGATGGCGCTCGACCCTCAAGAAAGCGAAACGCCGCGCGGCGTGCTCGAACTGCTGCCGCGATTCACGGCTGATCCAGACACGCCGCCAGGAACGGTCTTCACCTACCAGTCGCCGAATGTGGATGTGATCGGCTGGATCATCGCCCGCGTCGAAGGCGCGCCGCTCCATGAGGTGGTGCGCGAGCGGATCTGGGCGCGGATCGGCGCGGAGCATGACGCGTTCTTTTTGACGGACGTCGCCTTCACGCCGATCGCGACGGGCGGCTTCAACACCACGCTCCGCGATTTCGCGCGCTTCGGCCTTGCGGTGGCGCAGAACGGACGTCTGGGAGACACCCAGATCTTCCCCGAGGCTTGGGCCCGCGCCGTCCCAAGCGCCAGCGCGGCCGATCGCGCCGCGGCGCGCGCCAGCGTCTACGCCGATCCTGAGAGCGAAGCGCATGACCCGGCGATCGCCGCCTATCGCGGTCTTTGGTGGATCCAGGACCCCGAGCGCGCAGTGTTCGGCGCGCGCGGGATCTTCGGTCAGACGCTCTACATCAACCGCGCCAAAGGCGTGGTGGCGGTGCGTTTCAGCGCGCGCGAGACCGCCTCTAACGCCGCCGCGCCCAGCTTCCGCCGCCTGCAAGCCGGCCTGCACCTGCTGGCGGAGAGCTTGTGACGCCGCGCCGGCCCCGGATCGACGCCCCTGGCCGTTCCCGTTGGTGAGCTGAGCCGCCCCGGTCGTCGACCCGGCGCAGCGCGGCGCTCCTGGGCGCCCCAACGCCGCTGACGGCCTCGATGGCCGTCGGCGGCGTTCCCCCCCTCCCCGCGCGTTCGCGTCAGTCTCCCAGCGTCTCCAGTGGAAACTCGTAGCGCGCGCCGCAGAACTGGCAATCGGCGCGGATCACGCCGTCCTCGGCCATGTCCGCGATCTCCCCGACCGGATAGCTCTTCAGCAGCGTCTCCACTTTCGCCGCTGAGCAGGTGCAGCCGAAGGCGACCGGCTGGGCTGGGAAGACCCGCGGCTCGTCCTCGTGGAATAAGCGCAGCAGCAGCCGCTCGGGGCTCACATGCGGCCCGATCAGCTCCATCATCTCCACAGTATCGAGCTTCATCACCGCGCTGCGCCAGGCGTCCTCCGAGCCGTCGAGCGCGGCGACGTCTTCGGCGCGCATCAAGCGCTGCGCGCCTTGCTCCGCCGCCTCGCGCCCCGAGACGCCGCGGGCGGAGGCTTCGTCCACATGCTCTCCGACCCGCGCCAGATGCTGCAGCATCACCCCGCCGCCGCGCCAGGCCGCCTCGCCGCCGCCCGGGCTCTCCTCCTGGCCCACAGCGAGCTGAAACCGGGTCGCCACCTGTTCGGACTGCGCGAAATACGTCTCCGCCGAGGCGGCGAGCCCGCCCTCGATCAACGGCGTGACGCCCTTATAAGGCTCCATATGCGGACCTTGATCGATGATCATGGCGAAGAAGCCGGTTCCGATCAGAGAGGCCGGGTCAGGCGAGGTCTGCGGCGTTCTTTCGGCGGAGAAATGGGCGTAGGCGCGCAGCCGTCCGACCTCGCCCTCCGCGCGCGGCGCGAAGTAATCCGTCGCCACCAGCGCCACAGGCGCGGCGGCGTCTTCCGCCCGCGCTTGGATCGAGAAGCGCCCACGCAGCTTCATCGCCTGGCCGATCAAGGCTGTGAGCAGCGCCGCTTCTGCCACCAGCGCGCCGACGCTCGGCGGATAGGCGTGCTGGCTTAAAATCCGGTCCAGCGTCGCATCCAGCCGCACCACACGGCCGCGCATATCGAGCCGATCAAGATGGAACGGCAGCACCGCGTCATCGCCCGCGGCCGGTCCCGTCGCGACGCCGCCAGCGCGCGCATCAGCCTCCGCGCCGCCGCTCACGCCGCCAGCCTCGGCGGAGCGTGGTCAGAGCATCCCGAAACACCAGAGCAGAATGGCCTTTTGCGCATGTAGCCGGTTCTCCGCCTCTTGAAAGATCGCCGATTGCGGCCCGTCCATCACCGAGGCCGTCGCCTCCTCGCCGCGATGCGCCGGCAAGCAATGCAGGAACACCGCCTCCGCTTTGGCCGCGCCCATCACCGCATCATCCACTTGGAACGAACGAAGCAGGTTATGCCGCCCTTGGCGCACATCATCGGGATCGTTCATCGACAGCCAAGTGTCGGTGATCACCGCATCCGCGTCCGCCGCCGCGGCGGCCGCGTCGTGATGGATGCTCACCGCCGCGCCGGCGGCCCGCGCCGCCGCCACCATCGCCGGATCGGGCTGCAGGCTTTCCGGACACCCGATCGCCAGATCGAAGCCGAAGGGCGCCGCCGCCTGCACAAACGTCGCAGCCACGTTATTCCCATCGCCGGTCCAAGCGAGCTTCTTGCCCGCGATCGGCCCGCGCAACTCCTCAAAGGTCAGAATGTCCGAGAGGATTTGGCAAGGATGCGAGCGATCCGTCAGCCCATTGACCACCGGCACGCTGGCGTGGCGCGCCATCTCCAGCAGCGTCGCCGGATCGAAGGTGCGCAGCATCACGCCGTCGACATAGCCGGACAAAACGCGCGCCGTGTCCGCCACCGTCTCGCCGCGGCCGAGTTGCAGATCGCCGCTATTGAGCACGATCGCCTCGCCGCCGAGCTGACGCATCGCCATGTCGAACGAGACGCGCGTACGCGTCGAAGGCTTCTCGAACACCATCGCCAAGACCCGGCCGCGGAGCGGCGCGTCATCATCAGGCGCGCCCTTCGACAGGCCGGCGCGCGCCTCCTTGCGCCGGCGCGCCTCATCGACGATGCGGCGCAAATCCGTCGCCGGGATCGCGTCGAGCTCCAGGAAATGCCGCCCAGAGGAGGGCGCGGCGGGCGTCGCCGCCTGTGCGCCGTTATCTCCGGCGGATACGTCGAAAGCGTTCATGAGCGCTCCTCATATCGGGCGTTCGTGAAAGTGGCGGCGCGAGAGCCGCCGCGACGGCGGCCTCAGGCGGGCTCCGCGGCGGCGTGCGCGCGCGCCACGGCGGCCGCCGCGCGATCAAGCGCCTTCACGCCCGCCTCGATCTCGGCGTCAGATAAGATCAGAGGCGGCAGCAATCGCAGAATATTCTCGCCAGCCGTCGCGGTCAGGAGCCGCTCCTCCCGCGCCGCGGCGAGCACTTCCGTGTTGGCCGGTTTGCATTTCAGCCCGAGCATCAACCCATCCCCCCGCACAAACTCGAACACTTCGCCATGGGCGGCGACCAGCCCCTCGAGCTTTTGCCGCAAGAGCCCCGCCTTGCGCCGCACCCCCTCGAGAAACTCCGGCGCCGTCATCTCCTCGATCACCGCGGCGCCCACCGCCATCGCCAGCGGATTGCCGCCGTAAGTCGAGCCATGGCTGCCGACGGTCATGCCGCTGGCGGCATGCTCCGTCGCCAGACAAGCGCCGAGCGGAAAGCCGCCGCCGATGCCTTTGGCCACCGCCATCAGATCCGGCTCCACGCCCGCCCATTCATGCGCGAAAAGCCGCCCGGTGCGGCCCATGCCGCATTGCACCTCGTCGAAGATCAGCAAGACGCCGTGATGATCGCATAGATCACGCAGCCCCTTAAGGCATTGCGGCGGCACCGGCCGCACGCCGCCTTCGCCCTGCACCGGCTCGATCAGGATCGCCGCCGTCTCCGGCCCGATGGCCGCCTCCAGCGCTTCATGATCCCCGAACGGAACCTGCGAGAACCCGTCCGGCATCGGGCCGCAGCCCTCCACCAGCTTCCGCTGCCCGGCCGCGGCGATGGTCGCC
>JBCBCG010000154.1:0-10494 GCA_038530925.1 Pseudomonadota bacterium
CTGCCCAGAGCCGTCCGCGCTCGACCTCGCGGCGCGGCCGCGTTGGTCGAGAGAGAGCCGCTCCCATGAGCCACACGATCCTGATCGTTGAAGACGATGAGCTCAACATGAAGCTCTTCAACGACCTGCTGAGCGCGAACGGCTTTCGAACGCTGCAATGCGCCGATGGGATGAGCGCGCTGGACACGGCGCGCGCCGAAGCGCCGGATCTGATCCTTATGGACATTCAGCTGCCAGAGGTCTCCGGGCTAGAAGTCGCCAAATGGATTAAAGAAGACGAGCAGCTGCGCGACATTCCCATCATCGCGGTGACCGCCTACGCGATGAAAGGCGATGAAGAGCGGATCCGCGATGGCGGCTGCGAGGCGTATATCGCCAAGCCAATCGCGATCGCCGACTTCCTCTCTACGATCCAGCATCACCTTTCCGAAGGATTTGTCGGCTAAGCTTTGCGCTGTGGAACTGCGTGAGAGGCCGCCGTGTCAGCGAAGATTCTCGTCGTCGATGACATCCCTGCGAATGTGCGCGTGCTCGAGGCTCGCCTCGAGGCCGCCTACTACTCGGTGGTCACGGCGCAGTCCGGCGCCGAGGCGCTGCAGGTGGCCAGGGCCGAGCAGCCGGATCTCATTTTGCTCGATGTGATGATGCCCGGCATGGACGGCTTTGAATGCTGCCGCCGGCTGAAGGCCGATCCGGCTCTGGCCAGCATCCCCGTCGTGATGGTCACGGCGCTCGACCAGGCGCGCGACCGCGTCGCGGGTCTCGAAGCGGGCGCCGATGATTTTCTGACCAAGCCGCCGCATGATCTCGCGCTGTTCGCGCGGGTGCGCAGCTCGCTCCGCGTGAAGATGATGATCGACGAGCTGAACATGCGGGATGAGACGTTCCGCGAGTTCGGCGTCTCGACCGGCGTGGCCGAGCAGCAGCAAAGCTTCGAGGACAAGACCATCCTCATGGTGGATGGGCGCGTCGCGCGGGCCGAGGCTGTCGCCGATGCGCTCCAAGCGCGCCTTGGCGCGCGCGCCGAGGTCGCCGCCACCGCTGAAGAAGCGCTGACGCAATCGCATCGCGCTCCAGCCGACGCCTATCTCGTCTCCAGCGCGATCGGCGAGTTCGACGGCCTGCGGCTCTGCTCGCAGCTCCGGTCGCAACAGGCGACGCGCCAATCCAGCCTGCTGCTGATCGTCGATCACGAGGATTTCGAACGCGCGGCCGAAGGGCTCGATCTCGGCGTCGATGATTATCTGATGCGGCCGATCGATGAGACGGAGATGGCGGCGCGCGTGCGCGCTCAGCTGCGGCGCAAAGCCTTCGCCGACCGGCTGCGCCAGACGCTGCAATCCGGCTTGCGCATGGCGATGACGGATTCGCTCACCGGCCTCTATAATCGGCGCTACGCCGATCATCATCTCACGCGCCAAGTCTCAGAGCGCGAACGCGGCGGCGGGCGGATGGCGTTGATCCTCATGGACATCGACCATTTCAAGAAAGTGAACGACCAGCATGGTCACGCCGCAGGCGACCAAGTGCTTGTGGAGTTCGCCAGACGCTTGCAGCGCGAGAACCGCAGCGCCGATCTCGTCGCGCGCTATGGCGGCGAGGAGTTTCTCGTCGCCATGCCGGATGTCAGCTTGAAGGAGGGCGTCAGCGCCGCGGACCGCATCCGCTCCGCTGTGGCGCGGGACGCGTTCCACACGGACGCCGGCCCGCTCAGCGTGACCATCAGCGCCGGCGTCGCGGCGCTTGAGTTAGGCGAGAGCGCGCATAGCCTGATGCGCCGCGCGGATGTGGCGCTCTACGATGCGAAAACCAGCGGCCGCGATTGCGTCAAATCGATCGCCTCGCCCGAAGCCGAGCGCCTCGGCGAAAGCTTGGCGACGCTCAGCGCCGATCCGGTGCTTCTAAGCTAAGCCGCGCCGGATCCTCGCGGCTCAGCTTCGCGGCGCCGCCTTGCGCGCCCGCGCCTCGACCACCAGCGCCAAGACTTGCGGGCCGATGCCCTCGACGATCCGAGCGACGCCCTTGGCGGAGGGATGAAAGTCGTTGGGCAAGAACAGGCTCTGATCGAGCGAAGCGCCGTCGAGACCGTCGGCGAGGCCGGCGAGGAAAAACGGGTAGAGCCGCGCGCCATGCTTTTGCGCCAGGCGCGGATACATGCCGTCGAAGGTCTCTTTGTAGGCCGAGCCCCAATTGCCCGGCGCGCGCATGCCCGCCAAAAGCACCGGCAGCTTTTTGTCCTTCGTCAGAATGCGAAGCATCTCATCGAGATTGGCGACGGTCTCGATGAGCGGCGGATTATTGCCGCGGAGCGCATCATTGCCGCCGAGCTGCAGGATCACCGCATCGGCGTCAGGGCCCACCGCCCAGTCGAGCCGCGCCAAGCCGCCTGCGGTGGTCTCGCCTGAGACGCCGGAGTTCACGACCGTCACCGGGCCGGCGCCTTGGCTCTCCAACCAGCGCTGAAGCTGCGGCGCGAAGCCCTGCGCCGCGGGAAGGCCATAGCCTTGGATCAGGCTGTCGCCGAAGGCGATGATCGTCACCGGCGCGGGCGCCTCCTCAGCGCTTCGCGCTTCCTCGGCGAGGGCGGGCGCGATCGCGGCGCCAGCGGCCAAAAGCGCCGCCGCGGCGACGCGCTTCGCAGCGCCAAGGAGGCGCGAAGCGCGGACGCGGCGGCCTGAGAGGCGGTCGGAGAGGTTGAACTCGCGCCGGCCGGACGCACATCGCATCAGCGAAGAGAGCGCGCGCGATCCGCGCCGGGCGCCGGCGGGCGAAGCATGAAGAGGCGAGATGGCGATGTCAGTCGATCCTGAAGGAGCGCCGGTGATCGAGCTGCGCGACGCGCGGCTTTCGCTTGAGAGCAAGGCGGGCCTTGTCGATATTCTCCAAGGCGTCGATCTGACGATCGGCCGCGGCGAGACGGTGGGCGTCGTGGGTCCTTCGGGCTCCGGCAAATCGTCTCTCCTCATGATCATGGGCGGTCTCGAACGCGCCACCGGCGGCCTCGTCCAGGCGCTCGGACGCGATCTCACCACGCTCGACGAAGACGCGCTGGCGCGCTTCCGCCGCGATCATATGGGCGTCGTCTTCCAATCCTTCCACCTGATCCCGACCATGACCGCGCTCGAAAACGTCGCCGCGCCGTTGGAGCTCGCCGGCGACCGCGACGCGTTCGAGAAGGCGCGCGCCGAGCTTGAGCAGGTGGGCCTCGGCGCCCGGCTCGATCATTATCCCGCGCAGCTCTCCGGAGGCGAGCAGCAGCGCGTGGCGCTCGCCCGCGCCGCCGCGCCCGAGCCCGAAATCCTGCTGGCGGACGAGCCCACCGGCAATCTCGACGGCGCCACGGGCGAGGCGATCGTGTCGCTGATCTTTGGGCTCGCGGAGCGGCGGGGCGCGACGGTGGTGCTGGTGACGCATGACGATCAGCTCGCCGCGCGCTGCGCTCGGCAAGTCCGCGTGGGCGATGGGCGCATCGTCGCCGACAGCGCGCTGAGCGCCGCCGCGCCGGCGCCGGCTCCGCAGCGCGGGGCCGCGTAATGGCCGTCGCCAGCGGGCCACGGGCGCGCGGACGTCTCGGCGGCGAGAAGCTTGGCTTTGTCGCGCGCCTCAGCACGGCCTTCGCCTTCGCCCGGCGCGAGCTGCGCGGCGGCCTGCGCAGTTTCCGGGTGTTTCTCGCCTGCCTCGCCCTCGGCGTCGCAGGCGTGGCCGGCGTCGGTTCGGTGATCGCCGCAATCGAAGCCGGGCTCGCCTCGAAAGGCCGAGAGCTGCTCGGCGGCGATGTCGAGATTGAACTCACCTACCGGCTGGCGACCACTGAGGAGCGCGCCGCCTTCGCGCAGCTCGGCGAGGTGGTCGAAACCATCGACGCGCGCGGCATGGCGCGGATCGAGGGCGACGCCGCGATCGTCCAGGTCAAAGCGGTCGAGGCGGCCTATCCGCTCTATGGCGCTGTGACGCTCGAGCCGGCGATCCCGCTTGGCGAGGCGCTCGGCGTCGGCGCGGACGGGCTGCCCGGCGCCGTGGCGGAGCCGGCGCTGATCACGCGCCTCGCGCTCAAGATCGGTGATACGGTGGAGCTTGGCGATCAAACCTTCCGCCTGAACGCCGCCGTCACGGCCGAACCGGACCGGGTGGTGGGCGGCCTTGGCGCCTTCGGGCCGCGCTTCATGATCTCGCGGGAGGCCGTCGAGGCCACAGGCCTCGCCCAGCCGGGCACGTTGTTCGACACTGAATACAAAATCAAACTCGACCCCGCGCTCGCCGGCGCCGACCTTGAGGCCGAACGCGCGCAGCTTGAAGCCGCGTTTCCCGACAGCGGGTGGTCGTGGCGCGATCATCGCGAGGGACCGCCGGGCGTCGGCCGCGTGCTGAGCCAACTTGGCGCCTTTCTGATCCTCGTCGGCCTCGCCGCGCTGGCGGTCGGCGGCGTCGGCGTCGGGGCCTCGGTGCGCGCTTATCTCGAGAGCAAAACAGAGACGATCGCGACGCTGAAGACGCTCGGGGCGGACGGCGCGATGGTCTCTTGGGTGTATCTTCTTCAAATCACGGCGCTGAGCCTTCTTGGCGTCGGCCTCGGCCTGGCGATCGGCGCCGCCGTGCCGCTGCTCCTCGCGGAGACGCTGGCGGCGCGTCTGCCGACGCCGACGCGCTTCGGCGTCTATCCAGAGCCTCTTCTTGAGGCGGCGGCTTACGGGCTGATGGTGGCGTTTCTTTTCGCGCTCTGGCCGCTGGCGCGGGCGCGGGAGATCCGGGCGGCGGGCCTTTTCCGCGATCTCGTCGCGCCGGAGCGGCGCTTGCCGCCGCTCAGCTTCTTAGTCGCGATGGCGGCGCTCGCGGCTCTCATCACGCTGGCGGCGATCGTCTTCACCGGAACCGCGACGCTGTCGCTCGGCTTTGTGATCGGCGTCGCGCTGGCGCTTCTGGCGCTCAGCCTCGCCTCCTTCGCCGTCGGCCGCCTGGCGCGCTGGCTGGCGCGCACCTCGCTTGGCCGCGGACGGCTGCCGATCCGCCTCGCGCTCTCCGGCGTCGCCGGGCCGGACGGGGCGGGCGGCGGCGAAACCCGCGGCGCGGTGCTGGCGCTCGGCCTCGGCTTGACCGTGCTCGCGGCGATCGGGCTTGTCGATTACAATCTGCGCAAGCTGGTGGTCGACCAGCTGCCGCAGCAAGCGCCGGCCTATTTCGTGATCGACATCCAAAACGCCGATCTGCCAAGTTTTCTGGAGACCACCGAAGCGCTGCCGGGCGTGGAGCGCGTCGAAACGGCGCCGATGCTGCGCGGCCTCATCACGCGCATCAACGATATGAGCGCTGAGGACTGGACCGCCGCCGGCAATGTCGCCGAAGGCTTCGAATGGGTGCTCGCCGGCGATCGCGGCGTCACTTACGCCGACCGGCCGCCGCCCGGAACGACCGTGCTCGCGGGCGAGTGGTGGGCTGAGGATTACAGCGGCGAGCCGCTCGTCTCCTTCGGCGCGGAGCAGGGGCGCGGCATCGGCCTGTCGCTTGGCGACCGCATCACGGTGAACGTGCTCGGCCGCGACATCACCGGGCGCATCGCCAATTTCCGCGAAGTCGAGTTCCGCACCGGCGGGATCAACTTCCTGATGCTGTTCGAGCCCTCGGTTCTGCGCGGCGCGCCGCATGCGCATATCGCGACGCTTTATGGCGAGGAGCCGGAGGCCGGCGCCTATCTCAGACGCATCGCCACCGAGTTCTCGGCGGTGACGGCGATCCGCGTGGAAGAAGTGCTCGAGCGCGCCGAAAGCGTGCTGCTGGACGTCGCCGCGGCGGCGCGGGCCGGCGCGTCCGCGACGCTGATCACCGGGCTCGCGGTGCTGATCGGCGCCACCGCGGCGGGACAGCGCCGCCGGATCTACGACGCGGCGATCCTGAAGACGCTCGGGGCGACGCGCGGCTCGATCCTCTCCGCCATGACGCTGCGTTCCGCCCTGCTCGGGCTCGCCGCGGCGCTGGTGGCGCTGGCGGCGGGCGCGGCGGCGGCCTGGGGCGTCGTCACCTTCGTCTTCCAAGCGTCGTTCGCCTTCGACTTCGCCACCGCGGCGGCGATTCTGCTCGGCGGCGTCGCGGCGACCTTGCTGACCGGAGCGCTCTTCTCGCTTGGGCCGCTCTCGGCCCGGCCGGCGCGGATTTTACGGGCGCGGGAGTGAGTTTGTTCTCGCCCGCGCCGCCTCAGCGCCAATCTGTTCGCAATTGTTCAGGCGAGCGCCGCGAATTGTGGCGCTCGCGGCCCGAAAAATGCCGCCGAACGCGACGATTTTCCTCGGACATTTCTTGAAAGCAAACCTTCGGCGCCCAATATGTGACGGCGGCGGAGAGATTCCGTTCCACGCAATCAATGGGGTTATCACTGATGGCTGACTATCAGACCAGCGTCGCGCGGGGCGGCGTCCGCGCTGACATCGACGTAGGCCTGCGCGCCTATATGAATAAGGTCTACATGCTGATGGCGGTGGCGATGCTCGTCACCGGCGTCGTGGCCTTCTATGTGGGCAACAACGCGTATCTGCTCCAGACCTTCTTCACCGGCGCGATGCGCTGGGTGGTCATGTTCGCGCCGCTGATCTTCGTGTTCGCCTTCGCGGCGATGATACACAAGATGAGCACAGCGACGGCGAACATCGCGTTTTACGCCTTCTCGGCGGTGATGGGCCTCTCCATCGCCTGGATCTTCGCCGTGTTCACGCTCGGCTCGATCGCGCAGACCTTCTTCGCGACGTCGGTCGCGTTCCTCGGTCTGAGCCTCTACGGCTACACCACCAAATCCGATCTCTCGGGCTGGGGCCGCTTCCTGATCATGGGTGTGATCGGTCTCATCGTGGTGTCGATCGCGAACATCTTCATTGGCTCTGACGCGCTTTCCATGGCGATCTCGGCGCTTGGCGTGCTGATCTTCGCGGGCCTGACCGCCTATGACACGCAGCGCATCAAGCAAGAGTATCTTGAGATGTCCGCCGCCGGACCGGAAGGCGAGGCGTATCTCGAGAAGGGCGCGATCATGGGCGCGCTGTCGCTCTACATCAACTTCATCAACATGTTCATGTTCCTGCTGCAATTCATGGGCAGCCAGGAGTAGCGAAGCTGATTGGCGGCGGCGCTTCGGCGGCGCCGCAAACGAAAAGCCCGCGGCGCGCCGCGGGCTTTTTTTTGTTTCAAAAAGCGCTGCTGTCAAAAAACGCTATTTGATCTTGCCTTCCTTAAACTCGACATGCTTCTTTGCGATCGGATCGTACTTCCGAACGACCATCTTTTCGGTCATCGTCCGCGAGTTCTTCTTCGTCACATAAAAGTAACCGGTGTCCGCGGTCGAGTTCAGGCGGATTTTGATGGTGGTTGGCTTCGCCATACTCCGTCCTCATGCGTGTGCGCGCCTGGCGCCGCGCGGAACGCGCTCGTGAGGCGGGCGTAAATACTGAAAGCGCGGCCGATCGCTCGCCCGCGCGCTGAGGCTGTCCTACGCGCGGCGACCGCGCCGGTCAAGGCGCCGCCGGCCGCGCCGCCCGCCAAGCGAGCAGCAGATACGCCGCGGCTGCAAGCGCGATCGCCGCAGGCAAGCCGGGCGCGCTGCTCGGCCCGCTCGCGATCGGCGCGGCGATGGAGGCGAGCGGCGCGCCAAGCCCATAGCCGGCCACCAGCGCCGCTGCGCCCGCGGCCAGCGACGCGCCGCCGGCGCCCGCCTCGCCGCCGATCGCCACCAACGCCGCAATGTAGAGCCCGGCGCTGACGCCGCCCCAGAGAAACAACACCGCCAAGAGCCCGGTGAGCGCCGGCCCGCTCTGATCCGCCCCGGCGGCGGCGGCCCATAACAGCGCCAGCGCGCCGAGCAGACAGCCTGCGCCCGCGAACCGGACCATCGCCTGCGCCGGAACGCGATCGCAGGCCCAAGCAAGCAGCGGTTGGAGGATGAAGCCGCCCAGCGCGAAGGCGAGACCGAGGCTGACCGCCTCCCGCTCCGTCAGGCCGAGGCCCAGCCCCCACACCGGCAAAAGCGCGCCCGCGCCGAGCTCGAGCGCGCCGAACAGCGCCGCCGCCCAAAGCAGCGCCGGCGCCTTGCGCGCATAAGCGAGCGCGCTGGAGGCCGCGTTCGGCCCCAGCGCCGCGGCCTCGGCGCGCGGCGCGAGATCCCGCCCCCACGCCAGCGGCGCGCCCGCCAGCAGCGCAAGCGCCGCCAGCGCCCAGAACGGCGCCCATCCGCCGACGCCGGTCAGAAGCAGCGCCGCCGGCCCCGCCGCGAACCCCGCCGAAAGCGACAGCGCGTAAGCGCCGGCGACGCGCCCGCGCCGCGCCGGCGGCGCCGCGGCCATAATCCAGAACTCGGTCGCGCTGAACAAACCCGCCGAGGCGACGCCCAGCGCTGTTTGCAAAAGACAGCGCGCCGCGAAGCTCTCGATCGCCTTGAAGCTCAGGAGCGCGAGCGCCGTCGCCGCCAAGCAGGCCGCCACCAGCCGCGGCGCGCCGAGGCGGCGCAGCAAGGGCGGCGTCGCCTGCGCGCCGAGAATGATGCCAAGCGCGCCGCAAGCGACGGCGAAGCCGATCCAGCCGGGCCCGACGCCCGCCTCCTCATGCGTCAGCGCGATCAGGGGCACGCCGCCGGCGCTGGCGACGCCGACCACCGAGATCGAGAGGATCGGCGCAAGCACCCCGCGCCCGCCCAACCCCGAGATCACGCCCGCGACGCTCATCCCTTCACCCTCGAAGCGCGAGGCGCATGGGCTGCGCTCACAGGGGCTCGATCACAGCGCGCACATCGCCATCCGGCGCAGCGGCGTGGCGGAAGAACGGCGCCGGGCGCGCCCGCGCGGCGGCGGCGACGCGCTCGATCGCGCCCGCCTCGGCGACGATCGAGGCGAGCTCCGCGACCGCGAGATGCGTCACGAACGGCAAATCGAGATCCGCGGCTTCGGCCAGCGGCGTCCAGAACAGCGGCGCGAGCTCGCCCGAAGCGCGCGAGAAATCCTCCTCATCCTCCATCAGATCGCCGGCCCACGCGACGAAGAGGCGCGCATCGAACCGGCGCGGCAGAAAGGGC
Source organism: Pseudomonadota bacterium (assembly GCA_038530925.1). Taxonomy (GTDB): domain Bacteria; phylum Pseudomonadota; class Alphaproteobacteria; order Rhodobacterales; family Rhodobacteraceae; genus JALEGB01. The sequence goes on from JBCBCG010000154.1 coordinate 9,044, forward strand.
GGCGTGATCGCGCGGAAGAAGAAGCCGAGCGCCTCGAAGGAAGGCCGCGCGCCATCGGCGGCGAACGCGCTCCAATCCTCGCCCGCGGCGGCGAAGGCCGCCGCCGCGCCGTCATCGCCGCCGCGCCGCCCCAGCCTGAGGCCCGTCTCCTCGAAGGTCTCGCGGATCGCGGACAGCGCCAAGGCCCTCGCCAGCACTGCTCCCGTCGGCGCGGGCGCGGCTGGCGCGCCGGTGGGCGCGTCCGCATCCGGCGCCGCTTCAAGCCGCGCGTCGCACGGATCGCTCAGCGTTTCGGCCAGGCGCGCATCTTCAGGATCCAGCGCCCCGCCCGGAAACACCACTTTGGAGGGCATGAACGCCGCGCCGCCGCCGCGCTGGCCGAACAGCGCTTCGGCCGCGCCGCTCGGCCCGATCCGCAGCACCGCTAAGCTGGCCGCCGGCCGCGCCGTCGCCGGCGGAGCGTCGCCGCCCGGCGGGCCGCTTCCCGATGCGCCGCTCATGCGCGCCCCGGCCTGCGGCCCGCGCGTAAAGTCGACAAACCCCTCATCCTCTCCGGCTAATCCCCGGAACCGCTTCGGCCAAGGGCGAATCGGACGCCACGCGAAAAAAGCCGCCCGCGCCGCGACGGAACGCCAGGACCCGCTCGTTGGAGGATCAGACGTCGACAACGAGCGAAGCGCCGCTCGATCAGGCCGCCGGCGGCCTGAGAACTGAACAAGAAGGCTTTGTCCTTCAACCCTTTGGAGAAGATTATGAAGCGACCATTGATCATCGGCGCCGCGATCGCCGCTCTCATCGCCGGCGGCGTCGCCGTCGCCCATCACGGTCATGACGGCCCGCGCCATGGCGGCCATTACGGCGCGCATCACGGCAAGCATGAGCATCGCCATTACGGCATGCGCGGCGATCATGGCGAACGCGGCATGCGGCGCGCGCAGCGCATGGCGGAGCGGTTCGACCGCCTCGACGCCAATGACGACGGCTTGGTGACCGCTGAAGAGATCGCCGCCGCCCGCGCCGCGCGCTTCACGGCGATGGACGCCGACGGCGACGGCGCCGTCACGGCGCAGGAGCTGGCGACGCACCGGATGCAGCGGCGCGCGGAGCGCCGGATCCGCCGGCTCGATGAGAACGGCGACGGCGTGCTGCAAGAGACCGAGTTGCGCCTTGGTTCCCGCTTGCTCGACCGGTTCGATCTCAACGCGGACGGCGCGGTGAGCCGCGCTGAGATGCGCCTGGCCCGCAAGCACATGCGCGGCGAACGCGGCCGCGGCTGGCGCGGCGGTTGGCGCGGCGAGCGCGGCTGGGGCGACCGCGGTTGGGGCGATGAGGCCCCGATCGACGCGCCGGCGCGCGGCCCTGAGGCGCGCTCCGAAGGCCCCGCAGGCCCGATCGACGCACCGGAAGAGTGATCGCCTCCGCGCCGATAACGGCGCGCTCGCGCGCCAGCG
>JBCBCG010000155.1:0-10479 GCA_038530925.1 Pseudomonadota bacterium
GAAGGTGCTTAACGCTGCTCTGCGGGTTGCTGTCCGCGACGGGTTTGTCGGGGTGAAGCGTGATGTGGTCGCCCGAGAAGCCAGGGTGGGAAAGGCAACAGTGTCCTACGCGTTCGGGGATCTGCCCCTATTGCGCAACGCGGTCGTCGAGCACGCCATGAAACACCAGCAGTGGAAGGTAGTCGGCGAGGCTCTCGTAGCCCAGAACGGGCGAGCCAAGCGATTATCCGACGCTGAGAAACATCGCGCTTACGCCTCTCTGAACTGAGCTCGGCCATGACGCCCGTGGCGCAGGACATTCATCTCGTGGCGATTCCGCCCGACGGCGGCGATGTAGTCGGCCGATGGTTCGGTGACGACGCGGCCGTGGCCGAAGCGTGGGCAGCCGAGCGCTCCACCATCAAGAGGGCGGCGTTCCGGTCCTGATCGCGGGCGTCCTCGACCGCGTCGGCGACATCCTGCGGCGAGGCGACCTCCTCTTGGTTCACCTCCAGGATGCGGTCGCCTGGGCGCAGGCCCTTCTCCGCGGCTTCCGAGCTTGGATCCACCGCGGCCACCAGCACGCCGTCGCCGCCGCGCCCGTCGCCGAGCGTCAGGCCGAGCTCGTCGAGCACCACCTCGGGCTGCGGCGCGCTGCGGATGGTCGGCGCCGCGCTGGCGCGCTCGCCGCCCTCCATCCGGCCGACCACCACTTCGAGCTCGATCGCCTCGCCGCGGCGCCACACCGTAAGCGTCCGCTCCGCGCCCGGCGGCGTCGCCGCCACCGCGCGGGTCAGATCGCGCATCTCGCGAACGGCGCCGCCGGCGAAGCCGATGATCACATCGCCCGCCCGAACGCCCGCGTCATCCGCCGGCCCGCCTTCGCGCACATTGGCCACCAGCGCGCCTTCATCTTCGGAGAGGCCGAGGCTTTCGGCGATCTCTTGGGTCACAGGCTGGATCGAAACCGCGATCAGCCCGCGCTCGACGAAACCGTTCTCGATGATCTGATCGGCGACCGCGCGGGCCTGGTTCGCGGGGATCGCGAAGCCGAGACCGACATTGCCGCCGGTCGGCGAGATGATCGCGGTGTTCACGCCGATCACGCCGCCGAACTCATTGAACAGCGGCCCGCCGGAATTGCCGCGGTTGATGGCGGCGTCGACTTGCAGGAAGTCGTCATAAGGCCCGGCGTTGATGTCGCGTCCGCGCGCCGAGACGATGCCGGCGGTGACCGTGCCGCCGAAGCCGAACGGATTGCCGATCGCCACCGCCGGATCGCCGACGCGCACATCGTCGCTATCGGCCCAAGAGACCGTGGCCAGCGGCGCGTCGCTGTCGACTTTCAGCACCGCCACATCGGTTTTGTCGTCGGCGCCGAGCAGCGTCGCTTCGAGCTCCGTCCCGTCATCGAACTGCACCGCGATGCTCGAGGCCTGCTCGATCACGTGGTTGTTGGTGATGATCAGCCCGTTCGGATCGATCACAAAGCCTGAGCCGAGCCCGCGCGCCTGGCGCCCGCGCGGTGACGGGCGGCCCATGCCGCGCTCCTCGAAGAAGCGGCGGAAGAGATCGCCGAAGGGCCCGTCGGGAAACTCGGGCTGCGCGGTGACGAGGCCGCCGCGCTCTTGCCGCGTGACGATGGTCACGACCGCCGGACGCATCGCTTCGACAAGATCAGCGTAGGATTTGAACGGCTCGCCGAGCGAGCGCGCCTCGGCGGCGGAGGGCGCGAGCGGATGCGCGCCGCGCAGCTCCAGCGCGAAGGGCGCGGCGAGCGCCGTGGCCGCGATCAACCCGATCGCCGCGGTTTTCGGGAGGGCGCGCCGCCTGGCGGCGGTCTTAAGAGGTGTCTTCAGCACCGTCATCTCCTGGTGAATAGTTGGTTCGAGTGATGGGACGAAATTGAGATGGGACGCGCGCTGCGGCGGAAAAACGGTGCTGGATGACCCCTCGATGAAAGGATTATGAAATCGCGTTCATGTTCGCGGGCCGCCTTCGATCGGCGTATCGCGGCGACGACACCAGGCGGGCTGCGGCCGAAGCGGCCGCGATAGACGGGAGAGGGCCGCGCATGATCCGCGAAGGGGAAGAACAAGGCGGCGCGCTCGATCCTTATGGCGCTTTCATCGAGCGCATCGCGCCGGACGCCGAAGCCTCGGGACGCGACGCGCCGGGCGTCGCGCCTCTGGCCGGGATGCGCCTGGCGGTGAAGGATCTCTTCGATATCGGCGGGCGCGTTACGGGGTTCGGCAGCCCGGCTTGGGCGAGCGAGAGCGCGCCTGCGCGCCAAACCGCGCCCGCGGCGCAAGCCTTGATCGACGCCGGCGCGCTCTTTGTCGGCAAAACGCATCTCGATGAGCTCGCCTACAGCCTGGCGGGCGACAACGCGCATTACGGCGCGCCGATCAATCCCGCCGCGCCCGGCAGGGCGACAGGGGGCTCCTCCTCGGGCTCCGCGGCGGCGGTGGCGGGCGGGCTGGCGGAGATCGGGCTCGGCAGCGACACCGGCGGTTCGGTGCGCCTTCCGGCGGCCTATTGCGGGCTCTTCGGGCTGCGGCCGACCCATGGGCGCGTCTCGCTCGAGGGCGCGCGGCCGCTCGCGCCTTCCTATGACGTGGCGGGCTGGTTCGCGCGCGACGCCGAGACGCTGGCGCGCGCCGGCCGCGCGCTCGGCTTCGGCGCCGCGCCGACGCTCGGCTCCGTCAGATTGATCCTGCCGCTGGAGCTCTGGGCCGGCGCCGCGCCGGAGGTGGTCGACGCCGCCGCGGCGTCTCTCAGGGCGCTTGAGGCGCTTTACGGACCGGCGGCGCCGTTGCGTTTGACAGAGGAGGGCGAGGCGCTGGAGCGTTGGCGCGAGATCTTCCGCGTCACGCAAGCTGCGGAGATTTGGGAGGCGCATGGCGCATGGATCCGCGCGGCGCGGCCGGCGTTCGGCCCAGGCGTGAAACAGCGGTTCGCCGCCGCCGAAGCGCTTCAAGCGAGCGAGATCGCCGAGGCCCGCGCCGCGCGCGAGGGCGTGGCCGTCCGGCTCGAGGCGCTGTTCGCGCCCGAAAATCAAAGCGTCGCCGTCTTTCCCACCACGCCCACACCGGCCCCGAAGCGGGATGCCGGGGCGGCGAGCGTGGACGCCATCCGCGCCCGCTCGCTCGCCATGCTCTGCCCGGCCGGGATCGCCGGCCTACCGCAGCTCAGCCTGCCCAGCGGTCTCGTCAACGGCGCCCCGGTCGGCCTCTCCCTGATGGGACCGCGCGGCGCGGATGAGGGGCTGCTCGCGATGGCGGAGGCGCTGAGCGCGGCGCGGTGATCGACGCATCGCCGCTGGGAGGGGGAGAACGACGCTCTGGGCCATCGAGGCCCGCCGCGTCGTTTGGCCGCGCCGCGGCTCTGACGCGCGGCTCTATCCGGTTTTGGAGCGGCAGCCGTCTCGGGCCTGCCGCGCATAATCTTTCGCATGGACCCAACCGAGCGAGGTCCTCTCGATAAGGTCCTCGCCTTAAAGTCCTCGCCTTAAGGTCCTCGCCAAGCTCCCCCTCTCCGAAACCGCGCAGCTTACGCGGCTTGCCTCCGGGTCATGTCCCGTGAACGTCCATCCAGAAACAGCGTGCGGACTGGAGCATCGAATGTCGTCGCAAGTCAGCGAGAGATCGGGACTGTCGGCGCAAAAGCCTGCCGCCATCGCTTCCTCCCGAGCGCGGCCAAGCCATGAGGCGCCCTCGTTGAGCGTGATCCAGCCCGTCCATGCGTGGAAGGAGGCTCCCGCGACCGCGACGCTCGCGCAAAGCCCTTTCGCCTTCTTTGGCGTGTCGCATCCGCAGGATTAGAACGGCTTGGCCACCGCCATCAGCACGATGACGATCGCCAACGCCGCCGGCGCTTCGTTCAGGAAGCGCCAGCTGCGGCTTGAGCCGACGGGTTGGTCCGTCTCCAGTAAGCGCCGCGTCCGGGCGAAATACATATGCGCGCCAGTCATCAGCAGAACCGCGAGAAACTTCAAGTGCATCCAGCCTGCGCTGAAGACGCCGGGATTGGCCCAGATCATCAATAGGGCGAAGATCCAGGTCGCGATCATCGCCGCGTTCATGATCCGCTTGAGCAGAAGCCGCTGATAGTTCTTGAGCGCGTCTCTAAGCTCGCCGCCGACGGGCGCCTCGATCTGGTAGATGAAGAGCCGCGGCAGATAGAGCAGCCCCGCCATCCAGAAGATCGCGCTGATCACATGGAGGGCTTTGATCCAAAGGTAGTAATCGAGGATGAGGTCGGCCATGGCGCGGCTCCGAAGAGGCTGGACGGGGAAAGGCGAACGCCTCTCGCCGGCCTCATCGCTCGCCAGCGATCGCGGAGCAAGCGAGAAAGCGGCGCAGAGGGCGCGGCGGCTGTTATAAGGCGTGGATGATGAGCGGCTATCAGGAGACTGGCGCGAAGAGGGGCGCGCGCATCGTTCGCGGGGCGGCAGGCGCCGGCGCGCGCCGGCGCGCCTGGTGAGCGGCCGTATCGGCTCAGAGGGACGCGGCGGCGGCAAGCGCGGCTATCACCACGGCGATCTAAAGCGCGCCTTGGTGGAGGCGGCGCGGCGCCTGATCGCCGAGAAAGGGCCTATGGGCTTCACCGTGGCGGAGGCCGCCCGGGCCGCTGGCGTCAGCCCCTCCGCGCCCTACCGCCATTTCGCTGATCGCGACGCGCTGCTGCGAGAGATCGCGCGGCAAGGCTTCACCACCTTTGGCGAGCGGCTTGAGAGCGCCTTCGCCGATCCGCGGTTCACGCCGCTGCAGGCGCTGGACGCCCAGGGGCGCGCCTATCTCGCCTTCGCGCGCGAGGAGCCCGCCGCGTTCCAAACCATGTTCGGGGCCGGGCTCGATTTCTCCGCCGATCCCGAGTTGTCGCGCGCCGGCGAGCGGGCCTTCGCCGCGCTCGGCCGCGCCGTGGCGGCCGTGCTCGCCGGCGCGCCGCCGGAGCGCCGGCCGCCTGCGCATATGGCGGCCCTCCATATCGCGACGCTGAGCCATGGGGTGGCGGCGCTCCATATCCTCGGCGGCCGGCCCGCGCCGCTCAGCGCCGAGGAGATCTTGGAGAGCGCTGTCGGCGTCTATCTGCGCGGGCTCGGCGTGCTCGGGCCGGCGTGAGCTGATGGCGAGGTAAATTGCGAGGCGATCCTGTTCGGCCGAGACGCAACAGCGCCGCCGAGCTGATCGCGCGCCCACTTGATGCCGCTATTACTCCTTCCGCCGTCGAGGCCGGGCGTGAGGGATCGTTCTCAATCACCCGGCAGCATCAGACGACGGCCGCGCTCAGATGCTGGACGGCGCGTCGACCGAGCTTCGTCAGAATGCGACGCTCGCCCGTGCGCCGACGTCGAAGGAGATGAGCCTGACGCGCGATGCAAGGGGGCTCGCGGAGGCGCGCAAGCCACTAAAATCAAGGCTCTGATCGGCGCCAGAAGGGCGGTTGACGGCCGTGGCGCCGATGCCTGACGCCGCTGATGACCAAAGCGGCCCGGCGCGACCGGCGCGGGCGACACACCGCCCGCCGATCAGCGCTTGAAGCGCATCGGCTCCGCGCCGGCGTCGCCACTTGGGGCGGATCGGCGAGTAACAAGCCGACGCCAACCCGGGCGCGCGGTCCGAGCGTCCGCCAGACTTTTCGACCTCTATCGAAAGCTGGCGGAGCGTCTCTTCTGCAGGATCAAGTATCTTTCTAGATGCCGCGACACGCCGCCAAAAGCACACCGCTCACGACCTCGCTTCAGTGAGCCGACGTCGATCACAGTCCAGCTTCCAAAGTCCGGCTTCCAAAGTCCGACTTCCCCGTTACGAGCCCGTATCCGAGGCGTCTCCGCCGTAACGAGCCGACCGAAACCGCGTTTATCAAGGCGTCGAAAGGCGGATTGCGATCCGTTAGCCTGACCACGCGCTGGTCCCGGCGTCTTGGCGGCGCCCGCGAACGCGCGCCAGGCTCCGCTCCGACTTCACAATCAAGAGCGCCGCCGCCGGTCGATCTGGCGCCTGGTTTCGTTCGATCTGATGAACTCAGTTGGCGCCTCCGGCCCGCCGATGCGATGAAGCGCGCCGGCTCCAGCCTGGGCTGACCCAAATTAGGATCTCATTTCGTCGGATCGCGCCAGTCAGCCGATAGCCGCCGTCTCCAAACAGAGCGATCTCTCGCGGAAGACTCAGGTTGGTCCGTGACGAAATGTTCATTTACCGGTCATGCGGCCGAAAGGTTCGTCGCCGAAGCAGGCTTCAAGCACAGTCCTGCAGTGTGAAAATGACGCGCTTATCCATTCGCTCGATGCGGAGCAACGGGATCAATGTGCGCGTCTGGCGGTAAAATTGAGGTCACACAATGGCGAACGACCTGATTAATAGCGTCAATACTGTCCCAAGCGCTAGCGAAAGCACCACAAACGAAAGCGCTTCCACAAACGCCGTATTAGCTCAAGCTCTTGACCTTACCTATAGCAACCAAGGGGTTTCAAACAGCGAACCTCCTCCTTACGACACTGACGCGCCTCGCGCACACTTTCTTGACGCCGCGGGTGATTTGGATACTGTAAATGGCGGGACAGACGACGTTCTTGACTATGATCCGTATACTCAAGGCGCGCGAAATGAAGATGGGCTTCCCATCGAGATTTTCGGAACGAGTGCGATCATTGCAAGTGCGCAGAGCGACGACATTCTTGATGGCGGTGAGGCGAGTGACACGCAATTAGCCAGCGCGTCCAATCCCCTTCAAGAACTTAACGATCGCACTAAAGAGTATCTCGTAGAGCGCGCGCAATCCGAATTCGTAGAGGGGTTCCGTAATTTCGTAGCCCCTGAAAACGAAGGTAGCACTGCGATCCAAATAAACACGCCCGGCAAGGAGCTGTTCAAAGTCGCGTGGAAGCCGGGTGGCGGTGTCTTGAAGACAATGGGTGTCGAGCTTGAGGTTCAAACGCCTGGCGTATTCGGTGGGTTCATTGATACGAGCCCAAATACGTTCGGAGACCCGGCCGAGAGGGACGTCAACACCGTTGATGCATTGAATCAATGGGAAAGCGAACTCGCAGCGCCAGCTTTTGTCTTCAAGATGAAAAACCCTGCGGGTCAGAGGCAAATGTTGGCGGCGCTCCAGGCCGCTTTAGCAACGGGCAGCAGCACGTATGAGGCGCTCACCAGCATGGGCGTGCCGCCAGAAATGGCGGCGGGCGCGGCGGCGCTAATCGGTGTCGGCGCCGGTGGAAAGATGCTTGGCGCGACGTTGCCAGAAAACCTGGCGATGAAAATTGAAGTGAAGATAACGGATCCTGCCCAAGTCTTTCGTACGCGTGAGCAGCTCATGGAGGATATTGCTCAAGATCTCGAGGACGGGGAGTTGAATGGTGAGTATAATGGAATCAAAGTCGTCGTTAAGCCCGAGGTGGAGTTCAAAGATGTTCCTACACCATTCGGCCCTGCAACTGTAAAGCTCTCACTTGATGGAAATGGAGAAATTAAAGCGTCCGTCGAGCGCAAGGTCGCCGCTGGCTCTCGGACGCTGCCGAATGGAGACAAAATAGAAACCAAGCACAGCTATGAAGTTCCAATAAAAATATTTAAGACAGATGGGGATGTGCCACAGCTCATATTAGGGAAAGATGGTGATATAGTTATCGATCTCCCTGACAGTGCGCTCGTTAATGTTCCATTAAACACGCTTCGCGGTCTGTTCGATACAAATACATCGCGTGATGATCCGCAAGTCGCGCCGGAAGGTAACACGCATTGGAATGAAGTTCTCGAAAGAGGTGTCGGCGCCTTTCAGGATTACGCGCTTTTCGTCGGCGATAGCCTTGTGACGGATTTTCTTAATTTGTTCCGTCCTGCTGGTCCATACAATGATCCGGAAGAGAACTGGTGGATCAATAGAGTTGAAGATGAATATTTCTCAGGAGATATTTTAGAAGAAGGAAACCACCTCGAAAGATTGAGTGCGATCGAGCGCGACGCCGATGGCAATTGGGTGTACAAGGACGATCCTGATCGGTCGATCGACTTGGTGATTAACGAGTATAATGGCGAGTGGGACCCTGGCTTGGCGCAATTGGCGCGGCTGGCGGAGCGGGGGGGCGCAACGCGCCAAGAAATTCTCGCCGCCTATTGGGAAGGCACAGCGGAGCCACAGGCGAGGCATCAGCGATGGGGGTCGCATTCGCCGCAGTTGCCCGAGCTGGCGCGCCAAGATTTTCCAGGCGATGAGAATGTCACAGTTGAACATCTATCGCTTCGTTTCGGATTGAACGCGTCCACCGCGGTTTCGGTGAAGCAAGCGTTCGATCAAGCGATCGAAGAAGGAATGACGCCGGAAGGCGCATACGCGTTCATTCAAACAGGTCTGATTTTTCCGGGCTTCTTGAACAAGGAAACGGAGACCCAGGAGGCGATCCGCGACAATGTCGCAGCCTATCGCGAGACGAATCCTGATTTCGATGGGATCGGCAACGGCGATGCGCCTGTGGATACTGACGGCGCGGGCTACGAGGGTTATGATCACGGTCTCTCTTTCTCTCAGAATGTTGCTGGAACAAATAATCCCGTTCTTAATGACTTGGCGAATATTATAGCCAATGGCGCCGGTACTGAGGAAAACGGATTGCAACTGGCGGCGGAGGCGTATCGCCAGGGCGGCGTGCCGGGCATGGTCGAATTGGCGATGCAGCCTGTGCCGAGCGGGCCGATCACCGCCGGGAGTTTTGGCGTCGCCTATGGATTTGGTCCTGGCGGCCGGAACGCCGCGCAAGCGTTTTTCGAGCAGCGCTTAGCGAGCGGAGATACAAAGGAGGAAGCCTGGGATAAGACCTCACGCCTTAGTCTGGAAGCCTTCGGCAATGGCGGTCAATGGGGCGTGGAGCTGGAGCTAAATGTAAATCTAAAACTCGTCGCCCCTCCAAATGATCCAGTCGACGTCGCAACGGTTCAGGAAGCGTATCCCGATCTGAATACAGAATCGGCCCAGCTCACGGTGGATCTTTACGAGAGCTATGTGGCTGCTGGAGAGCCGCACGATGTTTCATGGGTCCTCGCTTCCAAGCGCGCTCTTGGCGCGCATTACCAAGGCGGCGACGCGCAAGTCGCGCAGGATTTGCCCTTTCACATCCTCAATGCGCCGGTCAGCGACCGCGAATATGTAACCGCGGTCAACGCAGCGGATCAGTACGGATCGGATCGTTATCGCGGGAATCAGGACGCTCAGGATTACGCTGGCGTCGTCGGCAACCAATCATTGATTTCAGAGTTCGGCGTTGAAACGGGCATCGAGGGAAAAGACGCCGCGCGCGAGGCGTTGCTCCACACCGCGTATATGGCGATGGAGGGGACGCCGGAAGAGCGTTTGACGCAGCTACAGCATCTCGTGGCGCAGGATCCCGAAAACCTGAGCCATGTTCAGAGCTTCGCGTTAACCCAAGCGCCCAAATTGCCAGATCAAAGCACAGGCGAGGGCATCAGCGTCACCTCCGAATACTTCGAGGACACGCTCAAAGTCGACGATAGCGCGGCGCGCGCGCTAAAGGATCTTTATGACACTTATCGAGCGCAGGGAATGTCTATCGAGGACGCCCATGAAGCAGTGATGACGTTGGGAGTGAAGGGAAATATCGACGGTGGGAACGCCAAGATCATCGAGCGCGTCAACGCCGCGCTTTACGATGCGGGTGTTACTGACGGGTTTCATGAAGGGCCGGGCGAGCCGACAAGCCCTTATGTGGAAGTCGACGACATCGTCAATCCAGACTTATCGGTCGACCGCACCGGGATCGGCGCAGGACATCTGATAGACGAAGTCGTTGGTCCGCAAACACTCACAAGCTATTTTGTGACTGGGCAAGACAATTCGGTTCACGACAGGTTGCTCTTCATGGCCTGGACCTCAGCATATTTGCAGGAGGGCGATTTCGAGGCCGCTGAAGCACGTGTTCGCACGGCGTTCGAACAAGGAGGCATGTCTGCGGTTGAGGGGCTCGCCGCGGAGATGCCGAAGCCTAATGACGTCACCGCGGGCGCGCTGATGGATTTGTTCGGCGTCGACGAGCCGACGGCACGCATCGGGCATCAACTTTTCGACGCGCTGGTCGCGGAGGGGCGCGATCCGGAGGTGGCGTTCGTCGAATTGCGCCAGCGGCTTGTCGATTATTTCGCGATCGGTGGGAATGCAGCGGCTGAGGATGGGCTCAGCCAACGCTTGCGGGTTTTGGGCGTCGAGCCAGATCCCAATTATCTTCCGGACCCCGACTGGGTGAGGTATCTCGACCCAAGCGAATTAGCGCCGTTTATTGGCGACAGTGACAGCTTGGCGTTGCTGCCGATTGGACATACGCCGGAGCAAGGGCTGCTAGCGACGCTTGATTTGCGGCATGATCCGGATGGTCCGTTTGCGGATACGTTTGGGGTTAATCCCGATTCCCAAGAATTCGCTCTGATTGAGGATCTCGAGCTTTTGGGGGCTGGGGGCGAGTATACGTTGGGGACGACGGCGATGTCG
>JBCBCG010000156.1:0-10203 GCA_038530925.1 Pseudomonadota bacterium
TCTACAATTCCCGGCGGCTGCACTCCGGGATAGGTTATCGTTCACCGGCCGACATGGAGCGCATGGCGGCCTAACCATGTCCACTGTTTCGGGGCACGATCACAGGATCTGGACATCCTGCTCCAGCGTGGCGCGATAGCTGGAGGTGACGGCGGCATTCTCACCTTTAGGGTCGATGACCAGTACAGAGCCCTGCCAGCTCAGCAGGTTGGGAATGATGGCTGAGACGCCCTTGCCGGAGCGGGTTGGGGCTACCGTCAGGAAGTGGGTGTCGGTTGGAAGGCGCAGCATGCCGCCATTGGCCTTGTTGTGGCGGCCAAGGATGAGGCCACTGGCGCCAAGCAGGCCGGCGCGCTTCAGATCACTGAGCCGCGCCCAGCGGGCAGAGCCTTTGGCATCGGCGCGCGCCGACGGCGGCGCATACAGCCCGACCTTGAGAGCCAGCAGAATGATGAAAGCTGCAAGAGCAGCAGCGATAAAGATGTCGACAGAAATTGTTTCCGCAATCATGGCGAATGACCTCCGTTTCACGAGTAATTCGCGACAACGTGGCGGCGCCCATATCACCCAGCCACGATGTTCAGCGACATAGGATGGTTTTTATTGCCCTCAATTATCCATAGGCGGCATGCTTCTTGTGGGTAACATAGTGAAAACTTCAGATATCTCAAGAAAAATCAATAATTTATGGGCTGAAACAAATCAAAGAGATCGAGAAAGTGCTGACTCGTGGCAGATTCCAACGATTTCATTTTCGAAGTAGAACTACGCGCTACGACGCACTCCTTGGTTTTAGAAAAGTTCAAACGTGCTGGCTGTGACAGCACATGGAGCGCTTGTCCCGTAGACATCCATGCCTGCCAGGATGGCAGATATCGAGCTGACGCCGCCGCCAACTTTGAGCCCGACCAAATGGCTCACCCTCACAGTTTCCGCGGCTGTGCTCATCTTAAAGTGATGACTGACTTCGTGATGGCGATGCCGATCCTCGCGATGCGCGGCGAACTCGGTACGTCGCTCGCGGTCCCACAACGGAGCCATTGGCCGTCCGGGGCTCAAGCATGGCGAGATCGGGCTCACGTAGTCGAACGTAATCCTGCGCTTTCTCGCCGATCAAAGCGGCAGGCTGGGCGGAAGCACGCTGGTCGAGCGTTTTCGCGTAGTCGAATGGCTGGCGTTCAAGGCCGCGGATCTCCTTCGCGCTTTTGGTGGAGCCCGGGCCAACTTAAAGTTCTTGGGCGGTCACCCGGAGGTTGTGAAGAGCTTTCGAAGAGAGGCGCGGGACACTTTGACTAAGCTCGACCGCCGCCTGTCTGACAACGCGTTTCTGGTTGGCGCCTCGTTGACGATCGCGGGCATCGCCAACTATTCGATCGCAAGATATGCGGATGAGATTGAGTTGGATTCCCAATCCGGTCAATCGAGATGCTCGACGGCGAGGCGGAACACGCCCAATGGTCGCTCGCTCCGATCGACACCGGCGTTCGCGACGGGAAGCCGATGAAACTGCGCGGCGCTGACGTACAGATTGCCATAGGGCCCAAAGCCGATCGCATCCGGCCACGACAGTCTGGGATCGCGCACCAGCCGTTCCAGGTCCGCGCTGGGCGCAGCAGGGTCCAAACGCGTCACCGCTTCCGCCTCGACATCGGTGAAGTAGACCCGACCCGCCTGATCAATCTCGATACCGTCGGAATAGACCGTGTTGGCGACGTGCTCGATCCGCGCTTCGACGTCGCGTGGGCCAAGCGATGGATCGGCCAACACCGCGACCCGAACCCGGTACAGCGTTGGCGCCACCCACGGATGCGCTTTCAGATAGAGCCATTCGCCATCTGGGCTGAGGGCAAGGCCATCCGGCCCTTGCGGCACGGAGCGCCGCCTGTTCTCGGCCACCGTCACGCCTTGCACGGTGGGCGGCCGCGCCTCGAACGCCATCCAATCGCCACCGCGTAAGCCCCAACGTTGCGCGCCGGTCTTGAGATCGACGACGATCACACCCCCGTTCGCGGTGTCGGTCACAAAGGCCAACTCTCGGTCAGGGTCGACCCGCACGTCGTTCAGGAAGTTGCCGTCCGCGAAGGGCGCCTCGAAGGCGATGATACGCACCACGCGATCACGCTTCAGATCGATCTGCACCAGCTTTGCCCCGCCAGGCACAGCAGCACGACCCTGTGGACGACCTCGATCGAGGACCCAAAGCCGGTCCGCCCGATCGATCGTGTGGCTCTGAAGGTTCAGAAATAACGTCTGGGGGTCTGCGTTGGGATGGTCCGACGGTCTCCTGTTCCAGGCGGCGTTTGGATACGGCGTCGCGGTTCCATCAGCCGCGACCGCCGCCAGCGACATCGTGAAGCGCTGAGGGTCGGAGTAGGACGAGAAGGGAAGCGAGACGATGACCCGGCCATCGTCGGCGACGGCCACCCCGGTTGGACGGTGATCGAACGCCGCCACATGCTCCAACGCGCTCGGCGGCTGCGCTTTTGCGACAGGAGCTGGAGCGGCCCCGGAGGCGGCCGCAAGCGCGGCCGCCGACAAGCTGAGCGTATTCAGTCGCATCGGATCAATCCTCCAACTCGACGGCGGCGCCGGTGACAGCGTCAAGATCGCCATCGGGCAGGAAATCCTCGACAAGCCGCGTGAAGGTCAGCGGAGCTTCGATCGAAAGAAAATGCTGCGCGTCGTCGATGATCACGCTGTGCAGGTCTTCCGTATGCGGCGCGACCTGGCGGTGCAGGAACTCGTTCACTTGGTAGCGTCCGGTCACGACCAGCAACGGCACAGAGAACCTGCCCTTTTCAGCGAGCCAGGCCCGGTTCTGCGTCGCGTCCCGGTCAAGCGCTCGGTAGAAGCCGAAACCGCCAGACAGCGTGCCTGGCTGGGTGTAAGCCTCGACGAAGGCGTCGAGGAAATCCTCGGAGAAGGTCTCCTCGTAGTTGAACACCCATTCGCGGTACTTGCTGTCGAGATACTCCCGTTCCCGACCGCGGATCAGCATCTCCGGGATCCCCCTGGTCGCGTGAAACGTGTGGTGCCACCACATCGAGTTGAAACGTTCCCAGCCGGCGAACCCTGGCACGTCGAGGCCGGGGATCGTGCTCTCGGAGATGATCATGCGCTCGATCCGCTCCGGCGCGAGATATCCCATCGCCCAGGCGGTCGGCGTGCCCCAGTCGTGCCCGACGACGTAGAACTGCTCGTGTCCAAGCTCGGTCATCAGGTCGAGCATGGTCTGAGCCACGTCGCGCTTCACGCCAGGGTCGCTCGGAACGCTGGAGCGGCCGACGCCGGGCAGATCCGGCGCGATCACCGTGTAGTTGGCGGCCAAGAGCGGCATCATCCGCTTCCACTCATACCAGTTGGTCGGCCAGCCATGGAGCAGCAGGACGGCGGGACCTTCGCCGCCCATCACGAAGTGGATGCGCTCATCTCCGACGGGCAGGCGATGATGGTTGAACGTCCGGGCGAACGCTGCTTCATCGACTGTCATGGCGGACGGGTCTGCCAAATCCGCGTTGGGAATAACAGGGATGCCTGCGATGGCTTGCTCAATGGCGGGGGTCGTTGGGAAGTCCGCCCCGGGGCCGGTGGTTGGAAGTTCCGCAAGCGCCGACGTCCCGGTGACGATGGCGAGGGTGGTGGAGAGTAGGAAAGATCTCAGAGCTGACATTGGATGGGTCCTTTCAGTTTGGAGATTTGACGAGATCATTCGGCCGGAGCTTCGACGGCGGGGCCGTGTAGGCTGCGGAGAACGGGCAGGGAGCGCTGGTTGTCGGCGCCGACGGCTGCGGCAGTCGCCGCGACAGCGTATCCTCGGAGCCCGACGACGGTCGGACGGCCGCCATAGACGAGCGTGTAGGTCTCGCGGACCGGGTAGGCGTGGACTGCGGTGATCGCCTCCGGCGAGGCCAATGCGGTCTCGACCGACACCAACGCCGTCTGCGCGGCCTCTCGGGTGTCGAACGCCAGCTCGATCCAAGCGTCGAAGGCCTGATCCTGCGTTCGATCATTGTCGACGTTCGGCGTGTCCCACCCCGCCGCCGCGTAAGGGGCGAAGAGATGCGTGCGCACCTTCACGGCGCCCTGAGACGCAGCCAGCGGCGCAGCGATGGCATCGCTGATTCGGTCGCGGAACGCCGCCCGATCGCCGGCCTCGTTCGCGGCGATCAGCAGGATGACGCGATACTCCGCACGAGAACCTTGCGGCGCGCCGTCCACCGCCAGGTCGATCAGCGTGCGCGTGTCGCCAGCGAGCGTGCTATGCAGATACGTGCCCTTGAAGGCATTTTGTTCGTCGACCATCAGCTGCGCCGCCGCTGGGCTTGCGCCCATGCCCGCGCGGTCCGCCTCGCTGGCGAACGTGACTTCGGCCAAACCCTCCAGCTGATCGGCGTTGGAGACGGCGGTTGCGATCCCGATCGCCGCGACGCCGGCCGGGAGCACCGACGGGTCTGGCGCGCCGAGATGGTGTTGCCAGTACTGGTGTATGCCGTCGATGCGCGCGGCCAGCGGCCCATGCGCGTCGCGCCAATACGCGTCGAACACCGCGGGATCGAGATCGTCGCGGGCGTCGAGGAAGCCCGTCGTCGCCAGCGTCGCCGCATCGTCCCGCGCGGCGGCGCCGCGCTCGGTCTCGGCGAAGGTCGCGGTGCTGATCAGCGCGAGCGCCGCGGCAGAGGTCATAAGAAACGCTTTCATTGGTCTGTCTCCGGGTTGGAAGTGAAGTCGGTTTCGATCAGGCCGCCGATATGGCCAGCGCCCCAATGGACGGCGTCGAGCAGGCGGGCGGCGACGCCGGGGTTCTCCGAAACCAGCGCCTCCACGGCCCTGCTCGGGATCTTGAGGAACCGCGACCACGCGCGGATCTCCGCGGCCGGCGGCGCGATCCGGTCGATGACCGGGATGCCGCCGGTCCAGGTGCCAGGCCGGCTCGCTTCGAACATCAGGCGGGGCGTTCCCGCGACCCGCCGGGTCACCGCCCAGTCGCCGTCGATCAGCACCCAATAGGCGTCCGTGACGGAGAAGGCCGGAAACAGCTGGTCGCCGGGGGCCGCCGAAACGATCTCGGAGGCGTCGAGAAGCGCTTCGGCCTGGGCTTCCGTGGCGGCTGCGAAGAGCGGGAGCGTACTGAGGTCGAACATCGTCTCGCCCTCACGCCGCTTGGGACTGGTGGGGAGCGATGCGCCCGGTCAGCCAGTGTTCGTATTGCGAGGGAAGCAGAAGCCGATCGTCGCTGAGTGTTGCTGCCGCTTTCGCAGGCCAGTGAGGATCGGCAAGGAGTTGGCGACCGAGCAGAACCAGGTCGAACGGACCCTTTGCCACGAGCGCTTCGACCATAGCCGGGTCGGTGTTGAACCCAGGCGCAGTTTGCGCGGACCCGGCGATGACAGCTGCGGGCAGCGCGGACTTGAGCGTCGTCGCGTGGTCTCGGGTGAAGGGCTCCGCCCAGGGAGCCTGCCCGCCCGCCGCGACGCCGCCGAAGGACATCGGATCCAGGATGTCCACGCCGAGCGCTGCGGCGCGGCGCGCAAGCTCGAGACCTTCTGCGGCTGTCCAGCCGCCTTCGTGGAAATCCTCCATCGCGAACCGAAGCGCGAGCGGCTTCGTCGCCGGCCAGGCCGCTCGGACCGTACGAACAACATCGAGGGTCAAGCGGATCCGGTTCTCGAACGATCCGCCCCAGGCGTCGTCGCGCGCGTTGGAGATCGGCGAGGCGAAGCTGTGGAGCAGGTAGCCATGGGCCCCATGGATCTCGAGCACATCGAAGCCAGCCAGATCCGCGCGCCGGGCTGTGGCGGCGAAGGCGTCGATCGCGGCGCGGATCTCACGCTCCGTCATGGCGCGCGGCGTGTGGGTCTTGTCGCTTCCATACGCGATGGCGCTCGGCCCGACCGTCTCCCAGGCGCCCTCGGATGCGGTGAGGCTGCGGCCGTCGCTCTTGGGGTGCCCGCCACGCCATGGAATGGTGGTCGAGGCCTTGCGCCCGGCGTGCCCAATCTGGATACCCGATGTCCCGCCGCCGACGCGGATCGCATCGGCGACGGCTTTCAGTGCCGGTATTTGATCGTCGGCCCAAAGTCCCGGGTCGCCAGGGGTTATGCGGCCTTCAGGAGCGACCGCCACCGTCCCAGTAAAGACGAGCCCTGCGCCGCCCAGCGACCGCGCTCCGAAGTGTATGGCGCTGAAACTGCCGGCGACGCCGTCGTCCGCGTCATACATCGACATCGGCGAGAGACCGATCCGGTTGCGGATCGTGGTTTCCCGTACTGTTAGGTGATTAAAAAGATTAGTCATTTGGATCTCCTTTCGGGGTGGCCCGGTGTTGGAGATCAATATGAATTACGGCAGCCAGGATCTGTAGTTAGCTCGAAAGAACTTCACCAATGACAAAATGTCGTGCTAACGTCCGAAGATGGATCACTTGGGAGGCATTGGATTTTTCGTTAGGGCGGCGGAAGCCGGCTCCTTTGCTGCGGCCGCGAAAGCCCTGGGGGTCACTCCTTCAGCGGTCAGCAAGGCTGTGGCGCGTCTCGAAGACCGGCTTAGCGCCCAGCTCTTTCGCCGGTCGACGCGGTCGATCGACCTGACCGACGACGGTCGCGCCTTCTTCGAGCGCGCCCGCGCCGGGCTGTCTGAAATCGAGGATGCGGAGGCGTTCCTGCTGGAGCGTCGCGCCACGCCGCGAGGGCGCTTGCGCGTCTCAATGCCGGTGGTGTTCGGTCACCGCCTGGTGGCGCCCCTGCTGCCGGGATTGCTAGCGGCCTATCCGGAGCTCGAGATCGAGACCCATTCGACCGACGGCTTCTCCGACTTGATCGAAGACGGCTTCGACGTCCTGATCCGCACCGGGCGTCTCTCCGACAGCAGCCTCATCGCTCGTAAGCTGATCGACACGCGTTTCGTCACCGCCGCGTCGCCGGACTATCTCGCGGCCCGCGGCGTCCCGACCATGCCGGAGGACCTCAGCAACCACGCCTGTGCGGCGTATGTCTTCCCCACATCGCGCCGCATCTTCGCTTGGCCGTTCGAGCGCGCCGGCGCCGGGTTCACGATCGTCGCAACAGGCGGGCCGGCCTTCACCAACGCCGACGCCATGATCGCGGCATGCGAGGCGGGCGCCGGCCTCCTACACCTGCAGGACTACATGCTTGGGCCGAGCCTCGCCGCGGGCAGGCTGGTTCCGGTTCTCAGCGACTACGCAGCGGATGGCGGTCCGGTCTCGGCAGTCTATCAATCCAGCCGCCACCTATCGCCAAAAGTCCGCGCCTTCGTCGACCATCTCGCAGGCGCCCTGCGCTAAGAGCGCCGCAAAGCGCCGCCGCCTAAAAGGAAAACGCAGCCCTCGATCTCGGGGGCCGCGCATGCGGTCTGGCTTTGGGCTCTGGGCGGATCAGGCGGGTTCGCCGGTCTCGACCCGCCGCCGCACATCGTCGGCGGTCGCGCCCCGGAGGGCGAACAGGCCGCCCAGCCACCCCGAGACCACGTAGAACACCGGGGTGAACAGCAGGCCGAAGAGCGTGACGCCCAGCATCCCGTAAAACACCGACACGCCGAGCGACTGGCGCATCTCGAAGCCCGCCCCGGTCGCCAGCATCAGCGGCACGACGCCGAGGATGAAGGCGAAGGAGGTCATGACTATCGGGCGGAGCCGCAGTTTCGCCGCCTCAACCGCCGCGGCGCGCCGGTCCATGCCGCCATCCTCGGCCTGCTTGGCGAATTCGACGATCAGGATCGCGTTCTTCGCCGCCAGTCCGATCAAGATGACGAATCCGATCTGAACCAGGATGTTCATGTCGAGCCCCTCCATCAGCACGCCGGTGATCGAGGACAGGAGCGTCATCGGCACGATCAAGATGACCGCGAGCGGCAAGGTCAGGCTTTCGTACTGAGCCGCCAGCAGCAGGAACACGAACACCACCGCCATCAGGAAGGCGATCGCCGCCGTGTTCCCGGCCAGTCGCTCCTGCAAAGCCAGTTCAGTCCATTCAAAGCCGAAGCCCTGGCTGAGTTCCGAAGCAGCCGCGCCCTCCACCGCGTTCAACGCGTCGCCAGTCGAGTAGCCCGAGACCACGTCGCCTTGGACGGCAGCTGCGGGGTAAAGGTTGTAACGCGCGACGCGGTTCGGGCCCGTGATGGTCTCAAACGTCGCGACCGAGCCGATTGGGACCATGTCGCCGGCCTCGTTGCGGGCGCGCAGGCGGGCAACATCGTCCGGCGACTGGCGGAACTCGGCGTCGGCCTGGGCGGTCACCCGGAACGGGCGTCCGAAGGCGGTGAAGTCGTTCACGTAAGCCGAGCCCAAATAGACCTCCATGGTGGCGAACACGTCCTCCACGGCGACGCCGAGCTGCTCCGCCCGCGCACGGTCGATATCGGTGAAGAGCTGCGGGGTCGCGGTGTTGAAGATCGCGAAGGCGGAGGTGGCGGCGTCCGTCGCGTTGGCCGCGCCCGCCAGCTTCTGGGCTTCAGCCGCGAGCGCGTCGTAGCCGAGGCCGGCGCGGTCTTGGATGTAGCCCTTGAACCCGCCAGCGTTGCCGATGCCGCGCACCGGCGGCGGCGGCACCACCAGGATGAAGGCGTCGCGGTTGTCCGAGAAGGACGCGCGCAGGTCGCCGAGCACCCGGTTCACGTCATAGCCTTCGGCCACACGCGGGCCGATGTCCGACATCGTGAAGAACACCGCCGCAGCATTTGAAGCGGTGGTCAGCGTGGCCCCGTGCAGACCTGCGAAGGCGGCGGCGTGCTCGATGTGCGGATGGGCGAGCCCTTTCGCGATGACCTCGTTCATCACGGCCTCGGTCCGCGAGAGCGAGGCGCCGGCCGGCAGTTGGACGACGGTGATGACGTAGTTCTGGTCGACCGGCGGCACAAAGCCCCGTGGCGCGCGGTCGAGCTGGTAAGCGCCCAGCGCCATCAGACCGCCATAGGCCACCAGCACCAACGCGCTCATCCGAACCATGCGCCGAACCACCGCCGAATAGCCCCGCGTCACCCAGTCGAAGCCCGCATTGAAGGCGTTGAAAAAGGCCGCCAGCGGCTTTTCCCAGAGCGTCAGCTCGCTCGGGGCCTTCTTCGGCTTCAACAAGAGCGCCGCCATCGCCGGCGACATCGTCAGCGAGACGCCGACCGAGATGATCGTCGCGGTCGCGACGGTGATGGCGAATTGCTGGAAGAAGGCGCCGGTGATGCCGTCGAGGAACGCTGTGGGAATGAATACGGCCGAAAGCACCAACCCGCTCGAGATCAGTGCCGACCCGACCTCGTCCATGGTGGCGAAGGCCGCGTCGCGCGGCGCGAGGCCGTCATGGATCTTCCGCTCGACATTCTCGACCACGATGATCGCGTCGTCGACGACGATGCCGATCGCCAGCACCATGCCGAAGAGCGAGAGCGTGTTCAGCGAGAAGCCGAAGGCCTGCATCACCGCAAAAGCGCCGATCAGCGAGATCGGGATCGCGATGATCGGGATCAGCGCGGCGCGGATGCTCTGCAGGAACAGGAACACCACCAGCGAGACCAGCACCACCGCCTCGAGGATGGTGTGCTCGACCGCGCTGATCGACTCGGAGACGAACTCGGTCGGGTTCCAGATCACCTCATAGTCGAGGCCCTCGGGGAAGGCGTGCGACATCTCTTCGACCGCGGCGAGGATCCGCTCGGCCGTCGCCAGCGCGTTCGAGCCCGGTTGCTGGTTGAACAACATCGCCAGCGCCGGTTTGTCGTCGAGCTGCGCGTTGGTCGTGTAGTCTCGCGCGCCGAGCTCGACGCGGGCGACGTCGCCGAGGCGCACTTCTTCGCCGCCTGCGCCCGCCTTGATGATGATGGCTTCGAACGCCTCCGGCGTCTCCAAGCGGCCTTCGGTGCGCACGCTGACCTCAAAGGCGCCTTGCGCGTCGTTCGGCGGAGCGTCGAGCACGCCGCCCGCCACCTCGACGTTCTGACCGCGGAGCGCTTCGACGATGTCCATGCCGGTCAACTCGAAGCTCGCCGCGCGGTCGGGGTCGATCCAGACGCGCATGGCGTATTCGCGAAAGCCGAAGGACTGGATCTGGCCGACGCCCTCGATCCGTTGCAGCGCGTCGCGCATCTGCAGGCGGGCGTAGTTCGAAATGTAGAGCTGGTCGCGGCTCCCGTCGGGCGAGTAAAGGTGGACGACCAGCAGCGCGTCCGGGTTCGCCTTCACCGTCGAGACGCCGAGGCGGC
>JBCBCG010000157.1:0-10105 GCA_038530925.1 Pseudomonadota bacterium
CAAGCGCCTCGCCGACCGCGCCGGTGACAATGCTCTCGAACAGCTCAAAGGCGCGGCCCGTCTCGGAGAGGCCGAGCCTGGCCCGCACACGCCGCGGCCCGCGCCGCAGCGCGCCGTCGCCGCGCCCAATCACACGCTCAGACGCTTTGAGGACATCGTCGCCCTGATCCGCGATCACCGCGACGCCAAGCTGCTGGTGGATGTGGAGCAATTCGTCCGGCCTGGTCCGGTCGGCCCATCGAGCTTCGAATTCACGCCCGCCTCCGGCGCGCCCTCGACCCTGGCGGCGACGCTGGGCGAGCGGCTGCGCCGCTGGACCGGCGCGCGCTGGTTCGTCTCGGTCGCCGAAGGGCATGACGGCCCCACCCTGGGGGAGACGCGCGCCGCCGACGAGGCGCGCCGGCGCGAGGCGGCGTTGGCGCATCCCCTGGTTCAGGCCGCTCTCGCCGCCTTTCCCGGCGCCGAGCTCACTGCGGTGCGTCGCCTTGGCGAAGGGGCGGAGACGCCGCTTGAGGAAGACGCGCTGTTTGAGACCGCACCTGATCAGGACCGCGAATGGGGCGACCAATGGGAGCCTGATTTTGGGCCCGGCGGCGAGGACGAGCTTGAGCCGCCTCCCGGCGAGAGCCACGATTAGGCGCCGGCGGTCTGGAGGCGACGTTCCAGCAAAGGGCGACCGAAGCTTCGGCGTCTACAATGACCTAAGGACATGCAGCGATGCGGAGACCGACATGATGAAGGGTTTGGGGGGGCTTGGCGGCCTCGGCGACATCGGCAAGATGATGAAGCAAGCGCAGGAGATGCAGGCCAAGATGGCGGAGCTTCAGCAGAAGCTTGAGACCATCGAGGTGGAGGGCTCTTCAGGCGCGGGCCTCGTGACCGCCATCTGCACCGCCAAAGGCGCGCTGAAAAGCGTGACCATCGATCCCTCCCTGATGAAGCCGGAGGAAGCGGAGGTGGCGCAAGATCTCGTCGTCGCCGCCGTGACCGACGCTCAAGAAAAAGCGCGTGAACGCTCGGCTCAAGAGATGCAGGAGTTGACGCAGGGCCTGCCAATCCCCCCTGGCATGTTCGGGCAATAACGCCGCACGCGCGTCGCGCCCCCCGCGAGCCTTCGCGCAGGGCGCCTTCGCTCGACAGGGTCTTGCGATCCGCTAAGCTTTACGCCACCAGATGTTGGGCGTCCTCGGCTTTATGAGGACTGGCCGGGATAGCGGTGAGGCGGAGCGAGACGCGGTGAGAGACATGAGCGCGAACGGCGCCGGCGAGCGTGATGAGACCGAAGGCGGCGAGATCGAGGCGTTGATCGCGCTGATGGCGCGGTTGCCAGGGCTCGGCCCACGCTCAGCCCGGCGCGCCGCGCTCCATCTCGTGCGCAATCGCGAGGCGCTGCTCGCGCCCTTGGCTCAGGCGATGGCGCAGACCGCGCTGAAGGCCCGCCCCTGCAAAGTCTGCGGCGCCATCGACACCGCGGAGATCTGCGGCGTCTGCCGGGATCCGCGCCGCGACGACGCGCTGATCTGCGTCGTTGAAGAGGTCGGCGATCTCTGGGCGATGGAGCGCGCCGGCGTCTATCGCGGCCGCTATCACGTGCTGGGCGGCCTCCTCTCCGCGCTTGACGGCGTCGGGCCGGAGGCGCTGCGGATCCCCGAATTGGCCGAACGCGTCACCGGCGCGGGCAGAAACTTGGAAGGCGGCGGCGCCGCGGCGGATCGGCCTGTCGACGAAGTGATCCTCGCCCTGCCGGCGACGGTCGACGGGCAAACCACCGCGCATGTGATCGCTGAAGCGCTCGCCGGCGGCCCGGCGCGGGTCACCACCCTCGCGCGCGGCGTGCCGCTTGGCGGCGAGCTCGGCTATCTCGACGAAGGCACCATCCAAGCCGCGCTGGGCGCCCGTCGGGAACTCGGCTAAAAATACGAACCAGGAGCCCAGCCCGCGGTCTTCGCCGTTCGATGGGCCGAGCGGCGCCGGACGCGCCATAGCCCATGCTCTCGGATCATGGCGCCGCGCGCGCCATCCATTCGCGAACGGCGCGTGGGGGCTCGACGCCCCCTAAGCGCCGTTTCTCTCTCTCTCTCGAACCGAGCGAAGACGCTTCGGCGCGGCAGCGCGCGCTCAACACCCGGCGTCGCCCTGACGCGCCGCCGGCGCGCCGTCGATCGTGACGCCGACCGCGCCGCCGCCGATGCTCGGGCACTCCTCCTGCGGCAGAACCTTCACCGCCGGCTGGCCGTTGATGAAGACGCCTGGAATGATCTCCCAGCGGAGGCCCGCGCAGCCCTGCACATCGCCGAGCCGCAGCATGCTGGCGCCTTCGATGAAGACGTTGGGACTGCCGTTCAAAGCGCAGCCGGGACCGCCCGGCTCGCCCGGTCCCGGCGTCTGCGCCTGCACGCCCAGCGCCATGGCGCAAAACACAGCGCTCAGCATGCAAGCGAACCTCAAGCGTCTCAGCGACGACGACGGCGATGATGACGGCATTGGCGGCCTCCCGAAAAGTGATCGCGCCCTCGGATCGCGCCGCGGCAGAAAGCGCCGTCGCCGCGGCGAAAACAAGACCGCCCTCGCCGGGCGATTGTGAACGCGCTCGGCCGCGGCCCGCGCTATCAACGCCCGGGAGAATCGCAAACCAAAACAAAAGCGGCGCGCGGCCGCTGGGCGGAGGAGCCGAGATGCCGGACAACCCTATTGAGAACAGCGCCGCTCAAGCCGCGGATGCGGAGGCGTTTCGCGCGCGGGCGCTGCGCTATCATGAGCAGCCGCGGCCGGGAAAGCTCGAGATCCGCGCCACCAAACCGCTCGACACGCAGCGCGATTTGGCGCTCGCCTACAGTCCCGGCGTCGCCGAGGCCTGCCTCGAGATCAAAGCCGCGCCGGAGACCGCGGCGCGCTTCACGGGCCGCGCCAATCTCGTCGCGGTGATCTCCAACGGCACAGCGGCGCTCGGGCTCGGCGACATCGGCGCGCTCGCCTCCAAACCGATTATGGAGGGCAAGGCGGTTCTCTTCAAAAAATTCGCCGGCATCGACGTGTTCGACATCGAGGTGGATGAGAAGGATCCGGAGCGGCTGGCCGCGATCATCCGCGCGCTGGAGCCCACATTCGGCGCGGTGAATCTCGAGGATGTGAAGGCGCCGGATTGCTTCATCGTCGAGAGCCGCTGCCGCGAGACGATGAACGTGCCGGTGTTCCACGACGATCAGCACGGCACCGCGATCGTGGTCGGCGCCGCGGCCACAAACGCGCTGCATTGCGTCGGCAAGCGCTTTGAGGATGTGAAGATCGTCTCCACCGGCGGCGGGGCCGCGGGCATCGCTTGCCTCACCATGCTGGTGAAGCTCGGCGCCAAGCGCGAGAACATCTGGCTCGTGGATCTCGACGGCGTCGTCTATCAAGGCCGTGAGGCGGCGATGACGCCGCAGAAGGAGAGCTTCGCCCAATTCACGCAGAAACGCACGCTCGCTGAGGTGATCGGCGGCGCCGATCTCTTCCTCGGCCTCTCCGGCCCGAATGTGCTGACGCCGGAGATGGTGGCGGCGATGGCGGAGCGGCCCATCGTGTTCGCGCTCGCCAATCCGAACCCCGAGATCCGGCCGGAGGACGCGCGCGCGGTGCGGCCGGATGTGGTGATGGCGACAGGCCGCTCGGATTATCCCAATCAAGTCAACAACGTCCTTTGCTTCCCCTTCATCTTTCGCGGCGCGCTCGATGTCGGCGCGCGGCAGATCGACGATGCGATGCAGATCGCTTGCGTGAACGCCATCGCCGAACTCGCCCGCGCGCCTGTCGCCGCCGAGGCCGCCCGCGCCTACAAGGACGAGACGCTTTTGTTCGGACCTGACTATCTCATCCCCAAACCCTTCGACCCGCGGCTTCTCTCAACCGTCGCCGGCGCTGTGGCGAAGGCCGCCGCGGAAAGCGGCGCGGCGACGCGCCCCATCGAAGATCTCGACGCCTATCGCGAGCGGCTCGACCGCTTCGTCTACCGCTCCGGCCTCTTGATGCGCCCGATCATCGAGCGCGCGCGCGCGCATCCGCGGCGCGTCGTCTTCGGCGAAGGCGAGGATGCGCGGGTGCTGCAGGCCGCCAACGCCGCGATGGAGGAAGGGCTCGCCCAACCGATCTTGGTGGGCCGGCCCAAGGTCATCGAAAGCCGCGCGGCGCGCCTCGGGCTTAGCTTGAAGCTCGGCGAGGCGGTGCAAGTCGTGAACCCGGAGGATGATCCGCGCTACGCCGAGTATTGGCAGGAGTACTTCAGCGCCCTCGGGCGGCGCGGCGTCTCGCCGGACATCGCGCGCGCCATCATCCGCACCAACACCACGGCGATCGCCGGGACCATGGTGCGGCGCGGCGAGGCGGATGTCGCGATTTGCGGCGCGCAAGGGCAATTCGCTTGGCATTTGCGCTATCTTCAAGGGCTGCTCAGCGCCGATGACGCAGCGGAGGCGGGCGCCCTTACGGCGCTCGTGCTCGATAGCGGGCCGCTCTTCGTCGTCGACGCGCATGTGCATGCGGAGCCGACGCCGGCGCAAATCGCCTCGCTCGCCATCGCTTCGGCGCGCGAGGTGCGCCGCTTTGGCTTGGAGCCGCAAGTGGCTTTCGTCAGCCGGTCGAATTTCGGCTCGCTTTCGACGCCGGCGGCGGATCGCATGCGCGCAGCCGTCGCATTGGTCGACGCCGCCGCGGCGGAAGGGCGCGTGGATTTCGCCTATGAGGGCGAGATGCGCGCGGATGCGGCGTTGGATCCGGAGGTGCGCGCGCGGCTTTTTCCGAACTCGCGGCTGGACGGCGCGGCGAACCTCTTGGTGATGCCGAGCATCGACGCCGCCGCCGCCGCGCTCGATTCGCTGAAAGTGCTGGCGCGCGGGCTGGAGGTCGGCCCGATCCTGCTCGGGCTGAGCGGCAAAGCGCATGTGGTCACGCCATCGATCACCGCCCGCGGGCTGTTGAACATCGCGGCGCTCGCCTCGGCCGGCGCAGGCGATGAGAGCGACGCGCTGTAAAGCTTGACATGTTTCGGGCGGCGGCCGGGGCGCCGCCGCGACCGAGCGCGCCGCCGCATGACGCAACGTCCTGTTAAAAAACTCTTAAGACGCTCATTCGCAAAGGATTTCTCGCGATCACCCCCGGAACAATCAACAGCCCGGAGATTGTAGATTGAACCGGCCCCTCTTCTTATGAGGCCTTAAACTCCATACTGAACAAACTCTTAATGAGCTTTCTTTGGGCCGCGCGCCGGCGAACTGCAATGCGATGTTAACGTGTTTTCCCTTCAACTATGCATGGACGATCTCGGGCCGTTCTTGACCGGACCACCGCTCAACGATTTATCCGCGGCCCGTACGATTTTGTGGGGAAGACCAAATGGACGGACTGGTGAAACTGGGCGGCGCGGTGCTGGGAGGATGCCTTTCCGTCTTCGTGCTCGCGGGCCTGCTGAGCAGCGGACCGTTCGCGGCGTCGGCGGCGCAGCGCGATCTGTCGACAGCGGCGCCGCTGATGTTGGCGGCGCGCGACGAGACGCGGAGCCCGGCCGCGTCGCGCAGCGAAGCCATCCGACGCGCGCAAGCGGAGCGCGCCCGGCGCATCGCGCATATCCGCGCCCGCGCCGAGGGCGCGAACGAGCTCGATGCGCGCGAGCGCATGGCGGTGGTGCATTTCCTGCGCAGCCTGAACGCCCAAAAGGTCGGGCCCTGACACGCGGCGCGACGCGCGCCATGCTCGCTTGATCTTCCCGCCGCCGCTGATAGCCTTTCTTCGTGACACTGGTGTCATAAAATGGCGCGGACGGGGACGCGAAGACGATGGCGACCGAAACGACGAACGCCGCGGCGCCCAGCGCGCCGCTCCGGCCAAGCGCGGCGGCGATGGCGCTGCGCGCGGCGCCCTTCTTCATCAGCCTGGCTTTCGCGCCGCTGCTGCTGCTCGCGATGCGCTATGGCGGGATGTGGATCTTCGGCGCGCTCGCCTTCGCCTTCCTGGCGACGCCGCTGATCGACCAGATCAGCAGCCACAACAAAGAAAACATCGATCCCGCTTTGGATCAGCGACGGCTGATCTGGCACCAAGCGGTCACCTGGATTTGGGTTCCGCTCCAGCTCGCGCTGATCGCGGCGTTGCTCGCAGTGATCGGTCTCACCGATTGGCTCACGACGGTTGAGGCGCTCGCGGTGGCGGCGGCGCTCGGCGTCGCGACGGGCGGCGTGGGCATCAATTACGCGCATGAGCTGATCCATCAGCGCAATCGGACCGAGCCGATGCTCGGCGAGATCCTGCTCTGTTCGACGCTTTATGGGCATTTCCGGCTGGAGCATGTGTTCGGGCATCACGCGCGGGTCGCGACGCCGGAGGATCCGGCGACGGCGCGCAGAGGCGAGAGCTTCTACGCCTTTTGGCTGCGCAGCATTCTCGGCGGCCTCGCTTCAGCCTGGCGGATCCAGCGCGACCAGCTCAAGCGCCGCGGGCGCGGTCTCTGGAGCCTGAGCAACGCGTTTTGGCGGTATGGCGCTTGGGCTGTCGCGTGGATCGGATTGGCGTACGCGTTGGCGGGCGGGCTCGGCGTGGCGGCGTTCCTTGCGCAAGCGATCGTCGCGGTGACGTTGCTTGAGCTGGTGAACTATCTTGAGCATTACGGGCTGCGTCGGCGCATGCTCGAAAGCGGACGATACGAACCGACGCGGCCGCATCATTCCTGGAACGCCAATCACCGTTTCAGCAACTTCCTGCTGATCAATCTGCAGCGCCATTCCGACCACCATTACAAACCCGATCGGCGCTATCCGCTGCTGCAAGCCCATGAGGACGACGCCGCGCCGCAACTGCCGCATGGCTACGCCTGGATGGTGCTGCTCGCGCTGGTTCCGCCGCTTTGGTTCCGCGTGATGGATCCGAGGGTCGACGCCTGGGAGACGCGCTTTTACGGAGCTTGATCTCAGAAAAATCCGGCGCGGCGGCCGATCGCCCGCCCCTTCGCCGCGGCGGGCGCTATCCTCTGGGCTGCGAAGCTAGATGAGGAGGAGAGCCGGATGCGCCAGACGACGCGGGCGGACCGACGATTGGCGCGCCGCATGGATCAGCTCATGGATCAGCTCATGGACCGGCGGATCGATCTGCGCCTGGATCGGAGATCGGGCCGGAGCCGGCGCGGCGCGGGCGCGGCGATCGCCGCGGCGCTGATCGCTGCGAGCGTCGCCTTCAGCGGCGCGGCGGCCCTGGCGGAAGGGCCCAGCCCGCGGCCGGCCAAACTGGCTTTCGGCGCCGCGGCCGCGCCGTCCAACCAAGCGCCGGAGGCGATCGGCGGCTACGCGAAGGGCTGCCTCGCCGGCGGCGCGACGCTGCCGGCGGATGGGCCGGGCTGGCAAGCGATGCGCCTCTCACGCAACCGGCTCTACGCGCATCCGGCGATGATCGCGTTCATCGAGCGCCTTTCCGACCGCGCGACGACGGAGCTCGGCTGGCCCGGCCTTCTCATCGGCGATCTGGCGCAGCCGCGCGGCGGGCCGATGCTGACCGGGCACGCCTCGCACCAGATCGGGCTCGACGCCGATATTTGGTTGAAGCCCGCGCCGCGCCGGCGGCTGACGGAGCGCGAGCGCGAAGGGCTCTCCGCGACGAACTTCGTCGCGGCGAACCGGCTCTCGGCGATCCCGGCGTTCGACGCCGACCATCGCCGTCTGCTGCGCGCCGCCTCGGAAGATCCGGCGGTGGCGCGGATCTTCGTCAATCCTGCGCTGAAAAAAGCGCTTTGCGACCAAGTGGCCGCGGCGGGAGAGCCAGACGCGTGGCTTCGCAAAATCCGGCCCTGGTGGGGCCATGATCACCATTTTCATGTGCGGCTCAATTGTCCCGAGGGCTCGCCGAATTGCAGGCCCCAGCAGCCGCCAAAGCCAGGCTCGGGCTGCGGCGCGGAGGTGGAGAGCTGGCTCGAAGGCATCCGAAATCCCAAACCGCGCGCGCCTGGAGCGGCGCGCAAGCCGAAACCGCCGCTAACCTTGGCCGATCTTCCCGCGTCCTGCGCCGCCGCGCTCGGCGCAGCGCCGCGCCGCTGACGCGCGCCGTCGCGGCGATCGCGCTCACACTCGGCCTCGGCGCCGCAGCCTCGCCGCACGGCGCGGCCGCGAGGCCGCTCGCGCTGCAGACGCGGCCGCTGCCCTTCGATCCAGGCCGGCTTAAGGAGCAACCGGCGCGGTATCTCGGCGGCTTCATCCTGACCGCGCCGAGCGAGCCGGAGTTCGGCGGGCTGAGCGGCCTGCTGATCGATGGCGACGAGTTGCGCGCCGTCGGCGATCGCGGCGTCTGGCTGACGGCGCGGCTGGAGCGCAATGCGGCGGGCGCGGTCACGGCGTTCCGGGATGCGGAGATCGGACCGCTCCGCGATCGGCGCGACGCGGCGCTGTTCGGGCGGCGGATCGACGCTGAATCCCTGGCGCGCGACGGCGCGAGCGGCGTCTGGATCGGCTTTGAGCAGCGCCACCGCATCACCGCGCGCGACGCGCTTGGCGCGCCTGCGCGGGAGACGGCGACGCAATTGCCAACGGCGCGGCTCGGGCGCAATAGCGGGATCGAGGGGCTCGCGCGCGGGCCGGACGGCGCGCTTTGGGCGATCGCCGAGACATTGATCGGCGGCGCGCCTGCGGGATGGCGGCTTGATCGCGGCGTGGCGAGGCCCTTCCGCTTTGAGCGGATCGGCCGGCATAAGCCGACCGGCGCGGATTTCGGGCCCGACGGCGCGCTTTACGTGCTTGAGCGCGATTATGGTTTCTTTCGCGGCGTCCGCATGCGCATTCGCCGCTTCGCCGACCCTGTCGCGGCGGCGGAGGCGGGCGATCTCGGCCGCGGCGAAATCTTGGTCGATCTCGATCAGCGCGCTCGGATCGACAATATGGAAGCGCTTTCAGCGGAGGCGGCGCCGGACGGATCGGTGATCCTCACGGTTCTTTCCGACGATAATTTCAACGCCGTTCAGCAGACAATTTTGCTGCAATTTCAAATATCCGCCGCGGAGTGATCCGCCAGTCGCCGCGCGGCGCGGCGCCCTGCGGCGCCAGGCTTGCTGGCGCGCCCCTCCAAACGCCGCTAGCCACCGCGGCGGGAAGGATGAGGAGGGGATCATGCTCGGCGCGAGCTGGCATCGCCGCGCAGGCGAATGCGCCTGGCGCCGCGGCGTCGCGGCGGGGCTTCTCGCTTGCGGGCTCTTCGGCCCACCGGCGCTCGGCGCCTCCGGCGGCGCGGCGCCCGGGCCGGTCGCCGTGGCCGCGACGCCTGCGGCGATCCCCGACCTCTTGCTCAGCGGACAGAAGGCGCGCTTTCTTGGCGGCCTGGCGCTCAGCGCGAAGGATCCGCGCTTCGGCGGCTTCAGCGGCATGAGCCTGCGACGCGGCCAGCTGCGCGCCGTTTCCGATCGCGGGGCGTGGCTTCAGGCGCGGATGACCACGGCCGCGAGCGGCGCCGCGACGGGGCTGACGGCGCCGCGGCTCGGCGCCCTCAGCGCAGCGGACGGCGCGTCGCTGGAAGGCTGGACCGGCGACGCCGAGGCGCTCGCGCCGGATGGCGCGGGCGGGCTCTGGATCGGGTTCGAGAACCCGCACCGCATCGCCGCTCACCCCCGACTGGGCGCCACTCCCCGCGCCACGGCGCCGCCGCTTGCGCCGCCTTTGGACGGCGTCGCGCCCAATCGCGGCGTCGAGGCGCTGGCGCGCTTGTCGGACGGCGCGCTTCTGGCCTTCAGCGAGTTCGCCGAGACGCTTGACGCGCCGATCCGCGCCTGGCGCCTGGCCCAGGACGAAGACGCGCTGCCTCTCCTGATCGAGCGCATCGACGGCTTTGCGCCGTCCGGCGCGGATCTCGGCCCGGACGGCGCGCTTTATCTGCTTGAGCGCCGCGCCGATTGGGCGACGGGCCTGCGCATGCGCATCCGGCGGTTCGACGCCGCCACGCTCAGCGCCGCCATCAGCGGCGAGGCGGCCTCGCTCGGCCTAGGCGAGACGCTCCTCGAACTCGATCTGCGCGCCTTGATCGACAATATGGAGGCGCTGTCGGTGGAGGCGCGGGCGGATGGACAGCTGGTGCTGACGACGCTGTCGGATGACAATTTCAGCCGTTG
>JBCBCG010000158.1:0-10086 GCA_038530925.1 Pseudomonadota bacterium
GGTCTCGGCGCGCTTCCCGTTCATCACGCCGGCGGCCTCCATGCGGCTGAAGCGAAACCCGGATTCAGATGCGGGCGCCGGCTTTCACAAGTTGCGCCTCGTCGATGGCGGCTATTACGAGAACTCCGGCGTCGAAACGGTGCAGGACTTGGTGCTGGAGATGCGGGACCAGCGCGCGCGGCGCGCCTCGCGCGTCCAGCGCGACCAGGCGCGCCAGCTCTCGCCGGAGGCGCGGCAGGCCGAGCGGAACCAGCGTCTGACGCGGCTCGGGCGCAATGTCGATCTGCGCGTGATCGTGTTCGACCTGACCAAAGACCGCTTCCGCGCGCCGAGCTATTCCTTCGGCGAGGCGACGGCGCCGCTGAAAGCGTTGCTCAACACCCGCGTCTCGCGCTCGGCTGAAGCGCAAGAGCGGGTGCGCGAGCGTCTGCGCGCGCCCTGCCGCTACATCTTCCTCGGCGGCGGACGGCCTCCCGCCTCCACGGCGGCGAGCGATGAGGCGAGCGAGGTTTGCCTGCCCTCCGAGGTGCGGCGCAGCCGCGTCTGGAGCGTCTCGCTCAATGATTTCGAGTATGATTTCCAGCTCGGCTGGATCCTCTCGCGCGCGACGCTGCGGCAGATTTCCGAGCAGCTCGGCTCGCCCAACGGCTGCCGGCCCGGCGGCGCGCGAACCGTGAACGAGCCCGAAGCGCAGGAGGCGGCGGCGGAGCGCCTCGGCTTCGCCGACGGCATCTCGATCACGGATCAAGCGGCTTCGGCCCCGCCGGAGACGACCGACGCGCTGGCGCAACATAATGGCTGCGTCGCCAGCTTCATCACAGAGATGCTGCGCATCGCGCCGCCGCCGGCGCCGAGCGACAGCGCCGAAAGCGGCCCGGCGCGCGAGAGTAGGACCTCGCCGGCGAATGCGCCTGGCTGAGCCCGCGCCTTCGGACGCCTCGCCGCTGGCGGGCGTCCCCTTGGCGTTCGCGCCCGGCCATCTCTGCGATGCGCGGATCTTCGCGCCTCAATGCGAATCGCTGGGCGCGGATCAAGTTTTCGTCGTGGAGACGCGGCTGGACGATGATCTCGGCGCGATGGCGGAGCGCTTTCTTCGGGACGCGCCGCCGCGCTTCGCTCTCATCGGTTTCTCCATGGGCGGCATGCTGGCCGCCGAAGCGATCGCCCAGGCGCCAGAGCGCATTCTGGGCGCGGCGCTGATCGGCGCGGACGCCGGCGCCGCGCGGCCGAAAGAGATCGCCTGGCGCGCCGAGCGCGTCGCCGAGGTCGAGGCCGCCGGCGCGCGCGGGCTCGCCTTGTTCGCGGAAGCCTTCATGGCGCGGTTCTTCGCCCATGCGCCGGAGGCGGCGGCGGTTCTCGCTCCAGAGATGCGCGCCATGGCGGCGCCCTTTGATGCTGAGGTGTTTCGCCGGCAGGCCGCGGCGCTATCGTCGCGGCGCGACAATCACGCGGCGTTGACCCGCTACGCCGCGCGGCGGGACGCCGGCCCGCTCTTGTTTCTCTGCGGCGCGGAGGATCGGCTTTGCCCGCCGCTCCTCTCTCGCCGCATGCAGGAGGCAGCGCCCAAGGGCCGTCTCGTTCTCATCGAGGGCTGCGGCCATATGGCGACGCTTGAGCATCCCGAGCGCGTGTCGCGCGCGCTGCTCGCATGGGCTCGGGCATGCGCTGAAGCCTTTCGGCGCGGCTCCTAAACCGCGCGGCGCTCAGCTCTGATCCGCGGGACGGTTCAGGAGCGGCTCTTTGAAGCTCTCAGGGTAGAGAAACTCGAAATCATCCATATCGAGCCCGCTATTCAGGATCAGCGCCGTGACGCCGACGGCGATCGTCGCGCCGATGGTGGCGTAGATGAATTTGCGGCCGATTTTGATGTCGGCCGGCGCGCCGCCCGGCGTGCCCGGCACAACCTCGCCATCTTCGAGCTGCGTCACCTGTCCGCGCGGCAACACCAGAAAGAGCGCGATGAACCAATAAACCGCGAAGAGAACGACGGCGCCGGTGATGCTCATATCGCTCGTGCTCCTGATCCGCGCGGCTGGCGCGCCGCGCTGCGCCGACGCCTCACGCCTGCTCCAGCTCGACCAACGCGCCGTTGAAGTCTTTGGGGTGCAAGAAAAGCACCGGCTTGCCATGAGCGCCGATCTTCGGATCGCCGTCGCCCAACACCCGCGCGCCTTGCGCTTTCAATTGATCGCGCGCGGCGAGGATGTCCTCAACCTCATAGCAGATATGGTGAATGCCGCCGGCTGGGTTTTTGTCGAGGAAGTTCTGGATGGGCGACCCTTCGCCCAGCGGCGCGAGAAGCTCGATCTTGGTGTTCGGCAACTCGATAAACACAACGGTGACGCCATGATCCGGCTCGGCCTGCGGCTCGGACACGGCGGCGCCCAGGACATTCCGATATTGCGCCGCGCCGGCGGCGAGGTCCGGCACAGCGATGGCCACGTGGTTCAGCCTTCCGATCACGCGCGTCTTCCTTCTCTTAAGGGGATGGAACTGGATCATCCAGACCGACGATCAAGCGGCGCCGAGCCGCGCCCGCGCCTTGATCTACAAGCGTCAGGAGCGGCTTGTCGAGGCGCGCGCCCGGCGCCCCATGCTCGGTTTGGCGCTCGTGGGATCGGCGGGGCGCGAGCGATGGTTCGCCGCGATGAAGCTCGCCGCCTGGTCGCCGGCCATCGGCCGGCCGAGCGCGTAGCCTTGCAGAACGTCGCAGCCGAGCTCCCCCAGCTTGCGGCGCTGAGCGGATGTCTCCACGCCCTCGGCGATGACTTGGACGCCCAAGATCCGCCCGATCTCGATCAGCGAGCCGACCAGCATCTCTTGCTCTTTGGATTCGCTCATCGGCGCGACCAGCTCGCGCGCGATCTTGAACCCATCGGGCTTGCGCCGCATCACCGCGAGCACCGAGGCGTGGCCCGTGCCGAAATCGTCGATTTCGATCTTCACGCCGCGTTTGCGCAGACCGGCGATCGCCCGCTCCATCGCATCGTCTTTGCGGTCGAGAAAGATGGATTCCAAAAGCTCGACGCAGAGCGTCGTATCGCCCAAATCCAGCGCGTCGATGCTCTCCAACAGCGCCGGATCACCGAGCCGCCGCGCCGAGAAATTGACCGAGAGCTGATCGACGAACACGCCCTTGCCGCGCCATGCGACGAGTTCGGCGACGGCCGCCTCCAAGATTGAGCGGTCGAGATCGCCTAATTTGTCCAGTCCGGCGGCGACGCCGATGAATTCGGCGGGATTAAGAACGCCGCGTTTCGGATGGCGCCAGCGCGCTAGCGCCTCAACGCTGACGACGCGCCCGGAACGCGCGCAGAATTGAGGCTGAAAAAACGGTATGAAGTCGCCGTCGCTCAGGCTCTTGATGAAATCCTCCATCAATTCGCGCTTCGCGTCATCCTCCAACTGATGGCGCGCGTTGAACATCACGACGCGGCCGCGCCCAGCCGATTTCGCGCGGTGCAACGCCGCGTCGGCCTCGCGCAGGCGGCTGGCCATCTGGCTGATCTCCCGCGGCGTGCGCGCCAGCGCGACGCCGATGCTGACGCCCATGGGCTGCGACGCGCCGGCCACGCTCGCCGGTTGATGCAGCTCGGCCAAGAGATCGTCGCAAAATTCGCGCGCCTCCTCGGCGGTGCGGAAAGGCGCGCAGACGGCGAAGCCGTCGCCGTTCAGCCGGCCGCAAAACCCGCTCGGCGGCGTGCGCCGCTCGATCCGACGCGCGGCGACGCGCAGCACCTCGTCGCCGCCGTCAAGGCCGAGCGCATCGTTGACGCCGCGAAAATGATCGAGATCGACATGCAGGAGCGCCCATTGCGCGCCGAGCAAGCTCGACGGCGCGTCGCGCGTGCCGAAACGGCGCAACTTCTGTTCGACAAAAGCGCGGTTTTTCAGGCCAGTCAGCGCGTCATGCGTCGCTTGATGCTCGATGCGTCGATGCGCGCTTTCCAGCGCGTCGTTCCGCGCCTGCAACTCTTCATTCACCTTGGTCAGACCGCGGCGGATTCGTCGGTTGATATAGAGCGCGACCAGATAGCCGCTGCCGAACAGCGTCGCGACGCCCAGCATCACCGCGATCGCATCGCGGTTCCTCTGGAGAAAATTCGGGCCCATCGGAATGATTTCGGCCTCCGGGCCGAGCCGCTCGATGCGCAGTTGATGCCGGCGCGCCGCGGCGAGATCGATGCGCACCACATTCGGCGCGGGCGTCGCGGGCGTGATCTCCTCTGAGGCGGCGCCGGCGAGGATCCGCTCCGCGGTGGCGATGGCGGCGCGGGCGTGTTCGCGCGAGGAGACGAGCTCGCCGCCGACGACGCCGTTGAACGCATGCGGATCACGCAGCACGTAAACGGGCCGCGCGGCGCTTTTGGCGAGGCGCGCAAAGGCCTGCGGCGGTGTCAGCGTTCGCCCGCTCGCATCGCGCAAACCATCGATGAAGAGATAGGCCAGCCCGCTGCGCCGATCCTGCGCCATCCGCCGCGCCGCCTCGCTGAAGCTGATCGTCGTCAGATCGAGCGTTTCGATCGAGAGACCTTCGCGCCGCGCCGCGTCTCGCGCCGCGGCGGCCGCCGCTTGCGCTCCGGCGGTGCGGCTGACGATCAGCGCGAGCGTCTCCAGCGGCGTCGCATGCAGATCCCGCGCAAGCGCCACCGTCTCGCTCACGGAATAGCGCTCGAACACGCCCGCGACATTGGCCGTCTCGGCCATCCGCTCGGCGAAGCGTTGCGAATCGACGTCGGCGAAAACGATCGGGGCGCCTGCGAAGAGATCGGCCGCGCGCCGCTCCGCGAAGCCGAGCGCCGGATCATCGAGCGTGATCACGACATCCGGCGGCCCACGCTCACCGATCCGGCGCCGCAGATCCTCCGCCAGCGCCTCGAACCGCCCCTGCAATTCGAAGAGCTTGGCGTCGAGAAAGTAGTGCTGCACCTCGCGATCGGCGCCGAAGGCCTCGTTCATCTGCGCGACGGTCTCCACCGTCTGCGGTGCGCCCAAATGGTGGGAATGGATGACGAAAACGCGCTCGATCCGGCCGCCCGCGGCGAGCGCCGCCGGACCCGGACCAAGCGCTGCGAGCATCAGCGCCATGAGCGCCGGCGCCATGACCGCCGCCGCATATCGCCAGGAAATGAGCATCCACCACTCCGAACTTGCGGTCGGAGCATGCCCCAATTTCCTTTCAATCCGACTGATCGGCGATGGCGGGCCGGCTCAGGTCTCCTCCACCGCGACGACGCCCTCCACGGATTTGAGCGCGCTCTTCACCGCTGGCGAGGTTGGATACCGATCCGGCAGCGCGATAACCGCTTCTTGGGATAATTCATCGAGCATGGTGACGAGCTCGATCGCGCCTTGGGCCGCGCTTACGCCGGACGCCGCCTCGCGCGCCTGGCGCAGACAGGTCTGCACGCCGGTCAGCGCCGTCGCTTGTTCGATCAGGATCCGAAAGCCGCTGGCGCCGGCGCTCGCCACCGCGGCGTCGATCGGCTGAACGCCTTCGATCCTCAGCTTTAATTGTTCGCCATCGCGCTCCCCATCCACAGTGAGCACCACCAGCGCGCCTGGCTCCAGAAGCTCGCGAAACGCGTTGAGCGCTTCGGAGAAGATCACCGCCTCATAGGCGCCGCTCGGATCGGAGAGTTGCACGAAGGCGAAGGACGCGCCGCGCTGGCTTTTGCGCTCTTGCCGGCCGGCGACGACGCTGGCGAGGCGGCCGCTGGCGAAGCCGCGCGCCGCCATCTCTCCATAAGTCAGGATGCGCTTGCGGCGCAGCGCGTCGGCGTAGTCATCGAGCGGATGGCCTGAGATGTAGAAGCCGACCGCCGCCGCTTCATGAGCGAGGCGGTCGCTTTGGGTCCAATCCTGCGTCTCGGCGAGCCGCGGAGGCGGCGTCTCCACGCCCGCGCCGTCAAAGAGCGAGGCCTGGCTCGAGGCTTTCTCATCCTGCGTCACCGCCGAATAGGCGATGAGCGTGTCGAGCGAATCGAATGCGCGTTTGCGGTTCGGCTCCAGCGCGTCAAACGCGCCGGATTTCGCCAGGTTCTCGAGCGAGCGCTTGCCGATCAGCTTCAGATTGGCGCGCCGCGCTAGATCGAAAAGGTCCTTGTAAGGCCCTGACGCGCGCCGCTCCTCCACCAGCCCGCGCATCGCCTCGCGCCCGACATTCTTAAGCGCGCCGAGCGCGTAGCGGATCGCTTTATCGTGCTGTGGCGCGCCTTCCGCGCCCTCCGCCTCGTCATCTTCCGCGCGCGGCGGCGCGTCCTCCACCGTGAACGCGTCGCCGGAGCGGTTGACGTCGGGCGGCGCGAGCACCGCGCCGAGGCGGGAGAGTTCTTGGCGGTAGACCGCCAGCTTGTCGGTCAGATGCATGTCGAGGTTCATCACCGCGGCCATGAACTCGACCGGATGGTTCGCCTTCAGCCAGGCCGTTTGATAAGACACATAGGCGTACGCGGCGGCGTGGGATTTGTTGAAGCCGTAATTTGCGAATTTCTCCAACAGATCCCAAACTTCTTGCGCTTTGGCTTTCGGCACTTTGTTCGCCGCAGCGCCGTCGAGGAATTTCGGGCGTTCGGCGTCCATCGCCGCTTTGATTTTCTTACCCATCGCCCGGCGCAGAAGATCGGCGCCGCCTAGCGAGTAGCCAGCCATCACCTGAGCGATCTGCATCACCTGTTCTTGGTAGACGATGATGCCTTGGGTCTCTTTTAGGATCGGCTCCAGCATGGGATGAAGGTAATCGGGCGCTTCTCGCCCGTTTTTGACGTTGCAATATTTGGGAATATTCTCCATCGGGCCGGGCCGATAGAGCGCCACCAGCGCGATGATGTCCTCGATGCAAGTCGGCTGCAGCTGTCGCAGCGCGTCGCGCATGCCTTGGCTTTCGACCTGGAACACCGCCACCGTGTCCGCCCGGCTGTAGAGCGCGTAGGTCGCTTCGTCATCGAGCGCGATCGTCTCGATATCGATCGTTTTTCCGCGGCTGGCTTTGATGATCTCCAGCGCGTTCTGGATCACTGTCAGCGTTTTCAGGCCGAGAAAGTCGAACTTCACCAGGCCAGCGGGCTCGACCCATTTCATATTGAACTGCGTGACCGGCATGTCCGAGCGCGGATCGCGGTACATCGGCACGAGCTGCTCAAGCGGTCGGTCGCCGATCACCACGCCGGCGGCGTGGGTCGAGGCGTGGCGGTAGAGACCCTCGAGTTTTTGGCCGACGTCCAGCAGTTGCTCGACGACGTACTCCTCCTTCGCCGCTTGCTGCAGCCGCGGCTCGTCGGCGATCGCCTGCTCCAGCGTCACGGGATTGGCGGGGTTGTTCGGCACCAGCTTGCAGAGCCGATCCACATGGCCGAACGACATCTGCAGCACGCGGCCGACATCGCGCAGCGCGGCGCGCGCCTGCAGCTTTCCGAAGGTGATGATCTGCGCGACGCGGTCGCGGCCATAGCGCTCTTGCACATAGCGGATCACCTCGTCGCGGCGGTCCTGGCAGAAGTCGATGTCGAAATCCGGCATCGAAACGCGCTCGGGATTGAGGAAGCGCTCGAACAGCAGCTGATACCGTAGCGGATCGAGATTGGTGATCGTCAGCGCATACGCCACGAGCGAGCCCGCGCCGGAGCCGCGGCCCGGGCCCACAGGGATGCTGCGATCCTTGGCCCATTTGATGAAATCCGCGACGATCAGGAAGTAGCCGGGAAAGCCCATGCGCTCAATCACGCCGAGTTCGTAATCGAGCCGTTCCACGTATTCGGCGCGCGGCGCCGCTGGCGCGGCTGCGGCGAGGCGCATCTCCAAGCCTTCCATCGCCTGGCGGCGCAGCTCCGCCACCTCGTCATCGGCGAAGCGCGGCAGGATCGGCGGATGGGTTTGCGGGCGCCAACTGCAGCGCCGCGCGATCTCCACTGTCGCGGCGCAGGCGTCGGGAAGATCCTCGAACCACTCCAGCATCGTCTGTTGCGGTTTGAACCAATGTTCGGCCGTCAGGCGGCGGCGATCTTCCTCCGACACATAGCGCCCATCGGCGATGCAGAGCATGGCGTCATGCGCTTCAAAGATCTCGGCCGTGGGAAAGAACACCTCGTTCACGGCGACGAGCGGCAATCCATGCGCGTCAGCGAGCTCGATAAAGCCGCTTTCGGTCGCCGCCTCAGGCTCCGTGCGCAGCGCTTCTTCGGCGCCATGGCGATGGATCTCGACATAAAGCCGGTCGGGAAAGAGCGCGGCGAGCCGGGTCAGCGTCTCCTCCGCCGCGCCGCGGCGCCGCGATTGAAGCAGCCGGCCGACCGGCCCATCCGGCCCGCCGGTGAGGCAGATGACGCCGTCGGCGCGCGCGGCCAGCGCCTCCCATCCCGTGGCGAGCGCGCGGCCGCTGAGATCCGCGCCGTCAGGCGCGTCGAGATAGGCGCGGCTGACGAGATCGATGAGATTGAGATATCCGGCTTCGGTTTGAGCGAAGAGCACGACCGGCGCGGGCGCGAGCCCTTTCTCGCCGGGCCGCGTCGCCGGCTGATGGTCGAGCGCGATCTGCACGCCGATCAGCGGCTGCACGCCCGCTTTGGCCATGGTCTCGGAGAACTCGAGCGCGCCGAATAGATTGCCGCTGTCGACGACGCCGACCGCGGGCATGCCGTCCGCGCGCGCGAGCTTCGGGATCGCTTTAACCGGCACAGCGCCTTCCAGCAGCGAATAGGCCGAATGCACGCGCAAATGAATAAAGTTGGGCTCCGGCCGCGCCGGCGCCTCCGTCTCGTCGCTCATGCTCGCCTCATCGCAGCGGCCGCTGCTTTTTGTTCCTATTTTGTGCTCATGCTACCAGCGCCGCGGCGCCAGCGCAAGGCGCGAGATCGAATGCGCGAAGAGGCGCCTTGCTTCCGGCGAAGTGCTCGGGCGATCTAGCGCGTATAGGGCGGGCGTTGGGGGAAGACGCTGGGGGAATGGCGATGAGACGAGATGCGGATGAGCGCGGAGCGAGATGGCGGCGGGCGCTTTGGATCTGGGCGGCGCTGATCGGCGGGGCGGCGCTCCTTTCGGGCTGCCTCGTCTCCGAGCGGCGCGTCGAACTTGGGCCGCGGGCGACGCCGCTCGAGCCAGGGCGCTATGTCAGCCTCGATCCGGAGACCGGAGCGGTCGATGAGACGCTTATGGTGGCGCTCGACGGCGATCTCTATCGCGGCGCGAGCCCCGAAGGAGATGCTTTTGAGCTTGCGCTTTATCAGAGCAAGCTCGGCGCGGACGTCTTCTTTCTCGCCTACGCCGAAGAGGGGGCGCCGCGCGTTTTGTACGGCGTGGCGCGGATCGCGGATGGCGCGCTCGCCTATCCTTTCATCGATTGCGACACGGCGCTGCGCGGCGCGTTCAAAGGCGTGATCCTGCGGAAGGGCTCGGCGCCCGCCGGCGGGTGCCTCATCACCTCGGCGACGCAAGGGCGGGCGGCGCTCGCGGCGGCTTGGATGGCGGCGCCGCCCGAGCCGTGGACGCGTTTTGAGCGGCGCGAGGCGGCGCAGTGATCGGGCGCGCTTTGGCGCTCTTCGCAGCGCGTCTGATGTCTATCGCCGCACTCGCTCTCGGCGCGGCG
Source organism: Pseudomonadota bacterium (assembly GCA_038530925.1). Taxonomy (GTDB): domain Bacteria; phylum Pseudomonadota; class Alphaproteobacteria; order Rhodobacterales; family Rhodobacteraceae; genus JALEGB01. Next base: position 9,581 of record JBCBCG010000158.1, read on the forward strand.
CAGCCTGGATGGGCGCAGGCGAGCGAGGATCGCTTCGAGGCGATCGAGGCGGAAGCGCCGGCATTGATGGCGGCGATGGCGGATCAAGCGGCCTATTGCCTCGCCCGGCGAGACACGAACCACGCGGTGTTCAACGGCTGCATCGACTGGCACTCCTCGGTCCATGCGACCTGGGCGCTGCTCGCCTATCGCCGCGCCGCCGGCGACCCGCGCTTCGATCGCCTCCTGGCGCAGACGTTGACGCCGGAAGGGCTGTCCGAGGAATGGGCGCTGCTGCGCCGGCGCCCCGGCTTCGAAGCGCCTTATGGCCGCGCTTGGTTTCTGCGTCTCGCGCTTGAGAACCGCGCCCTCGGCCGAGAGCCGGATCTCGCGCCGATGGCCGATGATGTGGCGGACGGCATGATGGCCGCGTTCCGGCGGCTCGAGCGCGCGCGGCGCGGGCCCTCGCCGCTGATCGCCTCGTACGACAATCACTCTTGGGCGTTGATCAATATGCTCGATTACGC
>JBCBCG010000159.1:0-9969 GCA_038530925.1 Pseudomonadota bacterium
TCCGATCTGACCGTAAGACGCCGTTGGATCGAGTAATTCAATCGGACTTACTATTCCACTCGTATCCCACCCTCGCTGCTCATGGCTATGGTATTGAAACGCCGAAATCACGTTTTGCGTGCGCAATATATCGTAACTTTCTGGATCAACCGTTATCCCATTACGGTTTGGGTGAGCATCTTGGTCAGAGCGACGGTGCATCTGCACAGACTCCGTTGGCACATCTTGATTAAGTACAGGATGATACACAAAAGGTGGCCAAGCGCTCAATGTTCCCCCAAGTCTAAAGTCTTGCGATGTCAGTGGGCGCGTCGCCAGGTGGCCATCATTTGTTCTACCGAGGATCCTATGATTCTGCGAGGAGGTCATCCACGATCCAAATAGCGGTGTTACGCTAGACTCTGATAGTGAGACCAGTCTGTCCATTGGAACATCAAGGAGCGCAAGTTTTCTAAGCTTTGTATCGTTCGAAGCAACGTCAGCTTCTGACATCCCGGTCGTTGAAAAGCTGCGTCCAAATGCTTGATAAAACCTCGAATCGGTCTCTCCATATTGTGAAGAGGTGGCGCCAAAAGAAGGGGGGGATGTGACTTGAGTTCTAAAATTTCTTCGATTCAACGGATGCTCGTGCATTCCCGAAACGCCTGAAACCCGCGCCCCATCTGGGAGTATCGTCGCGATTTGGCTCATGTTCATTGTGCCAACGACATTGGCTCGCTGCCCAAATACCAAGCTCGATAAAACTTGATGCCGTTCTTCACCGTCTCCAGTGATATATGAGACAATTAACCCGGATTTTTCCATTTCAAGATCCTGGGTCCCCAAAAAATCACCAGATCTTGCATAGTTACTATAATCCGAAATTAGGCCAGCCAAGCCAGCATGCGCCTCGTCGAGCGAGTCGTATTCCTTTGCATATTCTGCGAACATTGCCTGCCCGTCAGGCGACGCAGCAATCTCGATGAATGTTTGCTGTGGTCCTGTTAAGGTGACGCCTTGTGGCAAACCTTCTAGGATTTGAGTTAACCCTAAGCTGCCATCAGTCATTACATAAGACGCTCCATTTGGTAGCGTTAGGGCCGCGACAGTGTTGCTGAACTCATGTAGTATCTGGCCGTTTCCTGTGTTTGAGGATGGATAAATTCTCTCGAGATTGGTTAGTGTGTTCTCCTCTAGAAGATCAAATTCAATATCTTCTGCGCTGTTTGATGTTGAATCGTTTGGATTGTTTAGGGTGTTCGAGTTGGGGGAGTCTTCAAAAGCGCTCGCGACGTCTAAAAACTCGCGGTATATCTGCGATGCGGACGTTCCACCAGGAAATTCACTTGATCGAAATGGTGCTGAGTTTGTTCGGTTTGAGGCTTCATTAAGTAAATTTATCTCTCCACTGATTGTGAGGTTGCTCGGCGCTGGAGCCGGGATCAGACCATTATTCAATAGGGTCGTACTCGAATTTGAAATAAAGCCGGAGCCATTCATCAACCCATCGAAAGCGAGTTCAGTCGCAAAATTCGTCGCCAGCCCCCCCAAAGTGATCGGCTCGCCTGTAACGATGGCTTCGGCTCCGGTTTCGACGAAGGCATTCGCAGCGCTCAAGAGCAATGGATTTCTGATCACTTGAGCGAGCGGCATGCCGACGACGCTTGTTATCGTGGTGACCGCGAGTTCTTCGTGGAGTGGCGGTAATTGTAAATCTATATCGAGCCGAGCCGCCAATTCTTGCGATGGAACACGAAGACCCAGATAAGACGCAACGAAGGTCGTTCCGCCAACGATGGTGCCGGCGAGCGCGTTTCCTCCTGTCGCCGTGGTTGTCGATGCTCCTGCGGTCAGCCCCAATTTGGCGGCGAGGGCGGAGCGTCCGAACCCAATTGCGACTGAACCGATGGTGTTCCCTCGCACTTCCGCCGCTTGCGCGATTGGCCGCAGAACTTGAAGGGTTTCCTCTGTTTTCTCAGCAAAGATATTCGCTTTGAGCTCGAAATCTTCAAATGCTGTCGCGATGTCGGAGTTCGGGTTGCTTTGCTCCTCATTCATCTCCTGGACAAGCGCGTTTCGCGCATTGAGAAGCTGCCTGAATTCGTCTGGGAGCACTTCTTGAGCGAGAACTTCGGCGCCGACGAGATCATATCCATCGCCGGTCAGCGTCGTTTGCGTCGACAGGGCGAGGGCGCCGAGCCAATTGACGCTGTTTTCAAACGCGGAAATGTCGCTCGTGATCCCAAGCGCTGAGTAAAGATACTCATCGATCTTGCGAATGTAGTTGACATAAACGGGATCTGTCGCCGTGAGAGGCGTCATCCCCTCGCTGAGAGGGATGGTATTGACGTTTTCGTCGGCGTTTGAGGCGCTGACTTGTTCATTGGTGGCACTGTATCCGTTCGAGGGATCGCCGGTGATCACAATGCCGCCGATCTGGACCCTATGGGTTGGCGGGCTCTCCGCCATGGTTTCTAGGATTGGCGCCTGTACGGCGGGCAGGCCCTCTGTCGCTTCTGAGGGTAGGGGCTCAATCGATGAATGGCCTGCCGGGATGCGACTGCGCAACTCGGCCGCACCGGCGTTATCTCCGGTTTGTTCACTCAGCAGCGCTAATTGATTTGTTATACTGGAGACCGATGTGTTGGTCACTGTTACTGCTTCATTGGTGTATTCAGTAAAATTCTGCAAATTGTTCTGAAGGCTGGTTAGGTTTTCTGCGCTGACGTTCCCTTGTTCGATTTCATAAAGTAAATCGTTGGCCTGAGATTTGTTTTCCTGTAAGCTTTCCAGAGTTCCTTCAACGATGGCGCGGTGTTCTGGCGTCAGTTCAAGTTGAAGAATGCGCTCGAGGTGAACGATTGAATTATTTAGTTTTTCGATGTTGCCGCGGAAGCCGTCGCTGAGGTTGTCGGTGTGATAATCAATCTCCGCCTGGCTCAAGCTTGGCGTCGTCGATGGAGCGGGCGTCGATGCGCCGGGCGTGGAAGGGGACGACGTCGTTTGAGATAGCGGCGGCGCAGAGAGGCTTTCCGCATAAAAACTCGTATTGGCGCTGACCGCTGCGCTGGTCACTACGATATCGCCGCCCTGATTGACCAGGCTCTCCAAATCGGCTGCGGCGTCTGTATGGCCGCGCTCGCGCAAGTCGCTGGCGAGACCAATCGCGGTGTTGTTCACGAAACTGGTGGTCTGGTTCAGCAATTGATCGACATCGCCGACAGTGGTGCTGAGCTGCTGCTCCGTCACATCGAGCGCCAGGATCGGCATCCCGCCATTGCTGATATGTTGGGATATGTTCGCCGCGGAGGTCTGAAGGTCTGAACTCCAGCTCTGAAGCGACGCGCGCTCCTCCTCGAGCGCCGTGCGAAGCTCAGACGGGGGCAACGCGTCGATCATGTTCGACAAGGCTTGAATGCTTGTCTCAATGCGGTTGATTTGCGTGTTCAGGGTGTCGTGCAACGTCTGCGTGCGCTGGAGCGGGCTGACGCTCGACGGGGCCTGCACGTTCAACGCGTTCGACGCTGGCGCGAAACTTTCAGGCAATTCGAACTCGGTCGCGCCGATGAGCGCTCCAGGGATCGTCGTGTCCCCGGTGGCGGCCTGAATTTGCGCGACGAGCGCGTCTTTAAAGTCCAAGAGAAACGCCTCAGGCGCGCCCACAAGGCCGAATGCTCGCGCCGACGCGGTGATCGCGTCGAGCACGACGCCGCCCGCCGAACGCGCCGTCACCGTCTCGGCCCCGAGCTCCGTGAAAAAATCGGCTCGAGACGGCGCGTCCGCGCTCACGCCTGACGCCGCCAAAGCCTCAAAGAAGGCTGCATGCACGGCATCGCCGATCAACGCGTAATCGCCCGCGCCTTGCGAGGTCGCCGCCACCAGGGTCGTGAGCTGCAAGCCCGTGCGCCAGCCCTCTTCATCCTCCCGAAGCAGGCCCGGCAGCTCGCCCAAAAGCTCCGCCTTCTGCTGATCGAGATCTAAATAAACGAAGGCCGCCTTGTGCACGACCTCCTGCGCGGCGACGAACTCCGTCTGCAGCGCTTCCGGTGTGCGCCCCACAAAGGCCGCGAGATCCCCCAGGCCGTCGACATCAGAGACCACGGCGAACGGCGTCGCAACATTGTCGACGACAGTGACAGCCGCGCGTCCGACCGCTCCGGCCAAAGTATCGCGCGGCGCGGCGTCATAAGTCAGCAACTCCGCCGCGACATCGCCGCCGAACACGGCGTTCACCAGCGCCTGCTCAGCCGCGCCTAAACTCTGCGCCTGCGCGGTCAGCCGAGCGATAGGCGCCGCGCCCTCGAGCCGCGACGCGTCGCTCTGCGCCGAAGCCGCCACGCCGGCGCCGAAGATCTCGATAGGCAGCCCCTCGGCGTTCAGCGCGCCGTGAATGAAGGGGTCGTAGACCGGCCCCGCCGCTTCCCCCTCTTCCCCTTCGGCGCCTGCTATTCCATCTGGAGAGCTTTGCCCAGAGGGCCCTTGGGTCTCGGCAGGTGTTAGAGCAACCGGCGCGTTCGCCAGGGTCGCATTGACCGCCTGCGCCAAGAAGGCGCCGTCAATCTCCGTCTCAACTTCGAGGGTTTCTTCGATCGCGTTCGCTAGCGCATCGTCTCTGTTAATGAGATCATTCGCCATTGAGTGCCTACCCCTATTTGGTTGCGGGCTCTCGCCATCCGCACTGGCGCGGCCAAGGGGCGTTCGGTGCGGATGCGCGATCGAGCGCGTTGATTTGCCGGTAGGCTCGACCTCGAACATGACGCCAGGCTGACGAAAAAACCGGTTGCGACAAAATACCTAAGTGAGATTGCTGGAGCGATATCAACGGCTTGCCGCCAGGCGTCGTCTTCCGATACACGCTCGATCGCCCGCGCCGATCGGCTTTGCGCCTGTCGGCGCGCGACGTTGCGAAGAGTGGTTCTTTTGGGCCCAGCTTGTCGCGGCGTTCCCATAGAAGAGTCTGACGTCTCAAGTTAGGGTCTTGTGGAGCGCCGCCTCAGTGTCCTTAAGCTCGAGTCGCATTAAATGCGCGGCGAAGTAATTCAGGCGAATCGGGGTGCGGTCTGTTATTTTTTTAAACGGAAAAATATTGCGCTATAATTTATTATAGTTGATTTGGTGGGCGATTTCGCGTCCAGCCGCATTAGTTAAGTCGACAGGGACGTTTTTGCGTGCATCCGCCTGCGGACCATGCCGCAACACGATTATTAGGCCTTCGATCTAATCGTCGCGGCGGCGCCCGACGATCAGATCGCATGCGGACATAGCTCAAGCTTTCACGCCGGCTCCTCAAGCTAATGCTCGGCGCACGCTGACGCACCGGTTTTCTTGCGAAGTCCGACGGGTTCGCAGCGCTTGTTCGTGACGTCAGGACAGTCTCTATCAGTTTTCGAAAGTGCGCATTGAAAGTGCGCAGCGACAGGGCGAAACGCGGCATGGAGATCCGAGATCGAGCGCCGGTCGCTGCGTCGATCACGCCTCTGTCGAGAGCTTTGTTTGGCTCACCAGCGCGATGAGCGCGCCGTCGGCGCCGGTGATGCGGGTCTCCCAGATTGAGAGGACTGGGCCGATCTTCGCAGGCGTTGCTTGGGCGGTTAGGCGTTCGCCTGGCCGCGGGCGCGCGGCGAAGCTGACGCTGCTCTGCACCGTCGCGCCGCCTACGGCCGCGACAGCGTCCGCCAAGGCCATCGCCGCGCCGCCTTGAAGCGCGCCGTCTTCCGCGCAGAATTCCGGCCGAACCGTGATGGCTCCGACGCGCCGGCCATCGCCCGCGGCGCGGAGCGTGACGCCGAGGAGGCGCGCGAAAGGCGGCGGGGCGGGCGGCGCTGTCTTGGGCCGGCGCATGGGGGCGGCGGCGATCTGAGCGGCGAGCGCAAAAAGCATGGAGCACCTCCGAAAGCGTCAGACGGGGCGCCGCAGCGTGCGACGCCGCCCCATTCGGCGCCGCCAGAGGACGGCGCGCAATGACGTTGCGGGTAAGCGCTGGCCCGACCCCGGCGCGGGCGGGCGTCGCCGGAACGCGCCGCGAGCGGCGGGCGTCAGCGCCTGAGGCGCATCGCCATCTCAATCGCAATCCGCCGCGCATCGGCGTGGAGATCGAGATCGATAAGGATGCGAAGCGCCGTCAGCGCCTCGTCCGCCGTGGGGCCCTGCGGCGCGCTCAGCGCGTTCAGCGCCTGAAGCAAGGCCTGTCCCGGCGATTTGGGCCGCTCGAACGCTGCGCCGAAGGCGACGTCCTCCGCGCTCGGAGCCGCTTCGGCGGCGTGCGCCGGCGGCGCGCGATCGGCCTCAAAACGAAGCGCTTCTTCGACCGCCTGGCGCGGCGCGCGCTCTTCAATCAGACGCAGAGCGTTCACGGCGAACGCCGCCCGCGGCGAGCGCGCGCTCATCCGCGCGAGCGACGCCGCATCATCGGCGTCGCTCTCGGCGCGCCAGCCGGGCGCCGCAAGACGATCGAGCGCGCGCTCCAACGCATCCGGCGCCTGCGCCGTCAGATCGTAATCCGCGGCGAACCGGCTCAGCGCAGCCGCAGCCTCGCCTTCGCCGCCTTCGCGCAGCAAAGCGCGCAGCGCCGGGGTGGCGTACCGCGCATCCGGTCCGCCATCGATCGGCAAGCCGCGGGCCGCGGCCTCCGGCGCCAGCAGGCGCGCCATCGCGCCGCGGCGCCCTTCGCTTTCGGCTTTGGCGAGCGCGCGCTGGGCCGCCGCCTCAAACCGTTCCGGATCGGCCTCGATCCCATCCAGATACGCCTCGACGCGGCCCCAGACGCCGCCGCTTTCGGCGGACGCTTGAGCGCTGAACGCATCGCGGAGCGCGTCCGTCGAAGCGGCGCCGCTCGCCTCCAGCCGCTCGAGCGCCTCGAGCCGCGCGCGCGGCGAGGCGGCGTCGGTCAAGGCCGCGGGCGCGAGGCTCAAAGGCGCGGTGCGCGCGAAATTCGCCGGCAAGGGCTTGCCGAGCGCGCGGAGCGCCGCGAGTTCCAGCGGCGCAGGCGGCTCGCTCAAGCGCGGCGCCGTCTCTTCCGCCGCCGCCGGGTCGGCGATCGCCTCCAGCAGGCGAAGCGTCGTCTCATCGCCCGATCCGAGATCGCGCCGAACCGCGAGCGCCAGGGCGGCCGCCTCGGTCTCGCCGGCGAGCAACTGGCAATAGAGCCGCGTCTCCCCCGGGCCTGGCGCTTGGAGCAAGAGCCCGCACAGCGCTTGATCGCGCCCTGAGATGAGCGCCGCCGCTTCGCCGAGCCTGATGAGGTCCGCGCCCGCTTGCGCGGCCAGCGCCGCCGCGCGCTCGGCCGCGCCGAACCGGGTCAAGGCGTTGAGCCGGGCGCTGAAGAACCGAGTGGGATCCGCCGCGCGCGGGGGCGGCGCCGCCGCGCTTAACAGATCCAGCGACAAAGCGTTGGCGCTCAGCAGCGCGCCGGGGCCGAGCCGGTCGAGCGCCGCGAGGGTGAGCGCCGGATCCGCGTCCCGCCAGAGGCCGGGCGGCCACCGCGTTCCGTCGCGGGGCGGCAGGCCGGCGCCGGCGCCGACGACGTCGCTGATCGGCGCGACCTCGATCGCGGCGGGCGCCGCAGCGGCGCCGCGGCCGCCGGCGGCTCGCGCCGCGGCGCTGCGATCTCCGGGCGTCGGCGCTGGGGCGACGGCGGTCGGCGGCGCGCTTTGATCCGGCGAGGCGCTGGCGCGGCGTCGCTCAACGCCGCCGCAGGACGATCCTCTGATCGCGGCGCGGCGTCCGCAGGGCGCAGGGCGGCCTCGCCGCCGCGCCCCAGCGCGTCCTCGAGCCAAGGGATCACGCCGCGCGGCGGCGCGGCGGCGTTTTCGCGCAAGGGGGCCGGCGGCGGCGCGGCGATCGGCTCGGAGGACGGCGCCGGCGCCGTCTCACGCTCTTCGATGAGCTGCGGCGGCGTTCGGCTCGCTTGGGCCGCCGCGACCGGTCCGAGCGCCAGCCCCGCCGCAAGCGTCAGCGCGCCGCAGGCGAGCGCCGCGGCGGGGCGACGCCCGAGGCCGCCGCGCGGGTTGTTCCGCCAGGGGGTGTGTCGTCGCGCCATACCCATCCCTTTTTTCTCCGACATCGCCCGCGCCGCGTAGATCTCGCAACCCAAAGGCGGACTGCGCCGCGGCGAGGCGCGCGATCTTAGAGCGATCCTGGTGGTCGATCGCGCCATCATTATGGCGAAAGCCTCAAGATCAGCGGCGCTGTTCTCATGGCGCCACTACATCTAGAGATCGGGGCCGCGGTCACTCGGCGCCGGGCAGCGTCGCTTCGGCCTCGATCGCGCGGGTCGGCGCCGGCGGGTCGATATAGGCGACCGCGATCAGGCCGATCGCCGCCGCGCCGACCAGCAGAAACAACAGCAGGTTGCGCAGGGTTCTCATCCTCACCTCCATCGCGGAGCGGCGCTGGACGCGCCGCTTAGGGCGGTCCGTCGGCGCCGCTTGGCGCGTCTCGCCGCCTTGTCGTCGGCGCTCATCGGGCCTAACCAACGAAAAAGGGCGGCGCCAAGGCGGGTTAAACCGCAGGCGCCGACAACGGCCTTTTATGCGGGGCGGAGCGGGATCTGAGGCGAGGAGCGGGCGCATGGCCAAAGCGACGGAACCGGCCGAGGGCGCGCGGCTCGCTCGCCCGAAGCGCGCGCTCGGCCGGACCGTCGCGCTGATCGGCTTGATGGGCGCGGGCAAAAGCGCGGTCGGGCGGCGCCTGGCGGCGGCGCTCAGCGCGCCGTTCCGGGACAGCGATGATGAGATCGAACGCGCCGCCGCCATGCGCATTCCCGAGATTTTCGAACGCTATGGCGAGCGGTATTTCCGCGAGGGCGAACGGCGGGTGATCGCGCGGCTGCTGCGCGATCCGCCGCATGTGCTGGCGACGGGCGGCGGCGCGTTCATGGCGGCGGACACGCGCGCGCTGTTGCAGAGCCGGGCGCATGTGGTGTGGCTTCGCGCGGATCTCGACACGTTGGCGGCGCGCTGCGGGCGGCGCGACGATCGCCCGCTTCTCAAACATGGCGATGTGCGCGAAACGCTCGGCCGCCTGATCGAGCTGCGCTATCCGGTCTATGAGGAGGCTGAAAGCGTGGTCGACAGCATGGATGGGCCGCATGCGGCCGTGGTCGACGCGGTCCTGGCGCGGCTTGAGGCGGCGGGCGACGCGCCGCCGCGCCGGCGTCGCTGAGTTGCGCTTGGGGTAGCGAGGGAAGGGCGAAGCATGTCGGATCATGACGCGGCGCGCGGCGATCAGACGGCGCCGGTGATCGTGCCGGTGCCGCTGCCGGGGCGGGCCTACGACATCGCCATCGGCGCCGGACTTTTGGGCGAGGCGGGCGAGCGGATCGTGGCGGCGCTCCAGCTGGGCGAGCGGCGCAAGGCGGCGATCATAACCGATGAGACGGTCGCCGAGCATCATCTGGCGCGCTTGCGCGACGGGCTCGCCAAGGCTGGCTTCGGCGCCGCCGCGTTGGCTCTGCCGCCGGGCGAGGCGACGAAATCCTACGCCTCGTTCGAGCGCGTCCTCGAATGGCTGCTGGCGCGGAAGATCGAGCGCAAAGACGTGGTGATCGCTTTCGGCGGCGGCGTGATCGGCGATTTGGCCGGCTTCGCCGCGGCCTCGCTCCGCCGCGGTGTGCGCTTCGCGCAGATCCCGACGACGCTGCTGGCGCAGGTGGACAGCTCCGTCGGCGGCAAGACCGGCGTCAACTCGCCTCAAGGCAAGAACCTGATCGGCGCGTTTCATCAGCCGAGCCTCGTGCTCGCCGATCTCGACACGCTGGAGACGCTGGCGCGGCGCGAGCTCGAGGCCGGATACGCCGAGGTGTTGAAATACGCGCTGCTCGGCGATGCGGCGTTCTTCGAGTGGTTGGAGGGGAACGGCGAGGCGGTCCTCGCGGGCGATCGCGCGGCGCGGGCGGAGGCGGTGGCGACCTCATGCCGGGCCAAGGCGGCGATCGTGCTGATGAAACGCGCCGATCAGGTTCTTGCCTTGAGGCGAGTTGACGCCGGTCTT
>JBCBCG010000160.1:0-10002 GCA_038530925.1 Pseudomonadota bacterium
GGCCGAGCTATCGGGGAGCCTCGTCTAGCTCGAGTCGAAGCGTCTGCGGCCCTTCGGTGACCTCGTCGGTCGCGCGCGCGATCTCGACGCCGCTGGCGGTGAAGCCCGAGCGCGAGGCGAGGATCGGCTGGAATGGGACGCCGACCCTAAAGCCGTCGCCGCGGAGCCGGAGGGCGCGCGGCGCAAAGGCGCACGCTCGTAGCGCCGCAGGAGGCGCGCCGGCGGCGTTCGGGTCGTGAGGAGCGGCGCTTAGGTCGTGACGGAGCGAGATGGTGCTGTTCGCTCGACGCGCCGCCCGCGCGCTCTCGGCGCTTACGTCGCGGAGGCGCGCGCTGTGAGCCACACCCAACCGCTCAGCAGGATCGCCGAGGCGGAGACGATCGTCATGACCGTGCCGGGAAAGAACATCGCGAAGCCGGCGAGGTCGATGAAAATGAAATAGCCGAGATCGGCCAGGCCGCCGATCAGCGCCGTCACCCAAATCGCGGTGAGGTTCCCGCCCCAAATGAAGACGCCGCCGATGATGGTGACGAGACCGAACCAGAGCAGGTTCCAGGCGTGTTGATCCAACACGCCGCCGACCGCCGCCGGATAAGGCCCCTCCAGCAGCGTGGGATCGACTGCGTCGCCAATGGCCTGGAACCCCTCCGCCGTCGTACCCATGATGATCAGGCCGCCCGCAAGCGCATGGACAAGGCCCCAGATCACCCACAGGCCGGCGGCGATCTTTAGGGCGAGGGATTGCGTGCTGGTCATGAGCGGGTCTCGCATCAAGGGGCGCGCGCCATGAGGAACGCCGGGATGTTGACTTTGTCAACTAAGGGCGACGCGCCTGCTTGGTCAATGAAAAGGTCCGATGCCCGACATTGAAATCGCTCGTTTGGTCGACCGCTTCATGCGGCGGATCAACGCGTCGCTGAACGCGAAGGCGTCGACGTTCGATCATCATCGCGTCGGCCCGCATGGCGGCATCCTGCTGCTGACGCTGGCGGAGATCGAGCCCGCGCGGCTGCAGGATTTGGCGCTGATCATGGCGCGGGATAAGGGCCAGATGAGCCGCGGCGTGCAGGCGCTCGAACGCAAAGGGCTGATCGAGCGCATTGCGGATCCGGCGGATGCGCGCGCCAGCCTGCTCCGTTTGACATCTGAGGGGCGGGAGACGGTGATCACGCTGGAGCACGCAGTGGCCGAAGCGATCGACCGTATTCTAACGCCGCTCTCGGATGTGGAGCGACGCGCGCTGAAAGCGCTTCTCCAGGCGGTTTAAGCGATATGACGTCCGGTCGAGCGTCGCGTCGTCCACAGGTTTGGGCCGCTGCGATCTGGCGGCGGCTCAAAGCCTCGCGCAACCTTGGGTTGCAGCTCGGCGTAGCTCGTTGGTAAAGATCCCTTGCGAGTCGCGGAGGGCGACGAGACGCGAATCGAGATTGATGCATGTATTTATCAGATATGGTGTACTTCGCCACCAACCGACCGCCAGGCGCGGATGGAAAGTACCGTGGTCTCTACCCTGATGACGGCCCGATTTTGTTCAGGGTCGGGCATGGCGTCGTGAAGGAAAAGCGCGAATGGAATGACCCGAATGATTCTTACGCCCTGTCGCTCGATAGTTTAGAGACTTTCTTTGAGGCGCCGAGGAACCAAAAGACCGGATCTGAACCGGTTCTTGGTTCAAAAGAGCTCTTCTCTGAACTCCAGGGGCGAATGCGGCGTGAAAAGCGTGACTTGCTCATTTATATCCATGGCTTCGCTAATACATTTAAGTCAGCGATGGAGCGGGCGCGGCAGCTGCAGGATTATTGGGGCCCTGTGGTTGATCAATCGCGGCCGCTTGAGAAAGTTCCGGAGGATGACCGCTGCATAACGCTAGCGGTTTGTTGGCCCTCTGATGGAAAAGTCTTTTCGGGATTCTCTCCTTACGCCGCATACCACGATGATCGCCATGACGCAGAGCTGAGCGGGCTCGCGATCGCCCGTATGTTCGACGCGTTCCAGCGCCACATCGCGACATGCGACCCTGCGGCGCTATGCAATCAAAAGATCCACCTGGTCGCTCATTCGATGGGCGTCTTCGCTCTCACCCACGCCGTGCGGCGGCTCCGACGGATAGGAGCCGTACAGCCCCGAGCGTTGATCTTCGACACGGCTTTTTTGATGGCCGGCGACGATGAGGACGACGTTCTGAGCGATAAAGAGAGGCTGGCGCCCCTGACGGGTCTTAGTCGCCGCATCTATGCATATCATTCGCTCCAGGATCTCGCTGTTTGGAAAGCTGCGTCGGTGATCGGAGGGCCGAGGATCGGGTATCGGGGGCCGAGGGATTTCAACACGCTTCCGGATAACGTGATCTCCGTCGACTGTTCGCGCGTTTCGCGCTCTGATCGCGGCGAAGAAGCGGCGCATCAGTATTACCGCACGCGGGCTGAAGTTTTGCGCGACGTTCAACAAGTGCTTGCCGAGGTTCCTGACGCCGAGATCCAGGGGCGTCGCGCGGATCCAACCAGGCCGCGCCGGTTCTTGATCGAAGATGACGAGCGCCTGCACCAGGAGAGCGTATTCGGCTCAGGATCGCGGTCGTCTGGTCGGCGCCGCCGCGACGCGCGCGGGCGGTATCAATCCTTCGACGCGGACGAAGGCGCTACAAGTTAGGGGTTCACTTGGCGCTTCTGCGCGCGCCGCATCGGATCGGTGATGTCCTGAGGCGCCGATATCGTCAGACGAGCGCGCATTCGCGGAACTGGGTCGCACCGCGACGCGGCGCCGGATCATCGCGAGACCCACACCTCGACGCGGCGGTTCGACCGTGCGGCGCCCCGCGCCGCGGGGCAGGCGACGGGCGCGGCGTCGCCAAAGCCGTAGGTCTCGATCCGCGACGCGTCGAAGCCAGGCGCGCTGTTGATCAAGATCGCGCGCCGCGCCGCCTCCGCCCGCGCGGTGGAGAGCTCCGGACCGTCGCCGAAGCCCATCAGACGCACCACGCCGGAGCGGTTCTCCGGCTGCTCCAGCCAGCGCGCCAGGCGCCCGGCGTCGGTCAGCGATTTGGCGTCCAGAAGATCGCTCTCATTCTGGAACCGGAAAGTAATCGAGAGCCTGTCGCTATCGCCGCTGAACTGAAACAAGCGCTGCAACGCGGTGCGCTGCGCCTCGTCAGCGGCGAGGCCCATCGCGCTCAGCAGATGATTCGAGAAGGCGTCCCGGCTCTGGCGCTCGAGCGATTGCGTGACAAAGCCGGCCTCCGCCACCAGCGGCTGCGCCGCGTCCGATTTGGCGAAGGCGACCAGTTGGCGCGCGGCGGCGCTGCGCGGCGCGCCGATGGTGTAGAGATGCAGCCTTCGGCCGAGAGGATACTCCTCCGATTTCACCGTGAAGGCGTCCGGCGCGACGATCAGACCGCATTCAAGCGCGATGGTCAGCGCGCGGACGTCGCGGACATAACCAAGCGGCACGAAGCCGATCGCATCCGGATCGGCCGAGACTTGGGTGATGATCTCGGCGTTTGAGAAATAGCGCAGCGCGGTCGGCGAGATCTCTTTGCCGAAGGGCTTGAGCGCGAGCGAGTTGAAGGTGTCGAACGTGCCGCTTTGATCATCGCGCGCATGCACGCGGATCGGGCGCGCGCGCTGGCGAAAGGCGCGCCAATCGGCGATCTCGCCGGAGAAGACCTGCGCCGCTTCCTCCGGAGAGATGGTCAGAAGCGGATTCTGCGGCGAGACGATCAGCGCCAGCCCGTCCAGCGCGATCACATGCTCGCTGGCCTCGCCGCGCATATCGACGCCGGACGCGCCGAGCGTCTCGGCCTCGGCGTCCTTGATCGCGCGGGACGACATGCCGATCTCGGCCGAGCCGTCGGCGAGCGCCTTGAAGCTTGTCGACGAGCCGAGGCGTTCGAGCGCGATCCGCAGCCGCGGCTCTCCGCCGTCAAGCGCCGCGGCGTTGAGCCGGGCGGCGGTCTCGCCCGCTTCATCCGGCGCGTAGGTCCAGCCGCTGGCGCCGATCCAGCCCTCGATGAGCGCCGGCATCAGCACGCCGCCGACCGTGTTCGAGCCTTTGATCGACAGCTCTTCAGGTTCGGCGCGCGCCGCGGTGGCGCATAAGGCCGCGAGCATCACGCAAAAAGCGATCCGCGCACAGCGGCGCGGACGCGGCGAGACAGGCTCTGGGCTCATGCGCACCCCCCGGCGACCCTTCTGGCGCATCGATCGCACATATAGCCGATGCGACAAGCGTTTTCACGCGCGCCGTGAGGGCTTTCGACCTCTCTGCGGCGGCCGCCCCTCTGGCTTTGAAGCCTGTCCTTGCATAGCGTGCCGCGGCGTTGCGCGCAAAGCCGCGCGGAGGAGGAGCCCGCTTATGAGCCTTGCGACTTTCACCCTCGCGCCTGAGCGCTTCGATCTCATTCTGGAGGGCGGAACCATCGCTGGGCCGCAAGGCCTCGCTGAAGCGGATATCGGCGTGAGCGGCGGGCGGATCGCGGCGATCGGCCGGCTTGGCGGCGCCGCGGCGGCGGAGCGGATCGGCTGCGCGGGGCTCCATATCCTGCCTGGCGTCATCGACAGCCAAGTGCATTTCCGCGAGCCGGGCGCCGAGCAGAAGGAGGATCTGGCGACGGGCGCGCGCGCCGCGGCGCTCGGCGGCGTGACGGCGGTGTTCGAGATGCCGAACACCAAGCCTTCGACCACCACGCTGGAGGCGCTCGACGACAAGGTGGCGCGGGCGACGGGGCGGATGATCGTCGATTTCGCTTTCTATTTCGGCGCGACGGCGGAGAACGCCGCGTTGTTGCCCGAGGCCGAGCGCGCCCGCGGCTGCGCTGGCGTGAAGCTGTTCATGGGCTCCTCGACCGGCGATCTCTTGGTGGAGGAGACCGAGGCGGTGCGCCGGGTGCTCGCTTCGGGCCGTCGGCGCGTCGCGGTGCATTCGGAGGACGAAGCGCGCCTGCGCGCGCGGGCGGGCTTGCGGCGCGACGGCGATCCGAGCTCGCATCCCGAATGGCGCGATCCGGAAGCGGCGCGGCTCAACACCGAACGGCTGATCGGTCTGGCGCGCGAGACGGGCCGGCGCGTTCATGTGCTGCACATCTCGACCGCGGAGGAGCTGCCGCTGCTCGCGGCGCATAAGGATCTCATCACCGCGGAGGCGACGCCGCATCACCTGACGCTCGATGGCGACGAGGCTTATGCGCGGCTCGGGACGCTTGTCCAAATGAACCCGCCGGTGCGCGGCGCGGCGCATCGCGACGCGATTTTCGCCGCGCTCCGGAGCGGCGTGATCGACGTGCTCGGCTCGGATCACGCGCCGCACACGCGTGACGAAAAAGCGCAGAACTATCCGGCGAGCCCGTCCGGCATGCCGGGCGTGCAGACGCTCGTTCCGGTGATGCTCACCCATGTCGCCGAAGGGCGCTTGTCGCTGGAGCGCTTCGTGAAGCTGACCGCCGAAGAGCCCTGCCGCATTTTCGGGATCGCCGGCAAAGGCCGCATCGCCGTCGGCTATGACGCTGATTTCACGGTGGTGGATCTCGCGGCGCGGCGAGAGATCCGCAATGACTGGATCGCTTCGCGTTGCGGCTGGACGCCGTATGACGGCGTCACGGCGACGGGCTGGCCGACAGGAACGATCATCCGCGGCCGCCGTGTCATGTGGGAGGATGAGATCCCGAGCGATGTCGACGCCGCGCCGCCCGGCGCGCCAGTGCGCTTTCAGGAAGGCTGGGTCGGCGAGGGCGCGTGACGGATGCGTGGCGCATGGGCGTGGCGCAGGTGGGCCTCGCGCAGGAGGGCCTCGCGCAGGAGGGCCTCGCGCAGGGAGAAACGGCGTTCAGGGGCGTCGAGCCCCTTCGCGCCGTTGGGGCGCCCAGGATGCGGCGGGAGCGCTTTGGGGCGGCGCTCAAGGATGGGTTTGACGCGGTCATGGCGCGCCGGCGCGCGGCGAAGATCTTGATCGAGCTTGGCGGGTGGGCTCGGCGGCGTCGCCGCAAAGGCTGGATGCGCGGCGGTGATCGACGCCGCTCCGGGGAGGGGAGAGCGGCTTTGAGCGCTCAGAGGCGGGAGCGAGAGCGATGACGGCGCCGCTCTCTGTGGTGATCCCGACGCTGAACGCGCTGCCGGGTCTTGGGCCGGTGATCGGATCGCTTGGGCCGGGTCTCCAGGCCGGCTTGATCCGTGATCTCGTGATCAGCGACGGCGGCTCGAACGATGAGATCGCCGCGGCGGCGGAGGGGCTCGGCGCGCGGTTGGTGACCGGGCCGCCGGGGCGAGGCGGGCAGCTGCGCCGGGGCGCGGACGCCGCCAGCGGCGCCTGGTTGCTGTTCCTGCACGCGGACACGCTGCTTCCGGAGGGCTGGCCGGGCGCCGTGGCGGCGCATTTCGCCGAAGCGCCCGATCGCGCAGCGTCCTTTCGGCTCGCTTATGATGAGGCGGGCTTCGGCGCCAGGCTGGTCTCGGGCTGGGCCAATCTGCGCACGCGGCTCTTCGCGCTGCCTTACGGCGATCAGGCGCTGTTGATCTCTCGGCGGCTTTACGACGCGGTGGGGGGCTATCCCGATCAGCCCGTGATGGAGGACGTCGCCTTGGCGCGGCGCCTCGGCCGGCGACGGCTCCGGCTGCTGGCGCCGGCGGTCGAGACGAGTTTTGAGAAATACCGCCGCGAGGGATGGTTGCGCCGCGGCGCCAAGAACTGGGCGTGCCTGGCGCAGTATTACGCGGGCGTCGACCCGGAGGTGATCGCCGCGCGGTATCGGCGGTGAGAGAGGGGATGGGGCGATGAGAGGGACCGCGGACCAAGAGCGGGCGAGGCCAAGCTGGCGACGGCGTCTGCTGATCTTCGCCAAAGAGCCGCGTCCGGGATGGGTCAAAAGCCGCCTCGGGCGGGAGATCGGGTCCGTGGCGGCGGCGGCTTGGTATCGGCGCCAAGCGCTTTCTCTCGCCCGCCGGATGGCGGCGGATGCGCGCTGGGAGACTTGGATCGCCGTCTCGCCGGATGCGGAGGCGCTGTCGAGCCGGTTCTGGCCGCGGGGGCTGCGGCGCTGGCCGCAAGGGCGCGGCGATCTCGGCGCGCGCATGGGGCGGGCTTTCCGCGCCTTCCCGCCCGGTCCTTTGGCGATTATCGGCGCCGACGCTCCAGGTGTCGAGCACGCGCATATCGCGGAGGCGTTCGCCGCGCTTGGCGCGGCGGAGGCGGCGATCGGCCCCGCGCGCGACGGCGGCTATTGGCTGATCGCGCTCCGCCGCGGACGCCGCGCCGCGCCGCCGGGCCTGTTCGATCGGGTGCGCTGGTCCACCGAGCATGCGCTCGCCGACACGCTGCTTGGCCTCGGTCGCGAGCGTGCGGCGCTGATCACGACGCTCGCCGATGTCGACCACGCCGCGGATCTGCCGCCGAAGGATCGCGCGCGCTGGAGCTGAGAGTGGGCCCGCTCCCGGGTGATCACTGAACTGTGACCGCTTCCGTGCGATGCGTGATCTACCGTTCCGCAGCGATGGACGCGCGTGCGGAGAGGCGGATGGCGATTTCGACCGGCGACATTTGGAGGATGATCCTGCGCGCGGCGGCGGGCGTCGCGGCGCTCTCTGTGATCGGGCTCGCCGCGCCGGTCCAGGCGACGGTGATCGGCGGCGAGATCGTGCGGCAGAACGGGACGGGCGCCTTCGTCAAGCTCTCGGCGGATCGCCCCTTCGCGGTGGGCGCCGACACCTTCGACGACGACAATCTCTACGCCTTCGATGAGGACCAGAACATTTTGCTGGAGGCGCCGATCCGCGTCGATATCGGCGGCGAGAACGGAATGATCGCCGCCGGCCAGGAGGTCGCCAGCCACTATGTGTTCTTCGACAGCCTGGCCGGGATCCAGATCGGCTATGTCGATTTCGACTCGCCCGTTCTCGGCGTCGCCGCGTTCCAGGACACGATGGCCGCGACCGATTTCCTGGCCAACACGGCGATCACCTATATCAGTCTTGAACTGCGCGGGCTTGAGCGCGGCGATCGGGTGTGGATCGACCCTGAAGATCCGCAGCGTCTCTGGGTCTATTGGGCGGGCTCCTCGCCCGGCGACTACATCCGCGTCTTCACCTCCCGCTCGCCAGCGGCGGTGTCATAGCCGTCCCAATTGTCGGATCATCAGACGCCCTTAGAGGCGGCTCGCCACGCCGAGCTTATCGCTAAGCTAGACAAATTAGCGTAAAAAACACCTGAGTGAAACACCTGCCCCACGAGCCAGTGCAAGTCAAATGGAGCGCTAAACTTCTTGTTGCTAAGGAAGATTGCCGTCGAAATAGAATAAAGTCCTATAGGAGTTAGCGTATAAAATACCGAATACCGTGTCAGCAGTTCGTAATCGAGCCCTGCGTTTTTGAATTTTTCATAAGACAGCTTAAAAGTTGGGGTTAGGGTGTCCTCAGCATAAGCGTTGAAGACTTTTTGGGCCCGAAGCGAGACCGGGATCGCGATCAGTGTTGTCGAAACCGTATATGTCACATAAAGTTGGTATCGTGTGGTTGGATCATCGATATTGTGCATGACTATGATGCAGAAGGCGATCGACAGAACTGCGACCCCAATACAGTAATAGCGAACGCTCGCCAGCACCGCCCATGGCTTCGGGCTCACCTGCTCGTAAAATAACCTAATCGCCTCTAAGCGCCGTCGATCCTGTTCCGAAAGAAGGAGTTCCATCAGCGCCTTATAGCGGATGCGTCGATGGTTGACGAGCCGCAACGCGCTTCAGCGGCGCGGGATGCGCCGCCGCCGCTTGCCGCGGGTTCGGGGATGGGTCATGAGCGGCGTATGAGCGATGCATCAAGCGATGAGCCGGGTGGCGGCGTGGACGATCCGTTTCCCGGCTCGGAAGACGCCGCGCGGGATGGGTTCTTCGCCTATACCGACGGCGCCTGCAGCGGGAATCCGGGCCCTGGCGGTTGGGGGGCTGTGCTGATCGCCCGGGAGAGCGGGCGCGTTCTCAAGCACCGCGAACTGTCCGGCGGCGAGGCGGATACGACCAACAATCGCATGGAGCTGACCGCGGCGGCCGCTGCGCTCGAGGCCTTCACGCGGCCGGCCGAGATCATCGTCGTCACCGACAGCCAATATGTCCGCGGCGGCGTTACGCAGTGGATCCATGGCTGGAAGCGCAATGGCTGGAAAACGGCGGACAAGAAACCCGTGAAGAACGAGGATCTCTGGCGCCGGCTCGACGCCGCGCAAGCGCGCCACCGCGTCTCTTGGGAGTGGGTGAAGGGCCATGCCGGCCATCCCGAGAACGAACGCGCCGACGATCTCGCTCGCGCCGAAGTCCGCAAGCTGAAGGACGGTTGAGCCTTCGCCGCGATCAGACCGAGACGTATGGCTCCGCCTCGATCTGGAAGAGGCGCAGGCGGGCGTGATTGTCGGCGAACACCGGGAAGACGCCGCGCAGGCAGTAGAGGAAGGAGCGCTCGCGCGTCGGCGTGCGGCCTTTCGAATAGAGCGGCTTGCGCAGCACCGCAGAGGCGATGATCTCGCGGTAGCGCGCCTGAACGAACTCCGGATCCACCGTGTCGCTCATCCACTGATCGCGGTAATTCCGCCGCTCGCGCAGGGCGTTGCGCTCGCCCTGGCGAAGGACTTTGAAGTCGACGCCGCCATCGAGTTCGATCGGCTCGATATGCTTGCCCCAAGCGAAGAGCGGCAGCGCGTCCTTCGAGCGGATCAGCGCGTTTTCTTCCGGAAGAAAATTCCCGGCGACCAGGCTCACATAGATTTCCGCGAAGCGCCGCACGGGATGGTCATGCGGGATCGCATCGAGCTTGATCGGCTGAAGGCTCGACCCTTGTTCGCTGTCGAGCTGCGGCGAGAACGGATCGGCTTCCGCATCGGCTTTGGCGTAAGCAGGCGGCGAAGTGAGCATGGATCGTCCCCAACAGCGTAACGGCGATTACTGCGAACGAGACGACGCCCGCGCGCGGCGACGTCCTTAAGCATGCATTCAGCGCTTTACGCTAGTCTTCGCAGTAATCGCCGTTACGC
>JBCBCG010000161.1:0-9961 GCA_038530925.1 Pseudomonadota bacterium
GATGAGGGCGGCATGCGCGCCATTTGGACCGGCGAGCATCACGGCATGGGCTTCACCATCGCGCCGAACCCGTTCCTCTCGCTCGTGGATTTAGCGCATCGCACAAAGCATCTGCGTCTCGGCACCGGAACGGTGGTCGCGCCCTTCTGGCATCCGATCAAGCTCGCCGGCGAGGCGGCGGCGGCGGATCTGATGACCGGCGGCCGCGTCGAGCTGGGCGTCGCCCGCGGCGCTTATTCCTATGAGTATGAGCGCCTGTCGCCGGGCCTCGACGCCTGGACGGCGGGTCAGCGCCTACGCGAGCTCGCGCCGCTCCTGCGCCCGCTCTGGGAGGGCGATTGCGCCCATGAAGGCGAGCATTGGCGCTTTCCCGCGACAAGCTCCGCGCCGAAGCCGCTGCAAGAGGGCGGCCCGCCGATTTGGATCGCCGCGCGCGATCCCAACAGTCACGAATTCGCTGTCAAATCGGGCTTCAACGTGCAGGTCACGCCGCTCTGGCAAGGGCTTGAGGAGATCGAGACGCTGATGCTGCGCTTCGAGGCGGCTTGCGCGGATCATGAGGGCGCGCGGCCGAAGATCATGCTGCTGCACCACACTTATGTGGGCGCCGATGCGGAGGATGTCGATCGCGCCGCGGCGGAGCTGAGCCGGTTCTACAGCTATTTCGGCGCTTGGTTTCAGAACAAGCGGCCGGTGCGCCAAGGGCTGATCGAGCGCCTCAGCGCCGAGGAGATCGCCGCGAATGAGATGACGCCGCCTGGCAAGCTGCGCCGCGATCTGACGATGGGCGTGGCGCAAGAGGTGATCGAACAAATCAAACGCTATGAGGATCTCGGCTACGATGAATACTCCTTCTGGATCGACAGCGGCATGAGCGCCGCGCGCAAACGCGCCTCGCTGTCTCGGTTCATCGACGAGGTGATGCCCGCGTTCGCCTGATCCTTCGCCGCCAGATTTTGAGCAAGACGCCCATGAACCGAACGCCCAACAATCGAATGCCCACGAGCCAGACGACCGAGACGCCGCATTTCCCGCTCTATATCGACGGCGCGTTCGTCGAAGGCGCGGCCGGACAGAGGATGGAGAGCCTCAATCCAGCGACCGGCGCGCCTTGGGCCAGCTTCGCTTGCGCCGCGTCCAAGGATGTGGACCGCGCCGTCGCCGCCGCTTCGCGCGCGCTCGAGGATCCGGCCTGGCGCGACATGACGCAAACCGCGCGCGGCAAGCTCCTCTATCGGTTGGCGGATCTTGTTGAAGAGCACGCCGAGACGCTTGGCCGGATCGAGACCACGGACAGCGGCAAGCTGCTCGCCGAGACCGCGACGCAGACGCGGTACGTGGCGGACTACTACCGGTATTTCGCCGGGCTCGCGGACAAGATCGAAGGCGCGGTGCTGCCGATCGACAAGCCGGACATGCATGTCTTCACCAGCCGCGAGCCGATCGGCGTGGTGGCGGCGATCCCGCCCTGGAACGCGCAGATGTTCCTGACCGCAACCAAACTCGGCCCGGCGCTCGCCGCCGGCTGCGCGGTGGTTCTCAAAGCCTCCGAAATCGCGCCGGCGCCGATGCTCGAGTTCGCCAGGTTGATCGATCGCGCCGGCTTCCCGCCTGGCGTCGTCTCGGTGATCACCGGCGATCCTGAGACCTGCGCGATCCCGCTGACGCGCCATCCGCGCATCGACCGCATCGCCTTCACCGGCGGACCGGATACGGCGCGCCACGTGCTGCGCAACGCGGCGGAGAACTTCGCCGTCACCACCTTGGAGCTGGGCGGCAAATCGCCGATCCTGGTGTTTGAGGACGCCGATCTCGACAGCGCCGCCAACGGGCTGATCGCCGGGAATTTCGGCGCCTCCGGCCAAAGCTGCGTGGCGGGTTCGCGCGGTCTGATCCAGCGCTCCGTGTTCGAGGAGATCGTCGCGCGGATCGAAGCGAAGGCGCGTGCGATCATCGTCGGCGATCCGCTCGATCCGGCGACGCATGTCGGCCCGCTCTGCACGCGCGCGCAGATCGCGCGGATCGAAACGACGCTCGCCGCCGCCCGCGCCCAAGGCGCGCGGATCCGCTTCGGCGGCGCGCCGCTGGATCGGCCTGGCCATTACATGGCGCCGACGCTCGTCGAATGCGCCTCGCCAGAGACCGAGACGCTGATGGTCGAGTTGTTCGGCCCGGTGATGTCGCTCCTGCCCTTCGAGGATGAGACGGAGGCGATCCGCCTTGCCAACGAGACGCCTTACGGCCTTGGAAGCGGCGTCTTCACGCGGAACGTCGCGCGCGCGCATCGCGTCGCAAAGCGCCTGCGCGCCGGGATTTGCTGGGTGAACACCTACCGCGCGATCTCTCCGATCGCGCCGTTCGGCGGCTTCGATCAATCGGGCTACGGCCGCGAGGCGGGCGCCGAGTCCGTGCTCGATTACACCCGAACCAAGACCACCTGGATCAATCTGTCCGACGCGCCGATGCCCAACCCCTTCGTCATGCGCTGAGACGCCGCCGCCCATGGCGATTGCCTCGCCGCGGGCGCCGAGCTAGAGGCGACTCCATGCGCATCAGCGTGGGAGCGCTTTTCGGAGACCGTCCGCGGCGCTTCGCGGCCGGTCGAACCTCGGTCTCCCTCATGGCGCGCGGTCAAACCGGATGGGAGGGGCGGACGGCATGACATCGCGAAGTGAACTCGTCGGCATCCTGTTCGTCATCTTGTCGGCGACAATGATCACGGTGTCGGACGCCTTCGGCAAGGAGATGTCCGCGCTGCTCCCGATCGCGGTGATCGCCTGGATGCGCTATGCGGCCGCCACGGTGATTATGGCGCCGGCGGCGGTGGCGCTGCGCGGCTGGCGCATCCTGCCGACCCGGCGGCTGGGATTGCACGCCGCGCGCACCATGTGCCTGGTGTTCGGCATCTATTTCTATCTGAACGCACTGTCTCAAGTGACGTTCGTCTCGGCGATCTCCGCATTCATGATCTATCCGATCCTGGGCGCTGGGCTCGGCGTGCTGGTGCTGGGCGAGCGCATGACCGAGCGCAAACTCGGCGCGCTGCTCGCAGGCGTGGTGGGCGCGCTGATCGTGCTGAGACCGGTCGGCGGGTTCGAGCCTGGCGTGCTTTACGCCTTCGGCGCCGGCGTCTCAGTCTCTGTCTTCCTGATCCTCTCGCGCATGCTGTCGACCAGCGAAGATCCGGTGCGGCTGTTGATGCTGCAATATGTGCTCGGCGCGGTGATGCTGGCGCCGCTCGCGATCTATTGGTGGGAGACGCCGCCCCTGGCGCTGGCGCCGGCGATCTTCGCCATGGCGCTCGCCTCGGTGGTGGCGCACACGGCGATGTATCTCGGCCTCGCGCGGGCGGACACGACCACGCTTGCGCCCTTTTTCTATTTCGAGCTGGTCGCCGCCGCGGTGATCGGCCTCGCCTGGTTCGGCGAATGGCCGGACGCGCTCTCCTGGCTCGGCGCGGCGGTGATCGCTTGCGCCGGTTTGATCCTGGCGCTGGCGCCGGCGAGCGAGGCCGCCGACGCCGCGGAGGCGCCCCCGACGCGCCTCGGCGCGGCGGCGCCGGGGGAGGGAGGCGGCGAGGAGGAGGAGGGCTACGGCGCCGGGCAAGGCGAGGAGCGGGTCAGCGACGAGCCTCTTCGCGCCGGGCTCGACCCGCCCCGCTCCGCGCCGGAGCTTTGAGGGCGCCTCACCCCGCTTTCGCGGCGCGCACCAAGATATTGGCGAGCTGAGACTTATTGAGCTTCGACAATGGCTCAGAGCTAAGATTGCGCGCCTTGATCAGCGCCGCCAGCTCCGCGTTTTTGAACTCCGTCAGCTTCTCGCGCAGCGCGAACTGGCCCTCCTCGGCCATCAGAGCGGCCAGATCCAGCGCGTCGAGCTCAGCGGGAGGCGCGTCGAGTCGCCGCCGCCGCGTCTTGACCACCAGATTAACGTGATCGCCGACGCCCTTCGAAAGCCGCGCGCTCAAGCGTTCGGCGAAGTCGGGATTTCGCTCCATCTCGTCCAAAACAGCGTCGAACAGCGCCTCAAAGAACGCCCGCGCCGGCGTCTCACGCGGCGCGCCCGGTTCGGGATGCGGCTGGCTCCCGTTCCGTAATGCGGATTTGGGGTCCGGTGTCGGCGCCATCTTCCAGAAGTCCTTTTATCTCGCGGGCGAATTCGATGAGATCGGTCTTCACGGCGGCGTACTTGTCTTTGAACGCTTCGCCAAGATGGTCCGGCTCCAGCGCGCGCGCGATATTCGCATTCTCGCCGATCAGCGTCGTCAAGAAGCTCGCTTCGATCGCGCCGTCGCGGACAAGCTGATCCAGCAGCTTCAAGAACCGCCGATGCGTCGCGTCCGACGGGCGCACTTTCGTCGGCAGGATCGCCATGCGACCGGCGAGATTGCCGTCTCGCTTCAGCTGGCGCAAAAAGCGCTTGTTCAGCTCCTTCAGCCCCAGCGTCGACAGGTAATCCGGGATCGTCGGCATCACGATCAAATCTGAGGCGGCGACGCCGGCTTCAGCGAAGATGGAGATGCCAGGAGGGCAGTCGATCACGATCAGATCGTAGGATCCGCGGAGCCGATCCAGCGCGTCGCGCATGATCCGGCGCGTTTGCCCCTCGGGCCCGCTGCGCGAGACGACATCGCGCCCGCGCCGCGTGCGCAGCGTGTGGTAATGCTCGATCAGCGCTCGCTCGGCGTAGCGCAACGATGGTTCGGAGCAGAGCACATCGATCGCCGCGCCGCTCGCCGCCGCGGCGTCGTCGCCCGCGGTCTCGACCGCCGCGGCGCGGGTGCGGTATTCGCTCAGCGGCTCAGGCCGGCGGCCATCGGCCACCCGATCGAAGAAGGCCGCCAAGGTGCGCTCGCCGCGCACGGCCGTTTCGTATGCGGCGGCGCCGCAGAGCGCGTAAGAGGCGCTCGCCTGCGCGTCGAGATCGACCAGCAGCACTTTCCAGCCGAACTCGGCCGCACAGGTCTCCGACAGCGTGACGGCGGAGGTGGTCTTGCCCACACCGCCCTTCATATTGATGAAGGAAACAATTTTGCTCATTTTATCGTTATGCTCCTTGCCTGAGCGCCCCGCTTAGCGCGCTCATTGCAGCAAGAACAAGGCTTGAAAATTCGCCGAGACTCCCTGCGGCGAATAGCGGAAAGACCAGCTGCGGCGCCAAATCACCCGCTATTCGCGAACATGCCCCCGCATCATCAACTTAAGGTCGCAGCAACCGCCGGGCGGGCCCGGACGCCGTCCCACCACCCCGTCAAAGCCGGACGGCCGATGCGCCAATCCCGGTCGGGAAAGCGGAAATCGAGATATGGCAGCGCCGCCGCCAGCGCCGCGTCGCCGAGATCAAAGCGATCCGCCGCCAAGGCGCGCGTCTCAGCCCAATCGAGCGCCGAGACGACTTTGCCCCATTGAATGTCGAGCCATTCCGGCCAGTGCAGCGCCTCGGGCCGCAGCCGCGTCTCATAGGCGACGCCCACCGCGGCGTCGCAAATCCCATCGCCCAACGCCTGCCGCGTCAGCGTGTCTTGTCGGTCAGGCCCGCCTGAGGGCAGCATCGCGCGCGCCGTGGCCTCATCCGGACAGCTCTCGATCATCGCTTCGGCGATCACGCGGCTGTCGAACAGGATCCGCTCATCGCTGGTTTCAAGGAACGGGATTTTCTTCAGAGGGGTCTTCGCGCGCAGCCCCGGATCATCGAGCGGTGTGCCCTCCGCCGCGATGAACTCGACGCGCTCCTCAAGCTCAAGCTCGCCGATCACGATGCGAACTTTGCGGACGAAAGGGGAATTGACCGAACCGTAAAGGCGCATGCGCTTCGCTCCTGCATTGAAAACCAGCGGTCTGGACCTGACCGCCCGGTAAAGAGCATAGGCCGCGCGCGCCGCGGAGGCGAGCCGCCTGGCGCTAGAATGATCCGGATTTCGTAAGCCACCAGAGCGCCGCCGACACTGTGACGAGCGAAAACCCTGTGGTCGCCAGCACGCTCGCCGAAGCGCGCTCAAGCCAGACGCCGTATTGGCTGGCGATCACATAGACGTTCGTCGCGCTCGGCAGCGAGGCCAACAAAACCGCGGTGGCGAGCCAGATCGGCTCGAACGGCGCGTCGCCAGCGATCCAGACCAGCGTCCAATACATCAGGATCGGATGGATGATCAGCTTGAGCGGCGCGATAAAGCCGAGCGCCGCCGGCGCGCGGCGGAGCGGGCGCAGCGCCAGGGTCACGCCCATCGCGAACAGCGCGCAGGGCGCCGCGGCCTGGGCGAGCGTGTCGATCAAACGCTCCAGCGGCTCGGGGAGCGAGGCCTCCGCCACGGCGAGCGCGACGCCGATGGCCGCCGCCAGAATGAAGGGATGCAGCAACACCTTCGCCGCGACCTGGCCCGCCAATCGGACCGCTGAGAGCCACGCCGCGCCGCGCGCCGGGCCGCCCGCGCCCGCTTCGGAGCGGCCGGCGATCGCCATCATCGCCGGCGCGAAGGTGAAATAGAGAATGTTCTCGAAGCACACGATCAGCGCCACCGGCGCCGCCGCCGCTTCGCCAAAGGCGAGGATCGCCACAGCCGGCCCCATATAGCCGATATTGCCATAAGCCGAGGCCAGCGCCTGGATCGTCGCTTCGGGAATGCTTCCGCGCGTCACCAGCAGACCAAGAATGAAGCCGAGCGCCAAAATCACCGTGCTCGCGAGCAGCACGCCGAGGATGAAGCGGCCATTGGCCAGATCCTCCACCGGCGTCTCCGCCATGATCTTGATGAAGAGCGCCGGCAACGCGAGATAGACGATGAAGATGTTAAGCCAGCCGAGCGCCTCGATGGGCTCAGGCTTCAGCCGCGCCGTCACATAGCCGAGTAGGATGACGCCGAAGAGCGGCGCGATCAGCCCCACGATCTGCGCCATCCGCGCCCTCGCTTCTCACTCCCGCGACGCGTCCCGGCGTCGCTCGGCCCGCGCGCCCTGGCGCGAGAACAGGCCGAAGGCCCGCCGAGCGCGCGCCGCGCCTTGATCCAATCGCCTGATAAACCGGCCGCCGCGATGAACACAGGCGCCCATCCGCCGCGTGTTCGATCCGCCTCAGCCGCTCTTTCGCGCTTGACCGCCGCCTGCGGGCCGCAGCGCCGTCAGCATCTCCTTCTTGCGCCCGAAACCCGAACGGCGCGTCACCTCGAAGCCGGCCGCCTGCAGCCCGCGGCGCACCCAGCCCGCCGCCGCGTAAGTGGCGAGCGCGCCGCCAGGCTCGGTGCGCTCATAGATCGCCGCGAGGAGCGGCGGCGCCCAGGCGTCCGGATTTTTGGCCGGGCTGAAACCATCGAGCCACCAGGCGCCGCAGGGCGGCGCGATCGTTTCGGTCTCGACAGACGCCTCGCCGACCAGAAGGGTCAGGCTCAGCCCCGGCGCCAGCGCGACCGTCTCGCCGCTCCGCAAAGGCCAGCGCGCCAGAAGCGCCTCGCGCCGCGCGTAAAGCTCCGGCCAAGGCGCGAGCGCGCGGCGGATCTCATCGGCGTTCGGCGGGCTGCGCTCAATCCCGACATAGGCGAGAGCCGCCTCTTCGTCCGCTCCTCCTCCGCCCTCGCGCGCCGCGTCAAGCGCCGCCCAGGCGCCGAGGAAGTTCAGCCCGAACCCGAACCCGATCTCGCCAAGCCGGAGCGGCGCCCACGCTGAACTTGCGGCGAGCCGCGCCTCAAGCCCGACGCCGGCATGGAAGACATGACGGCTCTCCGCCAGCCCATCCTCGGCGGAGAAGAACACATCGTCATAGCGCGCGGAGCGCGGCGCGCCGTCTTCGGCCCAAAGAATTTCACTCGTTTCGATCTGGCCGCCCGCCTCGTCGCTCGCCATAAGAAGATCGCCGTTTCTGTCGCGCCGCCTGACGCTCGCTTCGCGCCGTCGGCGCGCGAGCGCAAGAGGGGTCCGCGGCGCGGAGCGGCCAGCGTAGGAGAAAGGCGGCGATATGGGCGGCGGCGCCGCAACGGGCGAAACCGTGGATCTCCTCATCGTCGGCGGCGGCGTCTTCGGGCTTTGGTGCGCGCGGCGCGCGGCGCAGGCGGGCCTCAGCCTGCGCGTTGTCGAAGCGCGCCGCATCGGCGCCGGCGCGAGCGGCGGGCTGCTCGGCGCGCTCACCGCGCATACGCCGGATCGCTGGAGCGCGAAAAAAGCGTTCCAACTCGCCGCGCTCGCGGCGCTGCCGGACGAGGTCGCCGCGCTCGAGGCTGAGACCGGGCTCAGCGCCGGCTACCGCCGCGCCGGGCGGGTGATGCCGATCCGCAGCGAGAGCTTCCGCGCCCAGGTGGATGAGCGCCGCCGCGGCGCCGCGCGGTATTGGGCGCCGCTCGATCCCGCCTTCGCCTACAGCGCGCGGGCCCGCGAGGCGCTTCCGGCTGAGGCGCGCGTCGAGGGATGGCTCGCGGAGGATGCGACGCCGTTCGGCTGCGTCTGGGACACGCTGGCCGCGCGCATCGATCCGCGCGCCTATCTCGCCGCGCTCGCCGCGTCGCTCAAGGGCGCCGGCGCGATCACGGAGGGCGCGCGCTATCTCGGGCTCGAACCGGCGCCGCGCGGCGCGCGCGCCCAGCTCTCGACAGGCGAGCGCGTCGCCGCTGGCGCGGTGGTGATCGCCGCCGGGTTCGAGAGCGGCGCGCTCCATCCCCTCATCGCCGCCGCCGCCGCTCCGCTCGGCGGCGTGAAAGGCCGCTCCCTTTTGCTCCACGCGCCGGGCTATGAGACCCGGCCACTTCTCTATGAGGATGGGCTCTACATCGCGCCCCATGGCGCCGGCCGCGTCGCCGTCGGCTCGACGGATGAGACGGAGTGGCGGCCGGCCGATCAGGCCCGGGCTGACGCCGATCCCTTCGAGGCGGGCCGGCGCGCCGCGGCGGAGGATGCTGAAACCATCGCGCTTCGCGCCCGCGCCGAGGCGCTGTGCCCGCCATTGCGCGGCGCGCCGCTCATGGAGCTGTGGGCCGGCGTGCGGCCGAAGCTCCGCTCGCGCGATCCGTTGATCGGCCCGCTCGATGAAAGCGACCGGCTCTGGACCGCCTGCGGCGGCTTCAAGATCGGCGTCGGCCTCGCCCATCGCCTCGCCGCCGCGCTGATCGACCGCATGAACGGCGCGCGCCCCGCGACGCCGGCGCCGGAGCGGTTTTGGACGGATGGCGGCGCCTAAACGCCGCCGATAAAGGCGGGCCCTGCGCCGCCTTCGAAATACTGCTTCAAGAGGCGAAGTTCATCGCCGGTCAGATCCAACAGCGCATGCGCTGCGAGAAACCCAAGGCTCGGGCGCCGCATGTCGTAGACCAAAACGACCAGCGCGCCGCGCTCCGTAGGAACGACCGCATAATGCTCAAGCGTCTGATCAATCAAACCGCCAACGACGCCAGCGTCCAAAACGCCGTCGTCGACACTCTCGAATGTGATGATCCGCTGCGCGGCGTCGGTGATCATGCGAAGACGCACGACATGCGCGGCATCCCCGCCGCGGCCAGCCATCGCGAAGTCGAAGAGCTCCGGTCGCGCGGGCACGGGCCGCACCCGCACATGCTCTTTCCAATAGGCGCCGTCGCGCTGGGGTTGGAGGGTTTCGAACACTCGATCCGGCGCGGCGTTGATCACGATCTCATCGCGCGTGAGCATGCGCCTGAACGGACGGACGGCGCAGAGACACACCAGCAAGGCCGCCGCCAGCAGGGATGCGCCAAAGTCGCCCGACATGCCCGGAGGCTCATCCCACAAGGCGGCCTCCGCGAGGCCGATGACGACGCTGAGCGCCAACCAAACGATGATGCTCGCCGCCACAAGCACGGCTCGCGCCGGCGCCGCGAGCAGCGTCGCGAAGCTCGCCGCCGCGACGCCGATGGCGACAGCCTCGGCGCTGACCGCCGCCTCAGGCGATCCATCGATCCAACGATAAACCAGCGCGCCAGCCAATGCGGCGAGCGCCGCCAGCGGCCCGCCCGCATGGCGTAGGCGGC